>JBILTM010000138.1:0-14050 GCA_044371545.1 Burkholderiaceae bacterium
CGCTGATCTTCGCGACCTCGTTCGGCTACTTCGACCCGCACATGCTGCGGATGGCCGAGAAGTATCCGAAGGTGCGCTTCGCGCACGGCGGCGGCATGTGGACCGAGGGCAAGCACCCGAAGAACGCCGGCTCCTACTTCGGCTACATCGACGGCGGCCAGTTCGTGTCGGGCGTCGTCGCCGGCCACATGAGCAAGTCCAAGCGCCTGGGCTTCGTGGCCGCCAAGCCGATCCCGCAGGTGCTGCGCAACATCAACGCGTTCACGATGGGCGCGCGCTCGGTCGACCCGTCGATCACCACGCGGGTGATCTTCACCGGCGACTGGTCGATGCCGGTCAAGGAGGCCGAGGCGACCAACAGCCTGATCGACCAGGGCGTGGACGTCGTCACCTGCCACGTCGACGGGCCGAAGGTCGTCGTCGAGACCGCCGAGAAGCGCGGCATCATGTCCTGCGGCTACCACGCGAGCCAGGCCGCGCTCGCGCCGAAGGGCTACCTGACCGGTGCCGAATGGGACTGGGCGACGCCGTACGGGATGCTGGTCGAGGCCGCGCGCACCGGCAAGCCGCACCTGAACTTCCTGCGCGGCGGGCTGAAGGAGGGCTTCGTCAAGATGTCCGCCTGGGGCCCCTCGGTGTCGCCGAAGGCCAAGGAAGCCGGCGAAGCGGCGCTCGCGTCGATGAAGAAGGGCGACGCGATCTTCAAGGGGCCGATCAAGGACAACAAGGGCGGCACGGTGGTCCCGGGCGGCACGACGCTCGAGATGACCAACCTCGAGCTCGAGAAGATGAACTGGCTGGTCGAGGGCGTGCTCGGCTCGATTCCGAGCTGACCGCCCTCGCCGAGGACGCGGCCCGATGGCCTCGAGTCCCGCCGCGCTGCCGGGCGCGCGCCGCCCGGCGGCGCCGTCGCCCGCGATGCTGCGATGGCTGGTGCCGATCGGCTCGATCGTCGCCGGCCTGCTTGCGTTCGGGGTCTTCGTGCTCGCGATCGGGCGCAACCCGATCGAGGTCTACGCGACGATCGTCGAAGGCGGCTTCTCGAGCGCCTTCTCCTGGAACAACACGCTGCTGCGCGCGGCGCCGCTGATCCTCACCGGGCTGGCGGTCGCGATCCCCGCGCAGGCGGGGCTGGTGATGATCGGGGGCGAGGGCGCGCTCGCGATCGGCGCGCTCGCCGCGTCGGCGGTCGCGGTGCCGCTGCTGCCCTCGCTCGGCGCCGGCGCGCTCGTCGCCGGCGCGGCGGCGGGCATGGCGGGCGGCGCCGCCTGGTTCGCGCTCGCCGGCTGGTTCCGGGCGCACCGCGGCTTGAACGAGACGATCAGCAGCCTGCTGCTGTCCTACATCGCGATCGCGGTGTTCAACCACGTGGTCGAGGGTCCGCTGCGCGACCCGGCGAGCCTGAACAAGCCGTCGACCTTTCCGCTGCCCGAATCGGCGATGCTCGGTGCGATCCCCGGCCTCGACGTGCACTGGGGCCTCGCGATCGGCGTCGTCGCCTGCGTGCTCGCGCAGCTCGCGCTGTCGCGCAGCACGCAGGGCTTCGCGCTGCGGGTCGCCGGCGGCAATCCGCGCGCGGCGCTGCTGGTCGGCCTGCCGGTCGGCGGGCTGATCGTCGCGGCCTGCGCGCTCGGCGGCGCGGCCGCGGGCCTCGCCGGCGCGATCGAGACGATCGCGGTGCACGGCACGGCCAACGCGTCGGTGCTCGCCGGCTACGGCACCACCGGCATCCTGGTCGCGTTCATGGCGCGCCAGCAGCCGCTCGCGATCGTGCCGGTCGCGATCCTGATGGGCGGCATCTCGGCGGCCGGCAGCCTGCTGCAGCGCCGCCTCGACCTGCCCGACGCGACGACGATGGTGCTGCAGGGGCTGCTGTTCGTCGCGATCCTCGCCGGCGACGCGTTCCTGCCGAAGGAGCGCCGCTGACATGGACGCCGTCCTCACCGTCCTGATCGCCGTGCTCGGCGGCGCGATCCGGGTCTCGACGCCGTTCCTCTTCGTCTCGCTCGGCGAGTGCATCACCGAGAAGTCCGGCCGCATCAACCTCGGCCTCGAAGGCACGATGGTGTTCGGCGCGATGTTCGGCTACGCGGTGTCGTACCACACCGGCTCGCCCTGGCTCGGCGTGCTCGCCGCAGGCATGTCCGGCGTGGTCTTCGGCGCGGTGCACGGGCTGCTGTGCAGCCTGCCGCGGGTCAACGACACCGCCGTCGGCATCTCGCTGATCGTGCTCGGGCTCGGCCTCGCGTTCTTCTTCGGCAAGGCCTACGTGCAGCCGACCGCACCGCGCCTGCCCTCGATCGACCTCGGGAGCTGGGCGGAGCTGCCGGCGCTGCGTGCGGCACTGCAGGTCAACGCGCTCTTCGTCGTCGGCGCCGCGCTCGCGCTCGCGCTGCACTGGGCGTTCGCCAACACGCGCTGGGGCCTGCAGCTGCGCACCGTCGGCGACTCGGCCGACGCCGCGCGCGCGCTCGGCCTGCCGGTCGCGCGCACGCGCATCCAGGCGACCGCGCTCGGCGGCTTCTTCGGCGGCGTGGCCGGCGCCTACCTGTCGCTCTACTACCCGGGCAGCTGGAACGAAGCGCTCTCGAGCGGGCAGGGCGTGATGGCGGTCGCACTGGTGATCTTCGCGCGATGGCGGCCGCTCGGCTGCTTCAAGGCGGCCCTGATCTTCGGCGGCGCGGGCTCGATCGGCCCGGCGCTGCAGGCGGTGGGCGTGCAGGCGGGCTACCACCTGTGGAACGCCGCACCGTACGTGCTGACGCTGGCGATCATGCTCGCCAGCACCTCAAAGGCCCGCGCCTCGATCGGTGCGCCGGGCGAGCTGTCGATGACGCGTTGACGCGGGAGCCTTGCGATGAGCGGACTGGGTGGATTGAACAAGTCGCCGAATGGCGTGGTGATCGGGCTGGTGCAGCTGCAGCTGCCGGTGGTCGAGACACCGGCGCAGCTCGCGGCGCAGGCGGACCGCATCGTCGCGATGGTCGGCAAGGCGCGGCGCAACAACGCGGGCATGGACCTCGTCGTGTTCCCGGAGTACGCGCTGCACGGGCTGTCGATGAGCACCGCGCCCGAGCTGATGGTGTCGCTCGACGGACCCGAGGTCGCGGCCTTCCGCGCGGCCTGCGTCGCGAACCGAATCTGGGGCTGCTTCTCGATCATGGAGGCCAACCCCGGCGGCAACCCGTACAACACCGGGCTGGTCATCGACGACACCGGCCGCATCGCGCTGTACTACCGCAAGCTGCACCCCTGGGTGCCGGTCGAGGCGTGGGAGCCGGGCAACCTCGGCATCCCGGTGATCGACGGCCCGAAGGGCTGCCGCCTCGCGCTGATCATCTGCCACGACGGCATGTTCCCGGAGATGGCGCGTGAGTGCGCCTACAAGGGCGCCGAGATCATGCTGCGCACCGCCGGCTACACCGCGCCGATCCGCCACGCATGGAAGATCACCAACCAGGCCAACGCGTTCCAGAACCTGATGGTGACCGCGAGCGTGTGCCTGTGCGGCAGCGACGGCAGCTTCGACTCGATGGGCGAGGGCATGGTCTGCGACTTCGATGGCACCGTGCTGGTCGAGGGCTCGAACCGGCCCGACGAGATCGTCACCTGCGAGGTGCGGCCCGACCTGGTGCGCGAGGCCCGGAAGCACTGGGGTGTCGAGAACAACCCCTACCAGCTCTGGCACCGCGGCTACGTCGCGGTGAAGGGCGGCGCGCAGGACTGCCCGTACACCTTCATGCAAGACATGGTCGACGGCCGCTACCGGCTGCCGTGGGAGGGCGAGGTGGTGCACGTCGACGGCACGTCCTGCGGTTTCGCGCCGCCGACGCGCGCTTACGTCGGCGCCGAGCCCGCCGGCCCCGACGGCCTGCCGCTCGCGGCCGCACCACGCAAGGCCGCCTGAGCGCTGCGTCCGCACGACAGGGAGCCCGCCGATGACCGACTTCCCGCAGATCGACGCCGATCCGTATCCGTGGCCGTTCGACGGCGCGTTCCGCGCGTCGGACACCGCGCTGGTGATCATCGACATGCAGACCGACTTCTGCGGCATCGGCGGCTACGTCGACCGCATGGGCTACGACCTGTCGATGACCCGCGCGCCGATCGCGCCGATCGGCCGCCTGCTGGCCGCGGCCCGGGCCGTCGGCATGCACGTGATCCACACGCGCGAGGGTCACCGGCCCGACCTCGCCGACCTGCCGGCGAACAAGCGCTGGCGCTCGCGGCGCATCGGTGCCGGCATCGGCGACCCCGGACCCTGCGGGCGCATCCTGGTGCGCGGCGAGCCGGGCTGGGAGATCATCCCCGAGCTCGCGCCGATCGACGGCGAGCCGATCGTCGACAAGCCCGGCAAGGGCTCGTTCTGCGCGACCGACCTCGAGCTGATGCTGCGCACCCGCGGCATCCGCAACCTGATCCTGACCGGCATCACCACCGACGTGTGCGTGCACACGACGATGCGCGAGGCGAACGACCGCGGCTTCGAGTGCCTGGTGCTCGCCGACTGCTGCGGCGCGACCGACCTCGGCAACCACGAGGCCGCGCTGAAGATGGTGACGATGCAGGGCGGCGTGTTCGGCGCGGTCGGCCGCTCGTCGCAGGTGCTGGCATCGCTGGGGCGGGCATGAGCCGACACGCCGCGCCCTCGCTGCAGACCATCGGGCTGACCAGGCGCTTCGGCGACTTCGTCGCGCTCGACGCGGTCGACCTCGAGGTGCGGCCGGGCACGGTGCACGCGCTGCTGGGCGAGAACGGTGCGGGCAAGAGCACGCTGGTCAAGTGCCTGGTCGGCTACCACCGGCCCGACGCCGGCTCCATCCTCGTCGACGGCCGCGAGCGCGACGTCGGCTCGCCGCAGGCGGCGCGCGCGCTCGGCGTGGGCATGGTCTACCAGCACTTCACGCTGGTGCCCTCGATGACGGTCGCCGAGAATTTCGCGCTCGCGCGCGGCGGCCTGAAGGCGGTGGTCGACTGGCCTTCGACGATCGCCGCGATGCGCCGCTTCCTCGACACGACGCCGTTCACGCTGCCGCTCGAGGTGCCGGTCTCGGCGCTCGCGGCCGGCCAGAAGCAGAAGGCCGAGATCCTCAAGCAGCTCTACGCCGACAACCGGCTGCTGATCCTCGACGAGCCGACCTCGGTGCTCGCGCCCGACGAGGCCGACGAGGTGCTCGGCGCGATCCGCGGCATGGCGCACGCCGGGCGGCTCACCGTCGTGATGATCACGCACAAGTTCCGCGAGGTCGCAGCGTTCGCCGACGACGTGACCGTGCTGCGGCGCGGGCGCCGGGTGGCGGGCGGCCACGTCGGCGAGTTCGACGCGGTGCGGCTCGCGGACGCGATGATCGGCGCGGCGCGCCGCCGCGAGCTGCCGCCGCGCAACCCGGTGGACGCCGGCGTGGCGCCGTCGCTCGTCGTGGAGCGCCTGAGCGTCGCCGACGACGCCGGGCGGCGCGTGGTGCGCGATGCGTCGCTCGCGGTGCGACCCGGCGAGGTGCTCGGCATCGCGGGCGTGTCCGGCAACGGCCAGCGCGAGCTGGTCGAGACGCTGCTCGGGCAGCGCGAGCCCGCGTCCGGAGCGATCCTGATCGGCGGCGAGCGCTACCGGGGCCGCCGCGCCGAGATCGCCCGCCACCGGGTCGGCAGCCTGCCCGAGGAGCCGCTGCGCAACGCCTGCGTCGCCGCGATGTCGGTCGCGGAGAACCTCGCGCTGCGCGAGTTCGACGCGCCGCCGCTCGCGCGGGCCGGCTGGCTGAGCCCGTCGCGGATGTCGGCCGCCGCGCTGCCGCGCATCGAGACGTTCGGCGTCAAGACCCGCGGGCCCGAGTCCCCGATCGGCACGCTGTCCGGCGGCAACGTGCAGCGGGCGGTGCTCGCGCGCGAGCTGTCGCGCGGCTGCCGGGTGCTGGTCGTGATGAACCCGGTCTTCGGTCTCGACTTCGCGGCGGTCGACGAGATCCACCGTCGGCTGCTCGAGGCGCGCAACGGCGGCGCCGCGGTGCTGCTGGTCAGCGAGGACCTCGACGAGCTGATCGAGCTGTCGGACCGGGTGCTGGTGATGTCGGAGGGCGCGCTCGTCTACGAGACCGCGCGGGCCGCCGAGGACCGCGCCGAGATCGGGCGGCGGATGGGCGGTGCGCACGACGCGCACGACGCGCCTCGGCCGGTGGCCGAGGCGCTTGCGGAGGGGACCGCATGAGCGAGCTGTCTTCGTCGGTGCGTCGCGTCGCGGCGCAGCCGCGGCCGTTCGAGTTCGATGCGGCGCGGACCGCACTGGTGATGATCGACATGCAGCGCGACTTCGTCGAGCCGGGCGGCTTCGGCGAATCGCTCGGCAACGACGTGAGCCGGCTCGCGGCAGTCGTGCCGCCGGCGATCGAGCTGCTCGGCTGGGCGCGCTCGCGCGGCCTGCTGGTCGTCCACACGCGCGAGGCGCACCGTGCGGACCTGTCCGACTGTCCCCCGGCCAAGCGGCTGCGCGGCGCGCCGTCGATGCGGATCGGCGACCCCGGCCCGATGGGGCGGATCCTGATCGACGGCGAGCCGGGCGCGGGCTTCGTCGACGGGCTCGAGCCGCTCGCCGGCGAGATCGAGGTCGTCAAGCCCGGCAAGGGCGCGTTCTACAACACCACGCTGACCCACTCGCTGGTCTCGCGCCGCATCACGCGCCTGATCTTCGGTGGCGTGACCACCGAGGTCTGCGTGCAGACGACGATGCGCGAGGCGAATGACCGCGGCTACGACGCGCTGCTGGTCGAGGAGGCGACCGGCAGCTACTTCCCCGAGTTCAAGCAGGCGACGATCGAGATGATCCGCGCGCAGGGCGGCATCGTCGGCTGGACCGCGCGGCTCGACGACGTGCTGAAGGCCTGAGGGACCAGGGCCCGGACGTCCCGCCTCAGGACTGGAGCGCCGCGCCGCTCGCGAGCAGCGCGTCGATCGCCGTGTCGTCCAGTCCGTGTTCGCGCAGCACCTCGCGGGTGTGCTCGCCGAGCGAGGGCGCGTGTCGGGTCACCTCGGCCGGAGTCGCCGAGAACTTCACCGGCGGCCCGAGCGCGCGCGTCGTGCCCGCGACCGGGTGCTCGAGCTCGACGACCATGCCGCGCGCGAGGGTCTGCGGGTGCGACAGCGCCTCGCCGATCGAGTTGACCGGGCCCGCGGGCACGCCGGCGCGCTCGAACGCGGCGAGCCAATCCGCACGTTCGCGCGTCGACAGCACCGCATCGAGCGCGGCGACCAGCGCGGGCAGGTTCGCCATCCGCGCCGAGTTGTCGACGAAACGCGGATCGGCTTTCCATTCGGGGCGGCCGACGACATCGCAGATCCGTTCCCAGTTCGCCTGGTTCGCGCCGCCGATCACCAGCCAGCCGTCGAGCGCGCGGAACGCCTGGTAGGGCGCGGCGAGCACGTGGCCGGAGCCGAGCGGCTCGGGCGAGCGGCCGGTCGCGAACCACACCGACGCGTGCCAGCCGGTCTGATGCAGCGCCGCCTCCATCAACGAGGTGTCGACGCGCTGCCCTTCGCCGGTCTTCAGCCGGTGCACGTAGGCGGCGAGGATGCCGGTCGCGGCGAGCAGGCCCGCGTTCAGGTCGGCGACCGAGCTGCCCACCTTGACCGGCGGGCGCCCGGCCTCGCCGGTGATGCTCATCAGCCCGGCGAAGGCCTGCGCGACGAGGTCGAAGCCGCCGCCGCCGCCGAGCGGCCCGGTCAGGCCGTAGCCGCTGATCGCGCAGTAGATCAACGACGGCTTCCTCGCGTGCAGCACGTCCCAGCCGAGGCCGAGCTTGTCCATCGTGCCAGGCCGGTAGTTCTCGAGCAGCACGTCGGCCTCGTCGACCATCCGCAGCAGCGCGTCGCGGCCCGCCGGGTGCTTGAGGTCGAGCGCGACGCCGCGCTTGTTCCGGTTCATCACGAGGAAGGGCGCGGAGACGCCGCCCACCCGTGGCTCGCGGTAGAGCCGCGCGTCGTCGCCGCCGGGGATCTTCTCGACCTTGACGACGTCGGCGCCGAGGTCGGCGAGCAGCGCGCCGCAGGTCGGGCCGGCCATGATCTGCGCGCACTCGAGCACGCGCACGCCGGCGAGGGGGCCGGCCATGCTCAGCGTCCCCGGAAGACGGGCTTCGACTTCGCGAGGAACGCCGCGTACCCGGTGCGGAAGTCCTCGGTGTCGAAGCAGTCGAAGCACTCGTCGAGTTCGGCGTCCGACAGCGGCCGCGGGTCGGCGAGGCGCCGCGCGAACTTCTTGTGCCATCGCGCGACCAGCGGCGCGCCGTCGGCGATCCGCCGCACGGTTTCGTCGACCTCGGCGCCGACGCGCTCGTCGGGCACGATGCGCGTGACCAGCCCCTTGTCCTTCGCCTCGGCCGCGTCGAAGATCCGGCCCTCGAGCAGGATCTCGAGCGCGGCCGACTCGCCGACGAGCTTGACCAGCGGCGCCATCTCGGCGTAGGCCATCACCAGCCCGAGATTCTTGATCGGCGCGCCGAAGCGGCTCGATTCGCCGCAGATCCGGAGGTCTGCGAGTGCCGCGATCTCCAGGCCGCCGCCGACGCAGATGCCGTGGATGCGCGCGACGACCGGGTGCCGGCACGCGGCGATCGCGTGCGCGGTGCGGTGCATGTCGCGGCCGTAGTCGATCGCCTGCGCCTTGGTCGCGCGCTGGGTCTCGAACTCCGAGATGTCGTTGCCCGGCGAGAACGCGCGCTCGCCGGCGCCGCGCACGACCACGCAGCGCACCGCGTCGTCGGCCGACAGCGCCTCGAACGCGTCGCCCAGCATCCGCCACATCGGCCGGGTCAGCGCGTTGAGCTTCGCCGGCCGGTTCAGCACCACGGTCGCGACGTCGCCGTCGCGCTCGACGAGCACCTCGGACATCGCGACCTCAGTCCGCCTTGACGTTGAGTTCCTTGACCATCCGCGCGTACTTCGCGTTCTCGGCGCGGATGAACTCGGCGAAGGCCGCCGGCGTCTGCGGGCCGCCGAACTGCACGCCCTGCGGGTCGAGCTTCGCGCGCACCTCGGGGTCGGCCATCGCCTTCTTCACCGCGTCGTCGAGCTTCGCGACGATGTCCGCGGGCAGGCCCTTCGGACCCATCACCGAGTACCAGTTGGTGACGTCGAAGCCGCGGATGCCCTTCTCCTCGAAGGTGGGCAGGTCGGCGAGCTGCGGCAGGCGCTTCGGCGTCGAGATCGCGAGCGCGCGCAGTTTGCCTTCGCGGATGTGCGGCAGCACAGGCGGCATGGTGTCGAAGTTGGCGTTGACCTGGCCGGCGAGCAGGTCGACGATCGCCGCGCCGCTGCCCTTGTAGGGCACGTGGTTCATCTGCGTGCCGCTGATCTGGTTGAAGAGCGCGCCCGCGAGGTGCTGCGTGCTGCCCACGCCCGAGGAGGCGTAGGTCATCGTGCCGGGCTTCGCCTTCGCGAGCGCGATCAGTTCCTCGACGGACTTCGCCGGCACCGACGGGTGCACGACGAGGATGTTCGGCACGTAGCCGATGTAGGTGACCGGCGTGAAGTCGGCGATCGGGTCGAACGGCGCCTTCGCGAGCACGTGCGGCGCGATCGCGTTGCTGTTCGCATGGCCGGCGAGCAGCGTGTAGCCGTCGGGCGCCGCTTTCGCGACCGCATCGGCCGCGATCGTGCCGGCCGCGCCGGCGCGGTTCTCGACGACCACCTGCTGGCCGAGGATCTCGGAGATCTTCGGTGCGAGCGCGCGCGCGACGATGTCGGTACCGCCGCCGGGCGCGAAGCCGACCAGCAGCCGGATCGGCTTGCCGGGCCACGCCTGCGCGCAAGCGGCGGCGGGCAGGGCGAGGCCGGCCGCGGCGAGCGCGGCGGCGAGCAGGGTGCGTCGGGGCGTCGTCATCGAAGGGTCTCCTGGGGCTGCGGGGCTCGTCGGCCGCCGCGATCGTCGAACGGAAGGGGGGTCTCGCGCGCCGGCCCCGCGGCCGGCGCGTGCGCGGGACAGGGGCTCAGGCCGCCTTCAGCGACGCGCGCGGCGGCGCGGCCTCTGCGAGGTAGTCGATCGCCGCCTGCACGCCGCCCTTTCGGTGCGGCACGCCGGCGGCCTGCAGGCCCATCTCGACGCCGCCGAGCGTGCCCAGCAGCGTCAGGTCGTTGAAGTCGCCGAGGTGGCCGATGCGGAACACCTTGCCGGCGAGCTTCGACAGGCCGGTGCCGAGCGACATGTTGAAGCGCTCGAGCACGATGCGGCGGAACGCGTCGGCGTCGTGAACGCCCCCCTTGCCGTCGGCCGGCATCATCACCGCGGTCAGCGCCGGGCTGTACTCGGCGGGGTTGCGGCACAGGATCTCCAGGCCCCAGCCGCGGACCGCGCGGCGCGTCGCCTCGGCGTGCCGCTGGTGGCGCGCGAACACCGCGGGCATCCCCTCGGCGAGCAGGCGGTCGAACGCGACCGCGAGGCCGTAGAGCAGGTTGGTCGCCGGCGTGGTCGGCCAGAAGCCGTTCGCGTTGGCCGCGAGGATCTCGTCCCAGGCCCAGTAGGCGCGCGGCAGCTTCGCGTGCTTCGAGGCCTCGATCGCCTTGGCCGACACCGCGTTGAACGACAGGCCGGGCGGCAGCATCAGGCCCTTCTGCGAGCCGGCGACCGTCACGTCGACGCCCCACTCGTCGGGCCGGAAGTCGACCGAGCCGAGCGAGGAGATGGTGTCGACCATCAGCAGCGCCGGGTGCTTCGCGCCGTCGATCGCGCGGCGCACCGCGGCGATGTCGGAGGTGACGCCGGTCGAGGTCTCGTTGTGGACGACGCAGACCGCCTTGATGCGGTGCTGCGGGTCGGCGGCGAGCCGCTCGTGGATCCGCGCGGCGTCGACGCCGCTGCGCCAGTCGCCGGGGATGAACTCGGGCGCGAGGCCCAGGCGCTCGGCGAGCTTCTTCCACAGCGACGCGAAGTGGCCGGTCTCGGCCATCAGCACCGCGTCGCCGGGGGACAGCACGTTGACGAGCGCCGCTTCCCACGCGCCGGTGCCCGAGCCCGGGTAGACGATCACCGGCTGCTCGGTCTGGAACACCTTCTTCGCGTCGGAGAGCACCTTCAGCCCGAGCTTCTGGAACTCCGGACCGCGGTGGTCGATCGTCGGATGGTCGATGGCCCGCAGCACGTCGTCGGGCACGTTGGTCGGCCCGGGGATCTGCAGGAAGTGCCGGCCCGCCGGATGGGAGTTCAGTTCGAGCATGTCGCCTCCGTTTTGCATACAATATGCGAAACCGTGACGCGGCGCAAACCGCGAACGGCCGAGCTGCGGTGCGCTGGGAGGCGCCCGGTTTTCCAGGTGAACGATCGTATGCAATCCGAACCGGCACTCGAAGCCGCCCTGCGCCCGATGCTCGCCGCGGTCGATCGCCGCGTGCTCCACGAGGCCGTCGCCGAGCGGCTGCGCGAGCTGATCGTCGAAGGCGTGCTCGCACCGGGGGCGCACCTGAACGAGCGCGTGCTGTGCGCGCAGCTCGCGGTCTCGCGCACGCCGCTGCGCGAGGCGTTCCGCACCCTCGCGGGCGAGGGCATCGTCGAGCTGCAGCCGAATCGCGGCGCGGTCGTCGCCGCGATGCGCCGCGAGGACATCGAGCATGTGTTCGAGCTGATGGCGACGCTCGAGGCACTGGCCGGCGAGCTCGCCGCGCGCCGTGCGACCCGCGCCGAGCGCGACGAGCTGCGCGCGCTGCACTTCGAGATGCTCGCGGCGCACGCGCGGCGCGACCTGCCCGCGTACTACCGGTCGAACAGCGCGATCCACCGCCGGCTTGTCGACTGCGCGCGCAACCCGGTGCTCGCCGACACCTACGCGCGACTCAACGCGCGACTGCAGGCGCTGCGCTTCCGCTCGAACCTGAACCGCGAGAAGTGGGACGCGGCGGTCGCCGAGCACGCCGCGATGATCGAGGCGCTCGACGCCGGTGACGGCGCGCGCCTGTCGGCCGTGATGCGCGGCCACCTCGACCACAAGCGCGCGACCGTGCTCGCGCAGCTCGACGGCGCACCGGACACCCCAGGCACCTCCGAGGCCGGACGATGAACGCACCCGAGCGGATCGACCCCACGCGGCGCGTCTTCCTGGCGCCGCGGCTCGCGCGCAGTGACCTCGCGACGCGGCTGCGCCGCGAGATGCAGGGCGACGTGCTGTTCGACGCGGCCTCGCGCGGCCGCTATTCGACCGACGCGTCGGTCTACCAGGTCGAGCCGGTCGGCGTCGCGGTGCCGCGCACCGAGGCGGACCTCGCGATCGCGCTCGACGTCGCGCGCGACCTGAAGGTGCCGGTGCTGCCGCGCGGCGGCGGCACCTCGCAGTGCGGCCAGACGATCGGCGCGGCGCTGGTGATCGACCACTCGAAGTGGCTGCGCGAGGTGGTCTCGTTCGACGCCGCCGCGGCGAAGGCCGACCCGACGCGGGCGACCGTCGTCGTGCAGCCCGGCATCGCGCTGGATGCGCTGAACGCGTTCCTCAAGCCGCACGGCGTCTGGTTCCCGGTCGACGTGTCGACCTCCGCGCAGGCGACGATCGGCGGGATGGCGGGCAACAACAGCTGCGGCTCGCGCTCGATCGCCTACGGCAACATGGTCCACAACGTCGTCGGCATCGACGCGATCCTCGCCGACGGCACGCAGGGGTACTGGGGCACGTTCACTCGCGGCGACGGCTCGGGCGGGGACATGAGCCTGTCGAACCAGCGCATCCGCGACATCGTCAGCCGCCTGCACGCGATCGCCGACCGCGAGCGCGACGAGATCCGCCGCGTCTGGCCGACGGTGATGCGCCGCGTCGGCGGCTACAACCTCGACGTGTTCGAGCCGCGCTCCGAGCGCCCGTACACCGCCGACGGCTCGCTGAACCTCGCGCAGCTGCTGGTCGGCTCCGAGGGCACGCTCGCGTGGTCGAAGCGGCTCACGCTCAAGCTCTCGCCGCTGCCCGGCGCGAAGGTGCTCGGCGTGGTGTCGTTCCCGACCTTCCAGCGCTCGATGGAGTGCGCGCGGCACATCGTGACGCTCGGCCCGGTCGCGGTGGAGCTGGTCGACCGCACGATGATCGAGCTGTCGCGGATGAACCCGGCGTTCCGCCCGACGATCGACTCGGCGCTGGTCGGCGAGCCGCAGGCGGTGCTGCTGGTCGAGTTCGCCGGCGAGACCCGCGACGTCCAGCTCGCGAAGCTCGCGCGGCTGCACGAGATGATGGCCGACCTGGGGCTGCCGGGCAGCGTCGTCGACCTCGCCGACGACGCGCGGCAGAAGGCGTTGTGGGAGGTCCGCAAGGCGGGCCTGAACATCATGATGTCGATGAAGGGCGACGGCAAGCCCGTCTCCTTCATCGAGGACTGCGCGGTGCCGCTCGAGCACCTCGCCGACTACACCGCGCGGCTCACCGAGGTGTTCGCGCGGCACGGCACGCAGGGCACCTGGTACGCGCACGCCTCGGTCGGCACGCTGCACGTGCGGCCGATCCTCGACCTGCGCGAGCACGGCGGCGGCGCGGCGAAGATGCGCGCGATCGCCGAGGAGGCCGCGACGCTGGTGCGTCGGTACGGCGGGGCCTTCTCCGGCGAGCACGGCGACGGGCTGGTGCGCAGCGAGTGGGTCGCCTGGCAGTTCGGGCCGCGGCTGGTGCGCGCCTTCGAGGAGGTCAAGGGGCTCTTCGACCCCGAGGACCGGATGAACCCGGGCAAGATCGTGCGGCCGACGCGGATGGACGATGCGAGCCTGTTCCGCTTCGCGCCGGGCTACGCGATCCGGCCGCTCGAGACCGCGCTCGACTGGTCGGACTGGAACCGGCACAACGACCCGTCCGAGGCGGGCGCCCCGCGCGAGGGCTGGGTCCGCGAGGGCAACGGTGTCGCGGTCTCGCCTGCGGGCACCGGCGGCGACCCGGCGGGCGGCTTCGGCAAGGCCGTCGAGATGTGCAACAACAACGGGCATTGCCGCAAGTTCGACGCCGGCACGATGTGCCCGTCGTACCGCGCGACCCGCGACGAGCAGCACGTCACCCGCGGCCGCGCGAACACGCTGCGCCTCGCGGTGACCGGCCAGCTCGGGCCCGAC
>JBILTM010000139.1:0-13978 GCA_044371545.1 Burkholderiaceae bacterium
GGCCTCGCGAAGCGGTTGGAGCGCACCGCGTCCTTCGTGGACGACGGCGGGTATCGGTCGGCGCAGCCGCCCGATAGGGAAAAACTGTTTGAGGCCAGCCTCCTGGCTGGCCGAGTTTTTTTCCCGGCCCGCCGGCGTTCGCGAAGGCGCGGGAACCCTTCAGGGCCCTGAAGGGTGCGGTCCATAGCGCAGCGAGGCCCACCCCGGGGCGACGGCCTCGCGCCAACCGTAGAACGACTCAGGCCAGCGTCGCCTCGTCGTGGAACGCCTGCGGCGTCGTCTCGCGGGCAACCGCGCCTTTCTGCATGATGATCACGCGCTGCGCGAGCCCCGAGATGAAGTCGCGGTTCTGCTCGACCAGGATCATCGTCAGCCCGCTTCGCTCGCGCAACTGGTGCAGCGTCGCGATCATCTCTTCGATGATCGACGGCTGGATGCCCTCGGTCGGCTCGTCGAGCAGCACGATCTTCGGATGGCCGCACAGGCACCGGGCGAGCGCGAGCAGCTGCTGCTCGCCGCCCGACAGCAGGCCGCCGACGCGGCCGAGCAGGGGCTTCAGGCGCGGGAAGTCCTCGAGCACCGCGTCCACGGTCTTCTTCGGGTCGCCGGGGTCCTTGGCGCAGCCCATCAGCAGGTTGTCCATCACCGACAGTGCCGGGAAGATCTCGCGGCCCTGCGGCACGAAGCCCATCCCGAGGCGCACCCGCTGGTGGGTGGGCGCGTGGGTGATGTCCTTGCCCTCGAAGACGATCGTCCCCGCGTGGGCGGGCAGGTAGCCCATCAGCGCGCGCATCAGCGTGCTCTTGCCCATGCCGTTGTGGCCCCAGATGCCGAGGAACTCGCCCTTCGCGACGGTGAGCGAGATCGCGTTCAGGATAGGGATGCGGCCGTAGCCGGAGTCCAGGCCGCGCACCTCGAGCATCGCGCTCATGCCGGGCTCCCGGCGAGGTCGGCGTGCAGCTGGCGGCCGAGGTAGACGTCGCGCACGCGCTCGTCGCGCAGCACCGCCTCGCAGCTGTCCTCCATCAGCACCTGCCCCCGGTTGAAGACCGTCACGGTCGACGCGATCATCCGGATGAATTCCATGTCGTGCTCGACGACGATCAGCGCGCAGCGCTCGTTGATCGCGCGGATCAGCACCGCGGTCCGCTCGACCTCCTCGTCGCTCATGCCGGCCGCCGGCTCGTCGAGCAGGATCAGCTCGGGCCCGGTCGCGAGCACCAGCCCGAGCTCGACCCACTGGCGCTGCCCGTGCGCGAGCTCGCCGACGATCCGATCGCGCACCGGGCCGAGCTGCAGCCGCTCGAGCACCTCGTCGACCGCGCGCTCGAGGCGCGCTCGCGGGGTCACGCGGCTCGCCGACAGCCAGACGTTCTCGCGCACCGACAGTCCGTTGAAGACGTTCGGCACCTGGGTCTTGATGCCGACGCCGAGCCGCGCGATCTGGTGGCTCTGCAGGCCGGCGATCGGCTTGTCGCGGACCAGCACCTCACCCTGGGTCGGCTGGTACTGGCCGGTCAGCAGCTTGAAGAACGTGCTCTTGCCCGCGCCGTTCGGGCCGATGAGGCAGCGCAGCTCGCCTTCGGCGAGCGCGAAATTCACGCTCTGGACCGCGCGCACGCCGCCGAAGCTGATGCCGAGGTCGCGAGTCTCCAGCAGGTAGCGCGGCGCGCTCACTTCGCGGCCTCCTCGGCGATGCCGTCGAGCGGTGCGGCGGGGCGGGCGGGTGCGGGCGCCGTGGTTGCCGAGCGGGCCGCCTCGGCCCGGCGCCGCGCGCTGCGCGTCAGCAGGTCGGCCACGGTCGGCACGAGGCCCTTGGGCACCACCAGCACGAACACCACCAGCACCGCACCGAGCACCAGGTTGCTGTTGATCACGTTGAGCGCACCGAGCCACGCGGTCAGCCACTGGATCAGGAAGCAGCCGACGATCGGCCCGATGAGGGTGCCGAGGCCGCCGACGATGATCCAGATGATGATCTGCGCCGACTGCGCGAGGCCGAACACCGTGGGGCTGACGAACGCGCCCCAGTTGGCGAACAGGCAGCCGGCGAGCCCTGCGATCGCGCCGCCGACCACGAAGGCGCCGAGCTTGTATCGGCGGATGTCGTAGCCGAGCAGCTCGGCGCGGCGCTCGTTCTCGCGGATGCCGACGACGACGCGGCCGAAGTGGCTCGCGAGCAGCGCACGCAGCGCGAAGTACACCAGCACCAGCGCGGCGACGCAGACCTGGAAGATCTGGATCGGATCGAGCACCGCCTCGGGCATGAACGGCACGTTCAGTGTAGGGATCGACGGGATCCCGTTGAAGCCGCCGAGCGGCGCCGAGCCGATCCGGTACTGGTCGCCCGCGGTCGAGTTGATGAGGTTGAACAGGATCAGCGACACCGTCAGCGTGATGACGCCGAGGTACACGTCGCTGATCCGCGCATAGAACATGAACGAGCCGAGCGCGAGCGCGAAGAGTGCCGGCACCGCGACCGCGAGCAGCACCGCGCCGGTCGACTCGCCGAAGTTCAGCGCCGCGATCGCGTAGGTGTAGGCGCCGATGCCGAAGAACGCGGCCTGCCCGAAGCACAGGATGCCGCCGAAGCCCCAGATGAACGCGAGGCTCAGCGCGAGGATCGACATGATCACGTAGACGGTCAGCTCGAGCAGCGTGAACGCCTCGAGCAGCACGGGCAGCGCGAACATCGCGAGCAGACCGGCGACGCCGAAGGCGAACAGACCGGCCCGGTCGAGGCGGGACGACGGCATCACAGGCTCCTGCGGAAGAATCGGTCGGTGATGCCCTGCGGCAGCAGCCGGATCAGCACGATGGCGGCGAGCAGCAGCGCCACCTCGCCGATCACGGGGGTGGTCGCGAAGGTCGCGAGCTGGTTGACCGTGCCGAACAGCGCGGACGCGGAGATCGTGCCGGTCAGGATCGACGCGCCCCCGCCGATCACGGTGATGAACGCCTTGGCCACGTAGGCGACGCCGATCGTCGGCACGACGCCGGTGATCGGCGCGAGCACGCCCCCGGCGAGCCCCGCGAGCGCCGCGCCGATGCCGAAGGTGACCATGTAGACCTTGGGCGGGCTCAGGCCCAGTCCCGCTGCCATGTTCGCGTTCTGCATCGTGCCCCGGGCGATCAGCCCGAAGCGGGTCTTCTTCAGCAGCAGCCACAGGCCGAACGCGACCGCCGCGGCGACGAAGACGATGAAGAGCGTGTAGAGGCTCACGGTGTAGGTGCCGATCACCATCGAACCGAGCGGCGAGGAGATGCCGGCGGTGGTGTTGCCGAAGATCGTCGTCACCAGCCCGACGAGCAGCAGCGACAGGCCCCAGGTCGCGAGCATCGTGTCCACCATCCGGCCGTACAGGAAGCGCACGACGCAGCGTTCGACCACGATGCCGATGACGCCCACCACCAGCGGGGCGACCACCAGCATCGCGATCCAGATGTTCACCCCCGCCTTGGTCGCGGTGATCGCGGCATAGCCGCCCAGCATCAGGAACTCGCCGTGGGCGAGGTTGATGATGCGCATCATCCCGAAGATGATCGCCAGCCCGATGCTGATCAGCATCAGGCTGGCCACCGCGTTCAGGATCTCGATGCCGACGACCAGCGCGAAGTCCATGGCAGGGGGTCCGTCCGGTCAGATCTTGATCACGAACTGCTTGTTCTCGTTCGGGTTCTTGATCAGGTTGCAGACCGCGGCGGTGTCGATCGGCTTGCGCTGCGCATACTTCTCGAGCACCACCATCTTCTTGGCCTTCACCTCGGCGATGTGGATGTCGAGCGTGCAGTGGTGCGTGGCCGGGTCGATCGTCACCTTGCCGCTCGGGCCGTCGAAGTCGATGCCGCTCTCCAGCGCCTGGATCACCTTCATCCGGTCGGTGCTGCCCGCCTTGGCGGCGCCCTTCGCCCACAGGTGCATGCCCTGGTAGGTCGCGACCGCGAGCTCGGAGATGTACGGGTAGTCGGCGCCGAAGCGCTTGTGCCAGCGCTGCACGAACCCCTTGTTGACCGGGTTGTCGATGCTCTGGAAGTAGCTGAACGCGACCGTCAGCCCGTCCGCCTCCTCGGGCGAGAGCACGATGTGCTCGTTGCCGCCGGTGGCCGTCGTCGAGCACATCGGGATCTTCGACTTCATTCCGGCCGCAGCCCACTGCCGGTAAAACGAGATGTGCGCGCCGCCGACCAGCGCCGACAGCACCACGTCGGGCTTGGCGGCCTGGATCTTCTGGATCGCCGGGCCGAACTGGGTGACGTCGAGCGGGAAGAAGTCGACCGCGACCACCTCGCCGCCGTTGTCCTTGGTGTACTTCTTGACCCAGTCGGACGTGATCTGGCCGTAGTTGTAGTCGGCCGCGACCACGTAGACCTTCTTGCCCCACTTCTTCATCACGTAGGGCATCAGGATCTCGACGTTCTGCGCCGGGGTCTGGCCGGTGCAGAAGGTGTTGCGGTCGCAGACGCCGCCCTCGTACTGCGTGTTGTAGAAGTAGAGCGTGTTCAGGCGCTTGAGCACCGGCCGGATCACTTCGCGCGAGGCCGACGTGATGCCGCCGTGCACGACCGCGACCTTGTCCTTCAGCGCCGCCTGCTGCGCGAACTGCGTGTACTGCTGCATGTTCGACTGCGAGTCGTAGCTGATCAGCTTGATCTTCTTGCCGAGGACCCCGCCGGCGGCGTTGATCTCCTCGGTCGCGAGCTTCATCGCGTCCTCCATCGGCTTGCCGTAGATGTCCAGGCCGCCGGAGAGGTCGTGGATGCTGGCCACCGGGATCTCGCCGGCGGCATGCGCGGCACGGGCCGCCAGCGAGGCGGCTGCACCGATGGCGGCGGCGCCGCCGAGGGTCTTCAGGGCCGAGCGTCGTTCGAGCTTCATGCGAAAACCTTCTCTCTGTGTGTTGTGTGGAGCGCGTCGGGGGCGGGCGCGACCGGTGTGGGGCCGCGCCGCCGTGCTGCGAGGGGCCTTACATCGACTTCCAGTCGCCGGACTGCTCGAACGCGTGGCCGGCGCGATAGAGCGTGAGCTCGTCGTAGTGCTTGCCGATCAGCATCATCCCGACCGGCAGCCCGTCGCTCATCGCGCAGGGCAGCTGCAGCGCGGGGTGCCCGGTGGCGTCGGTCGGGCAGGTGTTCGGCAGCATCTCGAAGGCGCGCTGCACGATCAGCTCGCGCGGCGCGCCCGGGGGCGGCAGCGGCGTCGCCTTGACGGGCAGCGTCGGCATCAGCAGCACGTCGTACTTCGACAGTGCGTCGTCGTAGGCGGCGCGCAGCTTGCGCGCGAGGTTCTGCGCCTTCGCGTAGAAGCGGCCGCGGCCGGTCTGGATGAACCACTCGCCGACCAGCATCGTCAGCTTCAGGGTGTCCGACAGCTCGTCGGCGCGGTTGCGCCACTGCGAGTGCGCGTCGATCAGGCTGGTGACGTACAGGCCCTTCCAGTTGAAGCCGTGGCCGTTGTCCTTCATCATCTGCTGCGTCGCGCCTTCGCAGGCGATCGGCGTCCAGATGATCGGGCCGAGTGCGTGCATCGGCACCGACACCTCCTCGACCGTGGCGCCGAGCTTCTTGAAGCGCTCCGCGGCCGCACGGACCTTCGCGTCGACGTCGGCCTCCGAGTTCGCGAGGCCGAAGCCTTCCTTGACCACCCCGATCCGCAGGCCCTTGACGCCGGTGCCGAGCGCCTCGGTGTAGGCGACCTGCTTCGCGCCGGTCTGGCTCTGCCGCGGATCGAGGCCATCGGGGCCGGCGATCACCTCGAGCATCAGCGCGTTGTCGGCGACGTTCGCGGTCATCGGGCCGGTGTGGTCGAGGGTCAGCTCGATCGGCATCACGCCGGTGTAGGGCACGAGGCCCCAGGTGGGCTTCAGGCCGACGATGCCGCAGTACGACGCCGGCATCCGGATCGAGCCGCCCTGGTCGCCGCCGATCGCGAGCTCGACCTCGCCGGCGGCGACGAGCGCCGCGCTGCCCGACGACGAGCCGCCGGCCGAGTAGCCCATCCTGTGCGGGTTGTGGACCGGGCCGAGCGCGCTGGTGTGCGAGCCGCCCGAGAAGCAGTAGTACTCGCAGTGCGCCTTGCCGGCGATCGTCGCGCCGGCATCGAGCAGGCGCGTGATGATCGTCGCGTCGACGTCGGGCGTGTAGCCCTCGAGGATCGAGGCGCCGTTCATCATCGGCATGCCGGCGACGCAGACGTTGTCCTTGACCGCCACCTTCTTGCCGGCGAGCTTGCCGCCCGAGGCGCCCTTGATCTCGCTCTTCACGTACCAGGCGTTGTACTTGTTCTCCTCGCCCTCGGGACGGTAGCCGGGGGTCCGCGGGTACTTCACCTCGGGCACGTAGTCGGCCATCAGGTCGATCGCCTCGTAGGCGGCGACGTTGCCCTGCATCAGCGCGTGGTAGGACGCGAGCTCCGCGTCCGACATCGTCATGCCGAGGCTCTCGGCGACGGTGCGCAGCTGATCGAGGTTGGGGGACTTCACTGCCATGCGATCTCTCCTCGGTCGTAAGGTCGGCGGGTCGGTGGAACACCCTTCGGTCCGTCGCGGCGCGTCGCGTGCGCCGCGAGCCGTGCCCGTGACTATCGTGCAGAAAGCTTTCCAGGGCAACTATCGCGCTCGACGAGGCCGGCGCGGCGCCGCGCGCGTGCGCGGCGCACCGCGCCGAGGCGCGCGGCGGCGCGTCGCGACGCGCGTCGCGGCCTTCGTCGCACTCGTGATGTGCGGGCCTGCACGGCGTCCGGGCGAACGACCCCGCAGTGCGAAGGGGCTCCCGATCGGCCGGGCCGCCCGCCCCCCCGCGCCGACGCTACACTCGTCGCATGCCGGGGTTCTTCGCGCGCCGTTCCGACACGACGGCCCCTCCTGCCGACCCCGCGCCGCCGCCGCGGACGCTGGTCGCGTTCTATCGCCACTTCCTCGGCGAGCACGCGGGCCTGTTCGCCGCGCTGTTCGCGCTGGGCGGCATGGTCGCGGTGTGCGACGCGCTGGTGCCGGTGTTCATCGGCCGGCTCGTCTCGCTCGCGGGCGCCGCCGACCGGGCCGCGGCACTGCGCGAGGCGGCCCCCGCGCTCGGCGCGATCGCGGTGGTCGTCGTGCTGGTGCGCCCGCTGCTCGGCTGGGCCGAACTGCACCTGCGCCACGGCACGATGGTGCCGGCGGTGACCTCGCGCATCCGGTGGCTCAGCCACTGGCATGTGATGCGCCAGGGCTGGTCGTTCTTCCAGGGCGACTTCGCCGGCCGGATCGCGGGGCGCGTGATGCAGACGGCGGGCGCGCTGCGCGAGAGCGCCGAAGCGGCGATCCGCTCGTGCTGGTACCTGCTGGTCTACGGCACGACGACGCTCGGGCTGCTCGGCTCGGCGGACTGGCGCCTGACGCTGCCGGTGCTCGCCTGGGCCGCGGCCTACGTGCTCTTCCTGCGCCATTACGTGCCGCGACTGCGAGGGCTCGCGGCCGAGAGCGCGGCCGCGCACTCGACGCTCGCCGGCCGGATCGTCGACACCTACTCGAACATCCTGACGGTGCGCCTGTTCCCGAGCCCCGGGCGCGAGCACGCATGGGTCGGCGACGCGATCCTCGACCACGAGCGCGCGACGCGTGCGCACATGGCGCGGATCACCGGCTTCATGACGACGCTCGCGGTGCTGAACACCGCGCTGCTCGCGGGCACCGCGGCGACCGGGCTCGCGCTCTGGTCGCGGGGCGCGATCGACGCGGCCGCGATCGCGATGGCGCTGCCGCTGGTGTGGCAGATCTCCAGCATGGCGTCCTGGGTGTCCTGGGAGGTGACCTCGATCTTCGAGAACCTGTCGTCGGTGCAGGAGGGCATGCGCACGATCGCCGCGCCGCCGAAGGGGCTCGATCCGCCCGGTGCGCCGCCGCTGCGCGTCGGCCGCGGCGAGATCCGCTTCGAGCGCGTCGGCTTCGCCTACGACAGCGTGCACCCCGTGTTCACGGCGCTCGACCTGAGCATCCGCCCCGGCGAGCGGGTGGGGCTGATCGGCCGCTCGGGCGCCGGCAAGTCGACGCTGGTGAGCCTGCTGCTGAGGCTGCACGACGTGCAGACGGGCCGCATCCTGGTCGACGGGCAGGACGTGGCGACGGTGTCGCAGGACAGCCTGCGCGCCGCGATCGGCGTGGTCGCGCAGGACACCTCGCTGCTGCACCGATCGATCGGCGAGAACATCCTCGTCGGGCGGCCCGACGCGCGCGACGACGCGGTCCGCGAAGCGGCGCGGCGGGCGAGGGCGGACGAGTTCATCGCCACGCTGCGCGACGCGGACGGGCGCGAGGGCTACGACGTGCACGTCGGCGAGCGGGGCGTGAAGCTGTCGGGCGGTCAGCGCCAGCGCGTGGCGATCGCTCGGGTGCTGCTGAAGGACGCGCCGATCCTGGTGCTGGACGAGGCGACCTCGGCGCTGGACAGCGAGGTGGAACAGGCGATCCAGGAACAGCTGCTGGGGCTGATGGAAGGCAAGACGGTGATCGCGATCGCGCACCGGCTGTCGACGATCGCGACGATGGACCG
The DNA here is from genome assembly GCA_044371545.1 of Burkholderiaceae bacterium. Taxonomy (GTDB): domain Bacteria; phylum Pseudomonadota; class Gammaproteobacteria; order Burkholderiales; family Burkholderiaceae_E; genus UBA4615. The sequence goes on from JBILTM010000139.1 coordinate 8,527, forward strand.
GCTGGTGGTGCTGGAGGGGGGGCGGATCGTGGAGGACGGCACGCACGCGGCGCTGCTGGCGGCGGACGGGGCGTACGCGGGGCTGTGGCGGCGCCAGTCGGGCGGCTTCATCGGCGGCGGGCATCCGGCGTTCGCGGCGCCCGCCGAGGGCCGCTGAACCGCCGCCCCGTGGCGCCGCCGCGCCGCCCGTCGACCCGACGGCGCCCGCCCGTTTGCACGCCCCGCTGGAGCGGTGTTAAGATCGCGGTCTTCGTCGAGCGCTGCCGGGTGCTTAGCTCAGCTGGTAGAGCGGCGCCCTTACAAGGCGTAGGTCGGGAGTTCGAGCCTCTCAGCACCCACCACTCGACGAGAGCAAGATCGAGGAGTGGTAGTTCAGTCGGTTAGAATACCGGCCTGTCACGCCGGGGGTCGCGGGTTCGAGTCCCGTCCACTCCGCCAGACTGATGACGCAGAAGGGGCGAACGAGAGTTCGCCCCTTTCTGTTAATGGGGCCACGATGTTCGATTCGATCCGCAAGCACCAGCGACTGCTGCAGTTCGTCCTGCTGATCCTGATCCTGCCGGCCTTCGTGTTCTTCGGCCTGTCGGGCTACGAGGGGATGCTGTCGCAGGACCGGGGCGTCGCGACGGTCGCCGGCCAGCAGGTCAGCCAGCAGGACTTCGACGCCGCGCAGCGGCAGCAGATCGACCAGATGCGCCAGATGCTCGGCGACGGCGTCGACGCGAAGCTCTTCGACACGCCCGAGGCGCGCACCGAGATCCTGGAAGGGCTGATCGCGCAGCGCGTGATCGCGGGCGAGGCCGGCGCGCGCCGGATCGCGGTCACCGACGATCGCGTACGCCAGACCATCCTCGGCATCCCCGGCCTGCGCAAGGACGACGGCAGCTTCGACGACGCGCGCTACAAGGCGCTGCTGTCGGCGCAGAACCTGACCGCGCCCGGCTTCGAGGCCCGGCTGCGCAGCGACCTCGCGATGCAGGCGCTGCCCGACGCGGTGCAGGCCTCGGCGATCGTGCCGCGCTCGGTCCGCGAGCGGATCGTCGCACTGCAGGAGGAGCGCCGCGAGATCCGCGAGCTGCGGATCCCGGCGAGCGAGTTCTCCGGCAAGGTCGTGCCGACCGACGAGCAGCTCGCCGCATATCACGAGCGCAACGGCACCGCCTTCGAGACGCCGGAGACCGCGAAGATCGAGTACGTGGTGCTGACGCGCGACGCGCTCGCCGCGCAGGTCACGGTCTCGCCCGAGGACCTGAAGACCTACTACGAGCAGAACAAGGCGCGCTACGGCACGCCCGAGGAGCGGCGCGCGAGTCACATCCTCGTGAAGGCCGGCCCGGAGGCCAAGGCCAAGGCCGAGCAGCTGTTCGCGCAGGTCAAGGCCGATCCGTCGAAGTTCGAGGCGCTCGCCAAGGCGAGCTCGGACGATCCGGGCTCGGCCGCGCAGGGCGGCGACCTCGGCTTCTTCGCGCGGAACATGATGGTCAAGCCGTTCGCCGACGCGGTCTTCGACATGAAGGAAGGCGACATCCGCGGACCGGTGGAGAGCGAGTTCGGCCAGCACATCATCCGGTTGACCGGCGTGAAGGCGGGCGCCGAGAAGCCGTTCGAGGCGGTCCGGGCCGACCTCGAGCGCGAGGTGCGCGCGCAGCAGGCCGGGCAGAAGTACGCCGAGGCCGCCGAGCAGTTCACCAACCTGGTCTACGAGCAGTCGGACTCGCTGAAGCCGGCGGCCGACAAGTTCAAGCTCGAGATCCGCACCGCCGACTCGGTGCGCCGCCAGCCCGCGCCGGACGCGCCGCGCGGCAGCCCGCTCGCGAACGCGCGCCTGCTCGGCGCGGTGTTCGGCGAAGAGGTGCTTCGCAACAAGCGCAACACCGAGGCGATCGAGATCGCGCCCGGGCAGCTCGCATCGGCGCGCATCGTCGAGTACAAGGCGGCGCAGCGCAAGCCGCTCGCCGAGGTCCGCGAGGAGGTGCGCATCCGCTTCGTCGCCGAGGAGGCCGCGAAGCTCGCGAAGGCCGCCGGCGAGGCGAGGCTCGCCGAACTGAAGGCGGGCAAGGGCGACGCGGCCGGGTTCGCCGCGCCGAAGACAGTGTCGCGCGCGGCGCCGGCCGGGCTGTCGCAGCCGGCCCTCGAAGCGGTGTTCCGCATCCCGTCGGACACGGTGCCGGCCTACGGCGGCGTCGACCTGGGCCTGCAGGGCTATGCGATCGTGCAGCTGGTCAAGTCGAGCGCGCCGCCGGCCGACGAGGTCGCCAAGCGCGAGGCGAGCTACACGCAGCAGCTCGAGCGCGTCGCCGCGCAGCAGGACGTGGTCGGCTACGTCGATGCACTGAAGGCGCGCACGAAGATCGTCCGCCATCCGGAGCGGATCGGGGCGAAGGCGGACGGGCGCCCGCAGCCCTGACCGGCCGTCGCGGCGCTCGGCCGACCGGCCGAGATCGGCCCGACACACAGGCCGCCTCGTCGGCCAGAGAAGGCCGCCCGGCCCGCGTGGAGCGCGGACCGAGCGCGTGGCCTCAGCCGCCCGCGCCGATCGCCTCGAGCGCCGCCGCCGCCCGGTCGAGCGCCGTGTCGTCGGTGCCGTCGAGCCGCACCACCGGCGCTTCCGAGAGCCGCGCGAAGTTGCGCCGCATCGAGCGGTCGTAGCTCGGGTCGTAGTGCTCGACGAGCAGTCGCTCGACCAGCTCGAGCCAGCGGTCGCCCTCGACCAGCGCCTTCCACTCGCCGACGCGCTCGCCGCCGTGCAGCGGGACCAGGCAGTCGAGCAGCGCGAGCAGGCCCGGGACGTCGGCGCGGAAGTGCTCGTACTCGTCGAGCAGGAAGCGGGCGCGCGCGTCGACGCCGGCCTCGACGACCGCGACGCGCGACGCGCGGATCGCGTGGATCAGCGCCTCGGGCACCTGCACGCGCCCGACCTTGCGGCTCTCCGATTCGACGAACACCGGGCGCTCCGGATCGAGCTCGCGCAGCCGGTCCCAGAGCATCGTCTCGAAGCGCTTCTGGCTGGGCTGCGGCGCGCCGGGCAGCCCGCCGAGCACCGAGCCGCGGTGCGAGGCGAGCGCCTCGAGGTCGACGACCTGCGCGCCGCGGGCGGCCAGCCGCTCGAGCAGGCGGCTCTTCGCGCTTCCGGTGCGCCCGCCCACCACGACGAAGCGCAGCGCCGCGGGCCGCGCGTCGAGCTCTGCGATCACCTGCCGGCGGAACGCCTTGTAGCCGCCTTCGATGACGGTCGTGCGCCAGCCGATCCGCGCGAACACCGTCGCGAGCGAGCCCGAGCGGTTGCCGCCACGCCAGCAGTAGACGAGCGGTCGCCAGTGGCGATCGCGATCGGCGAACAGGCGGTCGATCAGGTCGCCGATGTTGCGCGAGACGATCGCGGCGCCGAGGCGCTTGGCCTCGAACGCACCGCGCTCGGCGTTGACCGTCCCGACGATCGCGCGCTGCGCGTCGTCGAGCACCGGTGCGCTGATCGCGCCCGGCAGGTGGTCGTCGGCGAACTCCGACGGGCTGCGGGCATCGACGACGGTGTTGAATTCGCGCAGCCTCGCCACCACGTCGGCGACGGGCAGCGCGATCGGATCCTTCATGCCGAACCTCGCTGGACCGCGGATTCTAGCGGCATGCCGTAGAATCGCCCAACGGAGCCCCGCCGATGAAAGTCTTCAACCTGGCCTGCGAACACGAGCACCGCTTCGAGGGCTGGTTCGGCTCGGCGGAAGACTACGACGCGCAGCTCGCCCGCGGCCTGATCGAATGCCCGGTCTGCGCGAGCACCGCGATCCGCAAGCTGCCGGCCGCGCCGCGGCTGAACCTCTCGGGCGCGTCCGAGAAGCCCGCCGTGCCCGCGCGCGGCGCCCAGGCCGAGCCGGGTGCCGAGCGGCCCGATCCGCGCGTGCTTCAGGCGATGTTCATGAAGATGGCGCGCGCGCTCGTCGAGCACACCGAGGACGTCGGGGATCGCTTCGCAGACGAGGCGCGCAAGATCCACTACCGCGAGGCGCCGGAGCGCGGCATCCGAGGCGTCGCGAGTCCCGACGAGGCCCGCGAGCTCGCCGAAGAGGGGATCGAGGTGTTCTCGTTCCCGATCCCGGCGGCGCTGAAGGAGCCGGTGCAGTAGCGCACCGGCCCCGTGCCCGGCGCTACTTCCGCCGGTCCGCGAGCACCTTGACGCCGCGCTGCACCGCCGGCCGGTTGCCGATCGCCTCGAACCACGCCTTCACGTTCGGGTAGTCGTCGATCGACACGCCCTGGTTCTGCGGCGCGCGCAGCCACGGCCACAGCGCGATGTCGGCGATCGTGTATTCCTTGCCGGCGACGTAGTCGTGGGTCGCGAGCCGCTTGTCGAGCACGCCGTACAGCCGGTTCGCCTCGGCCGTGAACCGGTCGATCGCGTAGGTCAGCTTCTCGGGCGCCACGTTGCGGAAGTGGTTGGCCTGCCCGAGCATCGGGCCGACCCCGCCCATCTGGAACATCACCCACTGCAGCGCCTCGTACTTGCCGCGGTCGGACTTCGGCAGGAACCGCCCGGTCTTGCCGGCGAGATAGACGAGGATCGCGCCCGACTCGAACAGCGAGATCGGCCGGCCGTCCGGGCCGTCGGGGTCGACGATGGCGGGGATCTTGTTGTTCGGGGAGATCGCGAGGAACGCGGGGTCGAACTGCTCGCCGCGTGAGATGTCGACGGCGTGCACCGCGTAGGGCAGGCCGCACTCCTCGAGCATGATGTGGACCTTGTGGCCGTTCGGCGTCGGCCAGGAATGAACCTCGATCATCGTCGGCGCTCCGTGTGAGGACAGCCGCGATGGTAGCGCCGCATGCGCCGCGCCGCGAGGCCGGTGCCGGAAACGGCGACGCCCGCCGCGCGGGGCGCGGCGGGCGTCGGCCGGTCGTGCGCGGGTCGGGGCGGACCCGCCGCGCGCTCAGGCGCCGCGCGTGATCGGCATCGCCTCGATGTCCTTCGGGTTCGGGACGGTCGAGTGCTTGCCGAGCTCGAGCTTCGCGATCGCGGCGCGGTGCACCTCGTCCGGGCCGTCGGCGAAGCGCAGCGTGCGCTGGTGCGCGTACATGTTGGCCAGCGGCGTGACCTGCGAGATGCCGGCGCCGCCGTGGGCCTGCATCGCCCAGTCGATGATCTGGCAGGCCATGTTCGGCGCGATCACCTTGATCATCGCGATCTCGGCGCGCGCGACCTTGTTGCCCACGGTGTCCATCATGTAGGCGGCCTTCAGCGTCATCAGCCGGGCCTGGTCGATCATGCAGCGCGACTCGGCGATGCGCTCGTGCCAGATCGAGTGCTGCGAGATCGGCTTGCCGAACGCCACGCGCGACATCAGCCGCTTGCACATCAGCTCGAGCGCGCGCTCGGCCGCGCCGATCGAGCGCATGCAGTGGTGGATCCGGCCCGGCCCGAGGCGGCCCTGCGCGATCTCGAAGCCGCGGCCCTCGCCGA
>JBILTM010000008.1:0-44309 GCA_044371545.1 Burkholderiaceae bacterium
GGGGACGGTGGGCTTCCCGATCGTCGTGGCCGGCGTGCACGTCGCCTCGGGCGACGTGGTGGTCGCGGACGACGACGGCGTCGTGATCGTGCCGCGCGAGCGCCTCGCGGAGGTCGTGGCGCGGCTGCCGGCGATCCGCGCGGCCGAGGCGGACATGGACCGCCGGGTCCGGGAAGGGCTGCGCATCCCGCCGTTCCTGGCCGCCAAGGGCTGACCGGGGCCGTTCTGGCCGGGCCGCCCGGCCCGATTGACCGGCTGGGATGGTATCGATACCATCCGAGCGACACATCACCCGCCGGGTCCGGCGCGGCGCGCGCCGCGGACCGCCCCGCACGACTGGAGACATGCCATGCCGGCCCCCGAACCCGTCCGCACCGCGAACGCCACGTGGTGGGAGCCGCGCATCGAGCGCGCGACGCTCAAGGCGCTGATGAAGCGCTCCGACGGCCCCGGCCTGTACTTCCTCGGGGTCTGGGCGGTGCTGATGGTCGCGGCCGGCGTCGGCATCCACTTCGCGCGCGGCACCGGCTGGATCGTGCCCGCGGTGGTCGTCTACGGGCTGGTGCTCGGCTTCGCCTATGCGCCGTCGCACGAGTGCGCGCACGGCACCGCGTTCCGCACCCGCTGGCTCAACGATGCGGTGCTGTGGATGACCTCGTTCGTCTGGGGCGAGTCGCCGACGCACCGCCGCTTCGCGCACTCGCACCACCACACGCACACCTGGCACTGGAAGGTCGATGCGCAGATGGGCTACTCGAACCCGGTGCGGCTGCGCACCTGGTTCGGCGACGTGATCGGGCTGCTCGAGTTCTGGCCGCGCGCCAAGCTGATGGTGCGCCACGCGCGCGGGCGCATCACCGATCGCGAGCGCACCTACCTGCCGGAGAGCCAGGTGCCGATCGTGGTGCGCGAGGCGCGGCTGCTGATGGCGGGCTACCTCGGGCTGCTCGCCTGGGCGGTGATCGGGCAGACCTGGGTGCCGATGCTGTACTTCTTCATCCCGCGCTTCGCGGGCGCGTTCGGCGTCTACTCGTTCATCACGACGCAGCACATGGCGATGGCGCAGGACGTCGACGACCACCGCATCTGCACGCGCTCGATGACCAACGGCTGGCTCGGCCGCACGCTGTACTGGAACATGAACTATCACATCGAGCACCACGTCTATCCGTCGATCCCGTTCCACGCGCTGCCCGCGCTGAACGCCGCGATCCGCGACCAGCTGCCCGAGCCCAGCCCGAGCCTGTTCGCCGCGCACGCAGAGATCGTCCGCACGATCCTCGCGCAGCGGCGCGACCCGACGGCGACCGCGTACCATCCGCTGCCGGCCGACGCGGCCGGGTCGCAGGCCGGTGCCGGCAGCTGAGGAGCGAGCGATGTGGGTGACCCTGTGCCCGGCGGCCGAGGTGCCGGACGACGACGTGATCGAAGTGGTGCGCGAGGGCCACGTGTACTGCGCCTATCGCATCGGCGGGCGCGAGTACGTGACCGACGGCATCTGCACGCACGCGGTCGCGCGGCTCGCCGAGGGCTTCGTGATGGACGACTTCATCGAGTGCCCGCTGCACAACGGGCGCTTCCACATCCCGAGCGGTCGCGCGATCGACCCGCCGGCGTGCGACCCGCTGCGCACGTATCCGGTCCGCATCGAGGGCGGCGCGCTGCAGATCGAGCTGCCCGGTTGAGCGCGTGCGCGCCGTGACGAGCGCGCGGCCGCGGATGGCCGACGTCGCGCGTCGCGCGGGCGTCGGCGCGATCACCGTGTCGCGTGCGCTGCGCACGCCCGAACGCGTGTCGGCCGAGGTCCGCGAGCGCGTGCGCGCGGCGATCGAGGCGACCGGCTACGTGCCGAACCTCGCGGCCGGCACGCTCAAGTCGCGCCGCTCGGGCATCGTCGCGGCGATCGTGCCGACGCTGCGCAGCGCGATCTTCGCCGAGACCGTCGATGCGCTCGCCGAGGGGCTCGAGGCGCACGGGCTGCAGCTGCTGGTCGCGTCGTCAGGCTACTCGATCGACGCGGAGGCGCAGATCGTGCGCCGGATGCTCGGGCGCCAGCCCGACGCGGTGGTGCTCACCGGCACTCGACATGCGGTACAGGTGCGCGCGATGCTGCGCGCGCGCGCGATCCCGGTCGTCGAGACCTGGGAGCTCGCCGACGATCCGATCGACCGCGCGGTCGGTTTCTCGAACCGCGATGCGGCCTACCGGATGACGCTCGCGCTCGCGGCACGCGGGCACCGGCGGATCGCGTTCGTCGGCACGCCGCCCGAGGTCGAGCGGCGCGCCTCGCAGCGGCTCGACGGCTATCGCGCGGCGATGCGCGAGCTCGGGCGCGCGGCCGACGTCGCGATGCTCGATGAGCTGGGCGTGACGATCGGCTCGGGCGAGCGCGGGGCCGAGGCGCTGCTCGCGCGGCCCGACCCGCCGGATGCGGCCTTCTTCGTCAACGACGTCGCGGCCTTCGGCGCGGTGCAGGCCTGCCAGCGGCGCGGCATCTCGGTGCCGGGGCGGCTCGCGATCGCGGGCTTCGGCGACTTCGAGATCGCGCGGGCGTCGAACCCGCCGCTGACGACGGTGCGCATCCCGGGCGCGGAGATCGGGCGCACGGCGGCGCGCTGGGTGGTCGAGCGGCTCGCGGGCGACGGGCAGGCGCGCGACGACGGCGGGCCGCGCACGACGGACCTGGGGTTCGAGCTGGTGATGCGCGAGAGCGCGTGAGGGGACGGCTCGCGGGCGTCGCGCGGCGGCGCCGTGCGCGCCCCGGCCTCAGCGGCCCGCGCTCTTCGCCGTCTTGACGCCCGCGCCCGCACCGCCGCGGCCGAGCGTCGGCAGCAGCCGTGCGAGGTCGGGGCCGGTCACGATGCGGATCCGGTTCGACTGCGCGAACTTCACCGCCTGCTCGGTGACTTCGCCGACGGTCAGGTAGATGCCCTCGTGCGCCTCGCGCCGCTCGCGGGCGGCCGCGAGTTCGCGCAGCGCCTCGACGCCGGTGCGGGCGACCTTCCAGCGCCGCCCGGCGATCACCGCGCGCCTCCAGCCCTGGGTCGCCTCGAGGTCGGCGCCCGCGTCGTCGATCCGCGAGACCGTCCAGCCGTCGCGGCGCCACGCGTCCTCGAGCGCGGCCGAGAAGTCGGCCCAGCCCATCGTGCGCAGCGCGGCTTCGGTCGCCGCGACCTTCGAGGCGCTCGGGGCCTGCAGCTGGCGCCAGCCGGTGATGCCCGCGATCACGATGAACGGCAACGCGATCGGCGCCGCGTAGAGGAACCACGCGGGCGGCAGCCCGAAGCGCGCGAACGCGAGCAGCGCCATGGCGACCATCGCGCTGACCCACCAGGGCTTGCGCAGCAGGATCGCGAACAGCGAGTTCTCGGCCATCCGGAGCTTCATCGGGGCGCCTCGTGCGTGCCGGGGCGGCGCCCCGGTCGGTGCGCGAGGATACGCGATGCGGCGCCCGGCGGGCCGGTCGCCGGGTCGGGGGCGGGGTCGGGCCGGGGGCGGGCGCTCAGAGCCGCCGGGGGCTCGGTACCGCGAAGTAGAACCACTCGGCGCCGACGGTCGCGTTCGGGTTCGGAAACACGATCCGTCCGTCGGCCGGCGCCGCCACCGGCGTGCCGTCGTGCCGCAGCCCGATCGGCTCGCCGGCGAGCACCGGCTCGAAGCTGGTCCAGGCGCGCGCCAGCCGGTCGCCGGGGTGCAGGCGGTCGAAGACCTCGACCAGCCGCAGCACCTCGCGGGGCGGCGCCGCCGGCTCGACCCCGACCTCGGCCATCCGCAGGTGCACGAGCGCGCGCAGCGCCGCGCGGTACGCGAACTCGGGCGCACGCGGGTCCTCGTGCTGGCCGCACTCGAGCGTCACCGCGACCCCGCCGCGCGAGCGCAGGAACTCGGTGGTGCCGACGCCGTACTCGGGGTCGGCGTAGGGCGCGCCCGCGCCGTCGCGCTCCCGGCGGCGCTTCACGCCGCGCGCGTAGGTGTCGAGCCAGCCCTCGACGACGCGCGGCGCGCCGAGCGCGGCGACGAAGGCCTGCTCCCGCGCGGCCTGCGCGAACGGCTCGACGGGGCCGTCGTTGTCCTCGGGGCCGAGCATCGCGAAGGGCTCGCCGCCGGTGTGGAACGAGTGCAGGTCGAGCAGCGTCTCGTGCTCGGCGAGCAGCGGGCACAGGCGGTTGGCGATGCGGTCCTCGTTGTCGCGCGGGATCGCGGTCGGTCGCAGCATCCGGTTCAGGTTGCGCTCGCCCTCGCGGCGGCCGAGCGCGCGTGCGAGCGGGTTGGCCACGGGCACCAGCGTCAGCGTGCCGCGCGCGAGCGCGACGCGCCCCTCGTCGAGGTCGGCGGCGAGCCGCCCGAGCGCGACGCTGCCGCAGGTCTCGTTGCCGTGCACGCCGCCCAGCACGATCAGCCGGGGGCCGGGGCGCAGCGCGTCGAAGCGGTGGACTCTCAGGTGTGCGGTCGTCATCGCCGCACCGTACGGCGGGCGGCTGCCGCGCGCAAGCGGGCGAGGTGCCGCGAGGCGGTACGCTGTCGGGATGACGGCACCGATCCGATCGGCCGGGCGGCGGCGCGCGGTGCGCGCGCTGCTCGCGCTCGCGTGGAGCGCGGCGTGCGTGCACGGCACGGCCCGGGCCGCGCTCGACTCGGCGGTCCGCGACGCGCTCGCGCCCGCGTCGCCGCTCGCGCGCGGCGTGCCCGAGGCGGTCCACCGCGCGGTCGCCGATGCGTGGGCCGCGGCGGGCCACGCGCCGCGCTATGTCGAGCCCGCGCCGCCCTGGCGCGCGACCGCACTCGCGCGCGAGACGGTCGACGCGCTCGGCGACGCGGCCGCGCGCGGCCTCGACGCGCAGGCCTACGGCGCGGCCGCGTGGCGTGCCGCGCTCGATGCGCCGCGCGACGAGGCGGGCGCCGCCCGGCTCGAGGCCGGGCTCGCGCTCGCGTTCGGGCGGCACCTCGCCGATGCGGGCTTCGGCCGCGTCGACCCGCGCACGCTCGGCCACGACCTGCCGTCGCGGCGACGCGCCGAGGCGCTCGGGCCGGCGGTCCGTGCGGCGATCGACTCGCCCACCGCGGCCATCGCGCTCGACGCGGTCGAGCCGGCGCTGCCGACCTATCGCGCGCTGAGGGACTCATTGCCCGAATGGCGGCGGCGCGCGGCCGGTCCCGCGGCCGTGCCGTTGCCGCCGCTGCCCGCGTCCCGGAGCAAGGTCGTGCCCGGCGACGCGTGGGCGGGCGTCGACGCGCTGCGCGCGCGGCTGCGCGACGAGGGCGAGCTCGAGCCGGACGCGCCGTCGACGCCGGGTCGCCTCGACGCGGCGGCCTCGGACGCGCTGCGCCGATTCCAGGCCCGCCACGGGCTCGATGCCGACGGCGTGCTCGGGGCCGCGACGCTCGCCGCGCTGCAGGTGCCCGCCACCGCGCGGGTGCGGCAGATCGAGCTGACGCTCGAGCGGCTGCGCTGGATCGGCCCGACGCCGCAGGGCCGCTGGATCGCGGTGAACATCCCGGAGTACAGGCTGTGGGCGATCGAGGCGGGGCGCGTCGCGCTGACGATGCCGGTGGTCGTCGGCCGCGCGGTCAGCGGCACGCCGGTGTTCGTCGACGCGGTGGAGGCGGTCGAGGTCAACCCGTACTGGAACGTGCCGCGCTCGATCGCGTCGAAGGAGCTCTACCCGAAGCTCGCGAACGACCCGGGGTGGCTCGCCCGCGAGCACATGGAGCTCGTCGGCGGCACGGTCGGTGGCGAGGTGCGGGGCGAGGCGCTGCGCCGGGCGCTCGCCTGGGGCGCGGTGCGCCTGCGCCAGCGCCCCGGCCCGGACAACGCGCTCGGCCGCGTCAAGCTGGTGATGCCGAACGTGCACGACGTGTACCTGCACGATACGCCGGCGAAGTCGCTCTTCGCACGCAGCCGGCGCGACTTCAGCCACGGCTGCATCCGGCTCGGCGAGCCGCTCGCGCTCGCCTCGTTCGTGCTCGCCGGCCGCCCCGAGGGCGCGCCCGAGGCGCTGCGGGCCGCGATCGACGCGGGCGCGAACCGATCGCTGCGCGTCGCGCAGCCGGTGCCGGTGCTGATCTTCTACGCGACGGTGAACGTCGGCGACGACGGGCGGCTGCGCTTCGTGCCGGACGTCTACGGGCACGACGCGCGGCTCGACGCCGCGCTGCGCGCGCTGCCTCGGTGAGCGGCGCGCCGCGTCGCGGCACGCTGCCCGGCGGGCGTCACCAGGTGCGCACGCGCCCGGTGTCGAGGTGGACGAAGCCTTCGGACGGGTAGAAGCCGACGCCGCCGGCGCGCAGCTCGAGCGCGGCGTCGCGCAGCGTCGCGAGCGGGACGTCGGCGAGCCGCACGTCGATCGCGCGCCCCTCGAGGTGCAGGCTGGCGCGCGCGACGCCGCCGCCCCCGGTCCGGCGCAGCATCGCGTTGGTCCGCGGCGAGCGGAAGCCCGAGATCACCTGGAACGGCGCGCGCGTGCCGACCGCGCGCGAGACGCGGTGCAACTGCTCGAGCAGCGCCGGGTCGATCGGATGGACGTCGCCGGTGCGCACGTCGCGCAGCAGCCGGTCGATGCGGCGCAGCGCGTTCGGATCGGGCTCGCCCTCGACGCGCCAGCCGACCGACAGCGATTCGCCGGTGTGCGTGTGGACGAAGGACAGCACGTCCCCGCGCGGCACGGATGCGGTGGCCTTGCGCGACAGCAGCAGTGCCGGGGCCGCGAGGGCGACGGCGCGGACGATCAGCAGGCGGCGGGCAGGCGGCATGGTCGGAGCGGCAGCGGGGGCGCACCCAGTGTACGCCCCCCGCCGCGCCGACCGCGGCCGTCCGTCGGGGCGCCGGGGCCGCGGGCCGTCGCGGGCGGGCCTCAGCGTCCCGCCATGCCGCGCTTCGCGACCGTCACCACCGCGAGCACCGCCGCGCCGGCCACCAGGCCGACCAGCGCGTCGAGCACCGGCCGGACCGTCCCGGCGATCGCCGGGCCGAGGCCGAGCGCCGCGGCCGCCGACTCGGTCGCGTGGTGCAGCGCCGGCACGCCGTGCACGAGGATGCCGCCGCCGACGAGGAACATCGCGGCGGTGCCGGCGATCGACAGCCCCTTCATCAGCCACGGCGCGGCGACCAGGATGCCGCGACCGATCGACCGGCCGAGCGCGGTCACGCCCGACCGGGACAGGTGCAGTCCGAGGTCGTCGAGCTTCACGATGCCGGCGACCAGCCCGTAGACCCCGACCGTCATCAGCACGCCGATGCCCGCGAGCACCGCGATCCGGGTGCCGATCGGTGCATCGGCGACGACGCCGAGCGCGATCACGATGATCTCGGCCGACAGCACGAAGTCGGTGCGCACCGCGCCGGCGATCTTCGCCTTCTCGTGCGCGACGACGTCGACCTTCGGGTCGGCCATCGCGTGCGCGAGCGCGTCGTGCTCGGCCCGCGCGTGCGAGGCACCGCCGAGCCAGCGGTGCGCGAGCTTCTCGACGCCCTCGTAGACGAGGAACAGCCCGCCCGCCACCAGCAGTGGCGTGATCGCCCACGGCGCGAACGCGCTGATCGCGATCGCCGCGGGCACCAGGATCAGCTTGTTGCGGAACGAACCCTTGGCGACCGCCCACACCACCGGCAGCTCGCGCTCGGCGCGCACGCCGCTCACCTGCTGCGCGTTCAGCGCGAGGTCGTCGCCGAGCACGCCGGCGGTCTTCTGGGTCGCGACCTTGGTCATCGTCGCGACGTCGTCCAGGATGCTCGCGATGTCGTCGAGCAGGGCGAGCAGGCTGGCTCCGGCCATCGGGGTCGCTCCATGCGCGCTCCGCGCGCGACGATGCAGTCTAGCCGCAGGCCGGCCTCCCCGGCGCCGGAGCGTGACGCTCGCGCAGCAGGCGCGGATCGCGGATCATCGCCCGACGGCGCCGCGCCTCGGCGTCGGACACGACGAGGAGCGGCACGACATGGCGATCACGCAGACGGTGGAGTACGCGGACGCGAGCCCGGAGGTCCGGGCGGTGTACGACGACATCATGGCGACCCGCGGGGTCGACTGGATCAACAACTTCTGGAAGGCGATCGCGCACCATCCGCCGACGCTCGCGCGCGTCTGGGCGCAGGTGAAGGCGACGATGGCGCCGGGCGCGCTCGACCCGCTGACGAAGGAGCTGGTCTACGTCGCGGTGAGCGCGACCAACGGCTGCACCTACTGCATGCACTCGCACGTCGCCGCGGCGCGCGCGAAGGGCATGGACGACGCGATGCTCGGCGAGCTGATGGCGGTGGTCGCCTTGGCCAACCAGACGAACGTGCTCGCCGACGCCTACCAGGTGCCGGTCGACGCGCGCTTCAGCTCAGCGCCGCCTCGAAGCCCCGCCTGACCCCGGGGCGGGCCATCATCGCGTCGTACCAGCGGCGCACGCTCGGGAACTCGGCGAGGTCGACCTTGTGGCGCTCGTGGCGCCATGCCCAGCCGACGATCGCGAAGTCGGCGATCGAGACCTCGCCGCCCGCGAACCACTCGACCTCGGCGAGGCGGCGCTCGGCCACGCCGTAGAGCCGGCGCGTCTCCTTCGAGTAGCGCTCGAGGCCGTAGCGGCGGTCGCGCTCGTCCTCGACGCCGAGGAAGTGGTGGACCTGGCCGGGCATCGGGCCGAAGCCGCCCATCTGCCACATCAGCCACTCGTGCACCGGCACGCGGGCCCGGGCATCGGCCGGCAGGAAGCGGCCGGTCTTCTCGGCGAGGTAGAGCAGGATCGCGCCGGATTCGAACACGGAGATCGGCGCGCCGCCCGGGCCGTCGGGGTCGACGATCGCGGGGATCCGGTTGTTCGGGCTGATCTTCAGGAAGGCCGGGTCGAACTGGGCGCCCTTCGTGATGTCGACCGGGATCACGCGGTACGCGAGGCCCATCTCCTCGAGCGCGACGCTGATCTTGCGGCCGTTCGGGGTGTTCCAGGTGTGGAGGTCGATCGCCATCTCGGCTCCGCGCGGGCAGGGGTGCCAGTGTCGCACGCGGTGTGGCGCGCGCGCGGGACGCGTCGCCCGAGCAGACCGGCCGGAGGGTGGAGCGCACCGGGGCGATCCCATAGAATTCCGGCTCTCCTCACGCTCCGGGCTTCGCCATGCCGATCTTCCGACCGATCTCCCGCCGCACGCTGATCGCCGCGGCCGCGGCGTGGCTGGCCTGCGGCGCCGCGTGGGCGCAGTCGCCCTTCATCGTCGTCGCATCGACGACGTCCACCGAGCAGTCGGGGCTCTTCAAGCACCTGCTGCCCGCGTTCACGAAGCAGACCGGCATCGAGGTCCGCGTGGTCGCGCTCGGCACCGGGCAGGCGCTCGACACCGCGCGCCGCGGCGATGCCGACGTGGTGCTGGTCCACGACCCCGAGGCCGAGCGCAAGTTCGTCGCCGAAGGCTTCGCGACGCGGCGCCACGACGTGATGTACAACGACTTCGTCGTCGTCGGCCCCGGCGCCGACCCGGCGCGCGTCGCGGGCCTCAAGGACGCGAACGAGGCCTTGCGCCGGATCGCCGCGGCACAGGCGCCGTTCGTCTCGCGCGGCGACCGCAGCGGCACGCATGCGGCCGAGCTCAGGCTGTGGAAGGACGCCGGCGTCGAGCTCGAGAAGGTGCGCGGCGCGTGGTATCGCGAGACCGGCTCCGGGATGGGGCCGGCGCTCAACACCGCGTCGGGCATGAACGCCTACCTGCTGACCGACCGCGGCACCTGGTTGAGCTTTCGCAACCGCGGCGAGCTGAAGGTGCTGGTCGAAGGCGACCGCCGGCTCTTCAACCCCTACGGCGTGATGCTGGTGAACCCGGCCCGCCATGCGCACGTGAAGGCCGAGGCGGGCCAGCGCTTCATCGACTGGCTGGTGTCGCCGGCGGGGCAGAAGACGATCGCCGACTACCGGATCGACGGCGAGCAGCTGTTCTTCCCCAGCGCGGGGAGCTGAGCCCGGGGGAGGTCCGCGGCGGGCTCGTCGCCGAGCCTGAGCGGGTGCGGCGCGCTCGCACAGGGGTCGCCCGCCTTCGGTCGCGGACCGTCGGTCCGACATCGACCGCCGCTCGTCCCGTGCCGACCCGCCGGGCCTCGAGCCGCCAGACCGGGCGCCGATAACCCGTACACGATGGGGTGCACCCGGAACCGACGACCGTGATCCGCTTCACACGCCGCCTGCTCGCGGCCACCCTCGCTGCGGCCGCCGGCCTCGCGTGCGCGCAGTCCGAATCGCGCGCGCCGGGCCCGGCCTCGGCCAACGGCCCGGCCGACGCCGCGCAGGTGCTGCGCTCCGAAGGCACGACGATGCTGGTCCGCGGCGCGTCGTACTCGACGCCGGTGCGCGCCGACGTGCCGATCCGCAGCGGCGACCGGATCCGCACCGGCACCGACGGCCGCGTGCAGCTGCGCTTCACCGACGGGGCGCTGATCTCGATCCAGCCCGGCAGCGACTTCCGCGTCGAGGCCTACGCGTTCGACGCGAGCCGCCAGCGCGGGTTCTTCGAGCTGGTGCGGGGCTCGATGCGCGCGGTGTCCGGCAGCATCGGCAAGCGCGATCGCGACGACTGGCGGCTGCGCACGCCGACCGCGACGATCGGCATCCGCGGCACCGAATTCACCGTCGACCACGCGGCCTGCACGACCGCCTGCCCGGCGGGCGTCGATCCGGGCCTGGTCGTGGTCGTGGTGGCCGGCCGGGTCGCGGTGGCCACCGAGGCCGGCTCGGTCGAGGTGCCGGCCGGCCGGACGCTGCGGGTGCGCGACGCGCAGACCGTGCCGGTGCTCGCGCAAGCGCCGCGCCCCGCGACGACGGCGCGCGGCGCCCGGACGGGCGCGCGCGGCGAAGCGGGCAGCGAAGCGCGCGGCGAAGCGGGCAGCGAAGCGGGCGGGCCGCAGCGCGGCCGCGACGGTGCGGACGGCGTGCCGGTCCGGCCTTCGGTCCCCACGGACGGCGAGCCGGCCGCCGGCGGGGCGGTCGGGCGGCGCTGAAGACGACGGCGGATCGGGCCGCCCGCTGCAGTCGGGACGCGCCACGGTCCATCGGACGAAACGTCGTGCCTGGGCAACACTGCGCGAGCGCCGCGATCGTGCCGGGCCTCCCTTCATGCTCCTGTGACGACCGCCGAGCTAGAGTCGGGGTCGCGCGCAAGACGATGCCGCCGGAAGACGCGAAGATCGCGTCCGAATCGCTCCATCAACATACCGATCCACCACCATGACCCTCAACGACCACACTGTCCGGGCCTTCGACGCCGACATGGCCGGCATGCGGCGCGCCGTCGTCGTGATGGGCGGCCTCGTCGAACGCCAGTTCAGGCGCGCCGTCGAGTCGGTCTTCACCGGCGATCTCGAGCTGGTCAGCCGCGTGCTCGCCGACGAGCGGGCCGTCAACGCGCTGCACCTGCAGATCGACGATCTGTGCAACCGGATCATCGCGCTTCGCCAGCCGATCGCCGTCGATCTGCGCGAGGTGATCGGCGTGATCCACACGATCAACGACCTGGAGCGCGTCGGCGACGAATCGAAGAAGATCGCGCTGAAGGGCCGCGGAGTCGATGCATCGACCTGGTCCGAGCCGCTCGGGCGGATCGCCGGGATGTCGGAACAGGCTGGCGACATGCTCACGCGCGCGATCGATGCGTTCGGTCGCCACGACCCCCAGGTCGCTCGACAACTCGGCGCCTGCGACGACTCGGTCGACGACCTCCGCGATGCGCTGGTCGACGAACTGACCGCTCACATGCGTACCGAACCGACCCGAGTTGCACCGGCCCTGGAGCTGATCCTGATTGTCCAGTCGATCGAGCGGGTGGCCGATCACGCCGAGAACATCGCCGAATACATCGTCAACGTCGTCCAAGGCGTCGACATGCGGCACGGCAACCTTCCGGTCGCGGCCTGACGCGGCGTCAGGCCGCCTTCGAGGCGTCCGGCGCACCTCTCCTGTCCTCGAGCGGCGGGGCGGCCCACTCGTCGGCGGCCTCCGCCAGCCGCGGCCTCGTCCCGGTCGAGATGCGCGACGGGGGGAAGTGCAGCGAGAACAGGCTGCCGACGCCGATCCGGCTCTCGATGTCGAGCCTCGCGTTGTGGCGCTGCGCGACATGCTTGACGATCGCGAGGCCCAGACCCGTGCCACCGGTGTCGCGCGAGCGTCCCCGATCGACCCGGTAGAAGCGCTCGGTCAGGCGCGGCAGGTGCTCGGCGGCGATGCCGATGCCGGTATCCTGCACGGAAAGGATTCCTTCTCCGTCGATCACGCGCCATCCGGCCGTGATCGTGCCGCCATCCGGCGTGTAGCGGATCGCATTGGTCAGCAGGTTGCGGACCGCGCTGTCCAGTTCGGTCATCGACCCCCGCAGGCCTGCATGCGAAGCGATCTCGAGCGCCAGCAGGTGACGCCCGTCCGACAGGGCCCTGACATCGGCGAGCACCGCCTGGAGCAGCGGCTCCACTGGCACCGGCTCGGTCTCGGGGGGCAGCGTCGTGGCCTCCAGCGTGGCGAGGGTCAGCAGGTCCTCGACGAGCCGCTGCATCGTGCCGGTCTGGCGACGGACCGTCTCGAGGCAGCGACGACGCTCGTCGGCAGGCAACTCCATCTCGAGCAGGGTCTCGACGAATCCGGCGACCACCGTGAGCGGCGTGCGGATCTCGTGCGACACGTTGGCGACGAAATCGCGTCGCATCTGCTCGACGCGGGTCGATTCGGTGACGTCGCGGGTGATCAGCAGGCGGTACGCATCATCGGTCGGCACGATCTTCAGCGAGAAGCGCCTGCCCGGTGCATTCGGCAGCGACATCGTGACCGGTCGGGAGAAGTCGCCTTCGTGGAGGTAGGCGAGGAACTCGGGCTGGCGGACGAAGTGATCGATCGGCCGGCGCGTCCCGAAGATCCCGTGGAGGTCCTGCGCGGTCCGGTTGCTCCACTGGACGTGGTCGAACCGGTCGAGCACCACCAGCCCGTCCGGCAGCAGGTCGACCGCGGCGTCGATGCGCTCGCGTTCCGCGGCCGCTTCGTCGCGCTCGACCTGGTCCTCCCGGGCGTGACGACCGAGGCGGTCGAAGGTGTGCCCCCAACTGCCGAAGCCGTACGGCAGGTCGCGCTGCCGCGGCAGCCCTGCCCAGTGGTGCAGCCGCTGAAGGTAGTACGCGTGATAGACGAGCATCCCGACGAGCCCGACCACCAGCACGGCGACGGCGAGCGCAGTCGCCTGCAGCGCGGCGATCACCGCGGCAACGAGCAGGATCGCGCCGGTGAACAGCAGGGTGCGAAGGAGGATCAACGCTGCGGGAGGAGCCGGACCCGAGGTCCGGTCATTGTGGCAGGAAGCGGTAACCCCCGCCACGCACGGTCTCGATCAGGCGATCGTGCCCGCTCGGCTGCAGCGCGAGCCGCAGCCGCCGGATGTGGACGTCGACCGTCCGCTCCTCGATGAACACATGGTCGCCCCACACCCCGTCGAGCAGCTTGCCGCGCGACAGCACGCGGTCGACGTTGCGCATCAGGTAGTGGAGCAGCCGGAACTCGGTGGGCCCCATCCGCAGCGGCTGGCCGTCGCCGATCACGCGGAAGGTCTGCGGTTCGAGCCTGAGTCCGGCGACCTCGACCGCCTCGTCGCCGGCCTCGGGCACGCGCCGCCGCAGCAGCGCCCGCACGCGCGCGACCAGCTCCTTCGGCGAGAACGGCTTGGTCACGTAGTCGTCGGCGCCCGCCTCGAAGCCGCCGAGCTTGTCGGTCTCGGCCGAGCGGGCGGTCAGCATGATCACCGGCAGCTCGCGGGTGCGCGCGTCGGCGCGCAGGCGGCGCGCGAGCTCGATGCCCGGCTGGTCGGGCAGCATCCAGTCGAGCAGCACGAGGTCGGGCAGCTCCGCGTCGATGCTGCGACGCGCGGCCGCGGCGTCGGCCGCGTGCACCGGCTCGTAGCCGGCGTGCCGCAGGTTCAGCGCGAGCAGCTCGCGGATCGCGGGCTCGTCCTCGACGATCAGGATCTTGGCGTTCACGGGCGCGTTCGCCTCGGGAGGGGAACGCGCACAGTATGACGGGGATGTGACCGGGGAATGACAACAGCCGGCTCTCGCCGGATTCACGTCCGGGACGCACCAGTGCGCCGCAAGCATGCGGCGCCCGTTCCGCGGGCGGCGAGCAGTGCTCGCCGAAACCCCCGCTTCACCGACCGTACCTGTCCTCGAATCGGACGATGTCGTCCTCGCCGAGGTAGTCGCCGCACTGCACCTCGATCATCACCAGGTCCATCACGCCCGGGTTCTCGAGCCGGTGCTTCGTGCCGATCGGGATGTAGGTCGACTGGTTGGCGGCGACGAGGTAGGTCTTCTCGTCGCAGGTCACCTTCGCGGTGCCGGAGACGACGATCCAGTGCTCGCTGCGGTGGTGGTGCATCTGCAGCGACAGCGTCTGTCCGGGCCTGACCTCGATGCGCTTGATCTTGAAGCGCGAGCCCTCCTGCAGCACGGTGTACGTGCCCCAGGGCCGCGCGACGGTGCGGTGCAGCCGCGCCGCGTCGTGCCCGCGCAGCTTCAGGCGCGAGACGATCTCCTTGACCTGCTGGCTCGCGCCCTTGCTCGCGACCAGCAGCGCGTCGGGCGTGTCGACGACCAGCAGGTGCTCGACGCCGACCGCGGCGACCAGCCGGTCGTCGCTCTGCACGTGCGTGTCGCGCGTGTCGACGAACATCGCCTCGCCGACCGTGGTGTTGCCGTCGGCGTCGGGCACGAACTGCTCGGCGACCGCCTTCCACGAGCCGATGTCGCTCCAGCCGAAGGTCGAGGGCAGCACGACCACGTCCGAGGCCTTCTCCATCACCGCGTAGTCGATCGACACGTCGCGGCAGGCGCCGAAGGTCGCCGGATCGAGCACGACGCGCGCCTCGGTCGCGCCGGCGCGGCTCGCCGCCCACGCGGCGCGCGCCTGCGCGAGCACGTCGGGCGCGTGCGCCTGGAGCGCGGCGAGGATCGAGGCGGCGGTGAAGCAGAACATGCCGCTGTTCCACACGAAGGTGCCGGCCTGCAGGAACGCGCTCGCGCGCGCCGCGTCGGGCTTCTCGACGAAGCGCTTGACGCGCATCGCGGCGGTGCCGGCCACCGGCTCGCCGGTCTCGATGTAGCCGAAGCCGGTCTCGGGCGCGGTCGGGCGGATGCCGAACAGCACCAGCGCGCCGTCGGCGGCGAGCGCCGCGGCATCGCGGGCGACCGCCTGGAACGCGGCCTCGTCGGGGATCAGGTGGTCGGCGGGCAGCACCAGCAGCGTGGCCCCGGGCGCGGTCGCCTCGGCCCAGAGCGCGGCGATCGCGATCGCCGGCGCGGTGTTGCGGCCCGCGGGCTCGAGCAGCTGGGTGCACGCGATGCCCTTGGCCGAAGGCAGTGCGTGCACCTCCTCCTCGGTCTTGAACAGGTACTCCTTGTTCGTGACGATCGCGACGCGCCTGGAGTCGGCGATCGGCAGGCAGCGCGACAGCGTCCGCTGCAGCAGGCTCAGCTCGCCGCCCAGCTTCATGAACGGCTTCGGGAACGCCTCGCGCGAGACGGGCCACAGGCGAGTGCCGGAACCGCCGGAGAGGATGACCGGGATCAGCATGGCGATGTCCGATGAACGTACGGGAGGATCGGACGGATTGTACGCAGCGGCCCGGCGCGCCGTGGGAACATGTTCACCCACCATCTGACGGGAGTTTCGATGAGCGGCAGCATCCTCGTGACCGGCGGCGCCGGTTACATCGGCTCGCACACCGTGCTCGAGCTGCTGCAGTCCGGCTTCGACGTCGTCGTGCTCGACAACCTGTCGAACGCGAGCCCCGAGTCGCTCGAGCGCGTCGCCGCGATCACCGGCCGCCGCGCGACGCTGGTGGTCGGCGACATCCGCGACGAGGCGCTCCTCACGCGCATGCTCGCCGAGCGGCCCTTCGATGCTGCGATCCACTTCGCAGGACTGAAGGCCGTCGGCGAGTCGGTGCAGAAGCCGCTCGCCTACTACGACAGCAACGTCGCCGGCACGACGACGTTGCTGCGCTGCATGGACGCGGCCGGCGTGCGCAGGATCGTGTTCAGTTCGTCGGCGACCGTCTACGGCGACCCGGAGTCGGTGCCGATCGGCGAGGACGCCAAGACCGGCGCGACCAATCCGTACGGCCGCACGAAGTGGTTCGTCGAGTTCGTGCTGCAGGACCTCGCGAAGTCGGACGCGCGCTGGTCGATCGGCAACCTGCGCTACTTCAACCCGGTCGGCGCGCACCCGAGCGGGCGCATCGGCGAGGACCCGCAGGGCATCCCGAACAACCTGATGCCGTTCGTCGCGCAGGTCGCGGTCGGCCGGCGCGAGAAGCTCTCGGTGTTCGGCGGCGACTGGCCGACGAAGGACGGCACCGGCGTGCGCGACTACATCCACGTCGTCGACCTCGCGCAGGGCCACCTCGCGGCGCTGCGCCGCGTGCACGAGACCGCGGGCTTCTGGACGGTGAACCTCGGCACCGGCAACGGCTACTCGGTGCTCGACATGGTCAAGGCCTTCGAGCGCGCGAGCGGCCGACCGGTGCCGTACGCGATCGTCGACCGGCGCCCGGGCGACATCGCCGAGTGCTACGCCGACCCGGCCGTCGCCGAGCGGCTGCTCGGCTGGCGCGCGAAGCTCGGCATCGACGCGATGTGCGCCGACGCGTGGCGCTGGCAGAGCGCGAATCCCAACGGCTACCGGGCCTGAGCGCCCGCCGCGCCGGACCCGGTCCGGCGCGGCAGCCCGTCCGCATCGTCGCATCCGCGCCTCGGCGCGACCACCGGCCACCGGCGTGCGGGCCCCGCATGTCCGGAATGTCCCGAGAGCCCCCCGGCGAGCATCGGGGATCGCCGGCGCAGCGTGGCCGCGCCGCGCACACTGCGATGCATGGACCTCCTCCGTCCTCCGATGCGCCCGAGCGCGCGCGCCGCCACCCGCCGGAATGCACCCGTCGCGCTCGTCGCGGCGACGCTCGCGCTCGCCGGCTGCTCCCCGGGCGACGGGCCGGGCCCGCGTGGCCTGCTGCACGTCGACGCGCCGGTGCTGGTGGCGATGGAGGGCGAGCCGGTCGCCGCGTCGGCGCTCGCGCCCGCGGCCGCCGCGCGCGACGCCGGCGCGCGGCTCGTGGCGGCGGTGGTCGCCGGTGTCGGCGCGCTCGCCGCGACGCCCGGCGTGCGGATGCTCGGCGCGCCGCTCGCCGCGCTCGAAGCCGCGCCCGAGGCGCCCGACTGCGCGGCCGGCGGCGGGGCGCTGCGCGAGACGCTCGACACGCTGCGCGCCGCGCTGCGCCCCGCCGGCCACGAGACCGCCGACGCGTTCCGTCGCGGCGTCGACCGCGAGTGGCATCCGACCCGCCCCGATCCGGTCGTCGCCGCCACGGTCGCGCCGCCCGCGCTCGACGCGGCACGCCGCGACGGCCACCCGGTGGTGCTCAGCGTCGGCCCGGTCACGCTGTCGCCCGCCTCGCACGCGGGCCGCGACGGCTGTCGCGCGGCGATCGAGGCGCGCGTGGTGATGCGCGCGGTGCGCACCTTCGATGGCGGCGTGCGCTTCGAGACCGTGCGTCGCCTGACGCTCGCGGAGGCGTCCGACGCCGACGCGCTGCGCGCCTGGGCGGCCGACCCGGAGCGCGTCGGGGCCGCGCTGCAGCGGCTCGGCGAGCGCCTCGCCGCGGACGTGCGCTGGCTGCTCTGAGGCGCGGTGCGCGCGCGCTCAGCGCGCGAGGTTGAAGAACTCGCGTCGGCCGCGCATCGAGGCGACGTGCTGCAGCAGCAGGTCGAGGTCGGCGTCGCGGTCCACCGGGTTCAGGTGCTCGGTGTTGACGATCAGCAGCGGCGCCGCGTCGAAGTGGTGGAAGAAGCGGCTGTACGCGTCGGCCAGCGCGCGCAGGTACTCCTCCGAGATCGAGGCCTCGATCGGTACGCCGCGCTTCCTCACGCGCTCGACCAGCGTGTCGGGTTGCGCCTGCAGGTAGATCACCAGGTCGGGCGTCGGCGCCTGCGGCTTCAGGTTGTCGAAGATCTGGCGATAGAGCGCGAGCTCGTCGTCCGACAGCGTCAGCCGCGCGAACAGCGGATCCTTCTCGAGCAGGAAGTCGCCGACCGCCGCCGACTGGAACAGGTCGCGCTGCGCGAGGTCGCGCAGCTGGTGGACCCGCTGGAAGAGGAAGAAGAGCTGCGTCGGCAGCGCGTAGCGCGCGCTGTCGCGGTAGAAGCGCTCGAGGAACGGGTTGGCCTGCGGCTCCTCGAGCACCGTCTGCGCGCCGAAGCGCTCGGACAGGCGCCGCGCGAGCGAGGTCTTGCCTGCGCCGATCGGGCCCTCAACGACGATGTGGCGCCAGCGGTCGAACGGATTCATCGGCGAAGGCTCACGAGCGGAAGATGAAGTAGACGGCGCCGAGCAGGCAGAGCGCGGGCAGGGCGGCGTGGAACGTGTTCATCGGCGGCGTGGGGTCGGGGACCACGGGTCGCAGCGCTGCTCGGCGACGCGGGCGAGCCATTGTCGCACCGGGCCGCGTCCGGGGACCACGACCCCCTCGTCGATGTCGGCCATCGGCCGCAGCACGAACGCGCGCTCGTGCAGCCGCGGATGGGGCACGACCAGCGCCGGCGCGCCGTCGACGGCCGGCAGGTCGAGCATGGCCTCGCCGGCGAGCAGCAGGTCGAGATCGAGCGTGCGGGGGGCGTTGCGGAACGCGCGCTCGCGGCCGAAGCGCGCCTCGATCGCCTGCAGCGCCGCCAGCAGCTCGAGTGGCGCGAGCGTCGTGTCGAGCCGCGCGACCGCGTTCAGGTAGTCGGGGCCGCCCGCGTCGACCGGCGCGCTCGCCCACAGCCGCGAGCGCGCGACGAGCCGGGTGCGGGGCAGCGTGCGCAGCGCGTCGAGGGCCGCCTCGATCGTCGCGCGCCGGTCGCCGAGGTTGGCGCCGAGCCCGATCCAGGCGTCCACGCGACGCCGCTCAGGCGGGCGGCTCGCCCGAGCGCGGCGAACCGCCGGACGCGTGCGGCGGCAGCGGGTCGCGCCAGCGCGGATCGTCGCCCGGCGCGTCCGGCGCGTCGTCGCCGGCGTCCGGCGCACCCTCGGCGGCGCCTTCGCCCCCCTCGCCGCCGGCCCGCCGGCCGCTGCGGCGACGCCGCCGGCGCTTGGTGCCGGTGCGTGCCTCGCCGGGCCGGGCCTCGAGCAGCCGCTCGCGGGTCGCGGCGTCGCCCTCGACGAACTCGGTCCACCAGCGGCCGAGCTCCTCGGGCAGCTCGCCGGCCTCGACGCGAAGCAGCAGGAAGTCGTAGCCGGCGCGGAAGCGCAGGTGCTCCATCGCGCGCAGCGCGCCGCGCCCGCCCTTCTCGAGCCGCGGCTGCAGGCCCCAGATCTCGCGCATGTCGGCGATGAAGCGGCGCTGGATGGCGAGCTTGCTCGCCTGCTCGTCGAGCACCGAGTCCATCGCCTCCATCAGCGCGGGGATCGAGTGCTCGCCGGCGGCCTTGCGCGCCTGCCAGCGGTCGGACACCAGCTGCCAGAGCAGCGTCGCGAACAGGAAGCCCGGCGAGACCGACCTGCCGGCGCGCACGCGCGCGTCGGTGTTGCCGAGCGCGACCTCGATGAAGCGCTCGCCGTGCGGCTGCTCGAGGATCACGTCGAGCAGCGGCAGCAGCCCGTGGTGCAGGCCCTCGGTGCGCAGCCGCCGCACGCAGGCGAGCGCGTGGCCCGACTCGAGCAGCTTCAGCATCTCGTCGAAGAGGCGCGCCGACGGCACGTTCTCGATCAGGTCGGCGAGCTCTGCGATCGGCGCGAGCGTGGCCTTGTCGACGTGGAAGTCGAGCTTGGCCGCGAAGCGCACCGTGCGCAGCATCCGCACCGGGTCCTCGCGGTAGCGCGTGGCCGGGTCGCCGATCATCCGCAGCGTGCGCGCCTTCAGGTCCTCGACGCCGCCGAGCCAGTCGAGCACCTGGTCGGCGACCGGGTCGTAGTAGAGCGCGTTGACGGTGAAGTCGCGCCGCAGCGCGTCCTCCTGCTGCGTGCCGAAGACGTTGTCGCGCAGCACGCGGCCGTGCTCGTCGGTTTCGGCGTCGGCCTGCAGCGCGCGGAAGGTCGAGGTCTCGATCGTCTCGCGGCCGAACATCACGTGCACGATCTTGAAGCGCCGGCCGATGATCCGCGCACGGCGGAACGAGGCCTGCACCTGCTCGGGCGTCGCGTCGGTGGCGACGTCGAAGTCCTTGGGCACGAGGCCGAGCAGCGAGTCGCGCACGCCGCCGCCGACGACGAAGGCCTTGAACCCGGCGCGCTGCAGGATCTCGCAGGTGCGGAACGCGGCCTGCGAGATCTGGTCGGGGCGGATGCCGAGCTCGGCGCCCTTGTAGGTCCGCAGCTTCGGGCCGGTGGGCGCGGCCGGGCCGCGGGCGCGCTGCGCGGAGGGCGACGCGGCCGGCGCGGCCGGCGCGGAGTCGGACGCGCCGCCTCCGAAGAGCTTGCGGATGAATGCGACGATCATCGCGCCACGCCCTCGAAGAGCCGCAGCACCGGCCAGCCGCGCTCGATCGCGGCGGCGTGCAGCACGTCGTCGGGATTGGTCGCGACCGGGTCGGTCACGCGCTCGAGCAGCGGCAGGTCGTTGCGCGAGTCGCTGTAGAACCACGAGCGCTCGAAGGCCCCGAGTGCGTGGCCGAGCGACGCGAGCCACTCGCCGGTACGCACGATCTTGCCCTCGCGGAACGACGGGGTGCCCTCGGTGCGGCCGGTGTATTCGCCGTCGGGGCGCTGCTCGACGCCGGTGGCGATCAGGTGCTCGATGCCGAACGCGCGGGCGATCGGTGCGGTGACGAACGCGTTGGTGGCGGTGACCAGTGCGACCAGGTCGCCGCGTGCGCGGTGGCGCTGCACCAGCTCGCGCGCCTGCGGCAGGATCCGCGGCTCGATCACCTCCGCCATGTAGCGGCGGTGCCAGGCGTCGAGCGTCGCGCGCGGGTGTGCGGCGAGCGGTGCGAGCTGGAAGCGCAGGAACTGCGCGATGTCGAGCGTGCCGGCCTGGTACGCGCGGTAGAAGCGGTCGTTCTCGCGCTCGTGGGCCTCGCCGTCGAGCACCCCGATGCGGACCAGGAACCGCGACCATTCGTAGTCGCTGTCGATCGGCAGCAGCGTATGGTCGAGGTCGAAGAGGGCCAGGTGCATCGCGGTGGGCATTCTACGGCATGTCCGACGGCGGCCCGGGCGGCGGCAACGGCGCGTCCGGGGGTGCGCCGGCGGGCGCCCCGGGCGCCTCGAGGGGCAGTCCGGCCTGCGCGAACTCGCGCAGCAGCGGCACGGTGATCGCGCGCTTGCGGGCGAGCGCGTAGGCGTCGATCGCGTCGACCAGCGCCCGCAGGCTGCCGAGGTCGCGCGGCGCGTGCGTCATCAGCCACGGCACCACGTCGGGCGCGATCGCGAGGCCGCGCTCGGCGAACGTGCCCGCGAGCGCCTGCGCGGTGTCGGCGTCGGACAGTCGACGCAACTGCAGCACCAGGCCCCAGCCGAGCCGCGTCGCGAGCTCCGGCATCAGCGCGAGCCGGCCCGGCGGCTGCTCGCCGGTGCAGCCGAGCGCGGCGGCGCCGTCGGCGGCGACCGCGTCGAACAGGTGGAAGGTCGCGGCCTGGCGCGGTCGGTCGAGCCGATCGCAGTCGTCGACGAGCCAGAGCCGCACCGCGGCGTCGAACACGAAGGCCTCGGGCGCTGCGTCCGGACCGAGCCGGCGCGCGGTGCCCGCCGGCGCCGCGCCCTCCAGCGCGCGCAGCAGGTGGCTGCGTCCGCAGGAGCGCGGCCCCCACAGGTACAGGAAGCGCGAGGCCGCGCCGCGCGACGCTCCGAGCAGCGCCCGCGCGGCGTCGAGCGCCTCGCGGTTGTCGCCGACGACGAAGTTGTCGAAGGTCGGCGGCGGCGGCGGACCGAGGTCGAGGGCGAGCTGGGACACGACGTGGGGTGGAGCCGCAGGGGGGCCGGGATCGAGACCGGGGGAACGGCCGGGGGAGGGCGGGCCGGTACAATTCCGGCTCGCGCCACATTGTATCGGCCCCGCTCCCGGGGGCCCCGCCGCCATGACCACACCCGCCACGCCCCCCGCGCCGCTGACCTACAAGGACGCCGGGGTCGACATCGACGCCGGCGACGCGCTGGTCGAGCGGATCAAGCCGCTCGCGAAGCGCACGATGCGCGAAGGCGTGCTGGCCGGCATCGGCGGCTTCGGCGCGCTGTTCGAGGTGCCCAAGCGCTACCGCGAGCCGGTGCTGGTGTCGGGCACCGACGGCGTCGGCACCAAGCTGCGGCTGGCCTTCGCACTCGGCCGCCACGACACCGTCGGCATCGACCTGGTCGCGATGAGCGTCAACGACATCCTGGTGCAGGGCGCCGAGCCGCTGTTCTTCCTCGACTACTTCGCCTGCGGGCGGCTCGACGTCGACACCGCGGCCCGCGTGGTCGGCGGCATCGCCGCCGGCTGCGAGCAGGCGGGCTGCGCGCTGATCGGCGGCGAGACCGCCGAGATGCCCGACATGTACCCCGACGGCGAGTACGACCTCGCCGGCTTCGCGGTCGGTGTCGTCGAGAAGTCGGCCGCGATCTCGGGCCGCTCGATCCGACCGGGCGACGCGGTGATCGGCCTCGCGTCGAGTGGTCCCCACTCGAACGGCTACTCGCTGGTGCGCCGCGTGATCCAGCGCGCGCACGGCTCGCTCGACGCGGCCGCGATGGACGCGCCGTTCGGCGGCGCGGGCACCTTCGCCGACGCGGTGATGGCGCCGACGCGCATCTACGTGAAGCCGGTGCTCGCGCTGCTGGGCGCCGTGCCGGTGAAGGGCATCGCGCACATCACCGGCGGCGGGCTCGTCGAGAACGTGCCGCGCGTGCTGCCCGACGGCTGCCGCGCGGTGCTGCACCGGAGCGCGTGGACGATGCCGCCGGTCTTCGAGTGGCTGCAGCGCGAGGGCGGCATCGCCGACGCGGAGATGCACCGCGTCTTCAACTGCGGCATCGGCATGACGATCGTCGTCGATGCGGCGCACGCCGACGACGCGGTCGCGCGGCTGCGCGCCGCTGGCGAAGCGGCGGTGCGGATCGGCGAGATCGACGCGCGGCCCGGCGGCGGCGCCGCGACCGTGGTCGTCTGAACCCCCCGCCGCGCGCCGCCCGACGCTGGTGATGCGCGCCGCGCGCCGTCCGTCCGCAGGCGCTGGCGCGAGGGCGCTCGGCGTCGCGATCGTGCTCGTCGCGTCGGGCTCGGGCGTCGCGCGCGCGCAGGCGCCGCTCGTGCCGACGGTGCCCGGCGGCACCGTGACGCGGGCCGCGGTCGAGGCGTCGCCGGTGGGCGGGGCGTCGCCGGGCGAGGCGTCGGCCACGACCTCGGCCACGACCCCGGCGGGCGCGGCCCCTGTCCCGGGCGCGCCGGCCGCCCCCGATGGCGCCGCCACGCCCGCCGCCGGCAAGCCGGCTCCGAAGCCGTTCGCGCGGCTGCCGGTGATCGGCCGCCTGCTGTACGGCGAGCCGGTCGACGACGACCCGTCCGACGGCCGCGTGTCGCCGCACTACGCGCTCGACGTCGAGGCGCCCGAGCCGGTCGCGCGGCAGATCCGCGAGTACACGCTGCTCGGCCGCTGGCGCCAGCGGCCCGACTACGATCCGTCGCAGCGGCCGCTGTTCGTGCGGCGTGCCGAGGGCGAGGTCCGCGAGCTGATGGCCGCCGAGGGCTGGTTCTCGCCGGAGATCCGCGTCGAGGACCGTGCCCGGGGCGTGCGCATCGTCGTCGAGCCCGGGCCGCGCACCATCGTCTCGGGCACCGCGCTGCGGCTCTCGGGCGACGTCGACTCGCCCGAGCACGCGGCGCTGCGCGAGCGCGCCGAGCAGACCTGGCTGCTGCAGCCGGGCGCGCCGTTCCGCTCCGACGAGTGGGAGCGCGCCAAGCGCGAGCTGCTCGGCACGCTGCGCGACGGCGGCTTCCTGCGCGCGCGGATCGAGGACAGCGAGGCGGTCGTGCAGCGCGAGGGCGCGCGTGCGCTGTTGCGCGTCGACGTCGAGTCCGGCCCGCGGCTGCGCTTCGGCGCGATCGACATCGTCGGGCTGCAGCGTTATCCGGCCGAGGCCGTGCAGGGGCTCGCGCCGTTCCGGCAGGGCGAGCCCTACGACGCGAACCAGGTGACGCGCTTCCAGACGCTGCTGAACGGCTCGGGCTGGTTCACCACCGCGAACGTGCGGCCCGACACCGTGCTGCTCGACCGCGACCCGACGGCCGAGGAGGTGCCGATGCGCGTCGACGTCGTCGAGCGGCAGTCGAAGCGCTGGGTGCTCGGTGGCGGCTACGACACCGACCGAGGCTTGAGCGTGCTCGCCAACTGGGAGCACCGCAACGTCGGCGGGATCGGCGTGCAGACCTTCAACGGCATCGAGGTCGACCTCGAGCGTCAGGTGCTCTGGTCGACCTGGAACACCCCGCAGGACCTGTCGGGCTGGCGCTGGCAGTTCGGCGGCCGCGCGGAGCACCGCGACATCCAGAACGACCTGGTCGACGCGGCCTCGCTCTTCGTGTCGCGCAACCAGCGGCGCGGCGACGTCGAGACCGCGCTGTCGCTGCAGGCGCAGGCCGAGCGGCAGAGCGTGGTGTTCGGCCCGGACGACGAGCGGCTCTACGAGAACCGCGCGCTGGTGCTCGGCTACTCGTGGACGCAGCGCAAGCTCGACTCGCCGATCTACCCGACCCGCGGCTACATCGTCACCGGGCAGCTTTCGGGCGCCTCGGAGGCGCTCGGCTCGGTGACGAGCTTCGTGCGCGGCTACGGCCTCGCCTACGGCATCGTGCCGCTCGCGGGCGCCGACCGCGAGGAGTTCGGCCGCATCGTGCTGCGGGGCGAGGTCGGTCACGTGGCGGCGCCGCGGCGCGAGGGCATCCCGTCGGCGAACCTGTTCCGCACCGGCGGCTCGCGCTCGGTGCGCGGCTACGCGTCGCAGGGGCTCGGCGTGCCGCTCGGCGAGGCGATCGTCGGCGGACGCGCGCTGTTCACCGCAAGCGTCGAGTACCAGCACCTGGTCTCGCGCGACGTCGCGCTCGCGACCTTCTACGACTACGGCAACGCGGCCGACTCGTGGTCGGACCTGAAGCCGGTCGCCGGCTACGGCGTCGGCGTGCGGCTGCGCACGCCGGTCGGGCCGCTGAACTTCGACGTCGCGTACGGCGAGGCGGTCCGCGAGTGGCGGCTGCACTTCTCGATCGGGGTGGTCTTCTGATGGCGCCGCCCCCGATGCCGCCCTCCACGCCGCCGCACGGGGCACCGGACGCCGGTCCGGGCCGCTTCGCGCGCCGCTCGCGGCGGCGGCGGATCGCCGTGATCGCGCTGCCGATCCTCGCGCTGCTGGTCGCCGCGCTCGCGGGCGGCCTCGCGTGGCTCGGTGGCGAGTCGGCGCTGCGCGCGGTCGTGGAGCGGGCTGCCGCGGCGACCGGCGGGCGGCTGTCGGTCGAGGGGGTGCAGGGCTCGCTGCTGGGCGTGGTGCGCGCGAAGCGGATCGTCTGGAGCGACGCCGGCACGGTCGCCTCGGCCGACGACGTCGTGCTCGACGTCGACCTGCGCGCGCTGGGGGTCGCGACGCTGCGCGTGCGCGAGCTGACCGCCGCGCACGTCGAGGTGGTGGCCGCGCCGTCCGACGCGCCCGCCGCGCCGCCGGCCTCGCTCGCGCTGCCGATGCGCGTCGAGCTCGTGCAGGCGCGCATCGGCGAGCTCGTCGTGCGCCAGGCCGGGGCGCAGGCGCCGCTGCGCCTCGAGGACCTGCGCGCGTCGGCGCGCTACCGCACCGGGACGTGGACGCTCGACGCGCTGTCGCTGCGCGCGCCGTTCGGCACGCTGCAGGCCGGCGGCACGATCGCCGACGCGCCGCCGTTCGCGCTGCAGGCGCGCGCGCTCCTCGAGACGCGCGCGCTCGACGAGCCGCTCGCGGTGGACGCGACCGCGGGCGGCACGCTGTCCGCGCTCGACGTCGACGCGCGTGCGGTGCTGCGCGATGCGAGCGCGTCGGCGAAGCTCGCGCTCGCGCCGTTCGCGCCGCGCCCGCTCGTCTCGGTCGACCTGTCGCTCGCCGCGCTCGACCTGTCGCGCTTCGTCGCCGCGCTGCCGGCGACCCGGCTCGAGGGGCGGCTGCAGGCGCGCGCGGCGCCCGAGCCCGCGGGCGCCGCGGCGGACGGTCTGCCGCCGCTCGCGGGCACCCTGTCGCTGCGCAACGCCCGCCCCGGCACGCTCGACGCGGGACGGCTGCCGCTCGAGACGCTCGCGACCCGCTTCGTGTTCGACGGCACGCGCCTGCGCCTGGACGGCGTCGAGCTCGCCGGGCCGCCGGGCCGGCTCGCGGGCGAGGCCTCGGTGAGCATGCCCGAGCGCGCCGGTGCGGTCCCGCCGTTCGCGCTGCGCCTGGAGACCGACGCGCTCGACCTCAAGCGTGCGCACGCCGGCCTGCGCCCGACCGCGCTGCGCGGCACGGTCGCGATCGCGCCGGCGGGCGCCGGCCTCGCGTTCGATGCGCGGCTCGCCGACGGCGAGCTCGCGCTCGAGGGCCGCGCGCGGCTCGAGGGCGAGCGGCTCGACATCGAGCGCGCGCGTCTGCGGGCGCGCGACGGCGTCGCCGAGCTCGCGGGCCGCGCGGACATCGCGGCGCCATACCGCTTCGAGCTCGCGGGCACCGTCTCGAGGCTCGATCCCTCGCGCTTCGCCGAGGTGCCGCCGGGCCTGCTGAACGGTACCTGGCGCGCGAGCGGCGTCGTCGCGCCGGTGCCCGCGATCGACGCTGCGGCGACGCTCGCCGACAGCCGCTGGCGCGGCCTGCCGGCGTCGGGGCGCGTCGCCGCCCGCTGGGCGTCGGCCGAGCGCGGGCGCGTCGACCGGCTGAGCAACGTGGACGTCGCGCTCGCCCTCGGCGCGTCGTCGCTGCGCGCCCGCGGCGACCTCGGCGAGCCCGCCGACCGGCTGACGATCGACGTCGACGCGCCGCGGCTGCGCGAACTCGACGCGCGCCTCGGCGGCCGCGCGTCGCTCGACCTCGAGCTGCGCGGCGCGATCGCCGCGCCGGCGCTGTCGGCGACCGTGGTCGCGCGCGACCTGCGTGTCGATGACCAGCTCTCGGCGCGGACCCTGAGGGCCGGCGTCGACGTCGCGTCGCCCCGCGCGCTGGTCGACGTGCTCGCGCGGCTCGGGCTCGTGCCGCCGTCGGCGGTCGCGACGGCGTCGCCGGGGCCGGGGCCGGGGCCGGCGAAGCGCGGCGGTGCGGCGACCAGGGCCGGGGCGCCCGGGCCGGGTGCGCCCGAGCCCGCGCGCGCTGCGTCCGGGGTGCGCGAGACGGGCGCGGCGAAGGCCGCGGCGACCGCGGCCGCGGCCCCGTCCTCGCCGCTCTCCGTCGTCCTGCAGGCCGACGGCCTGAAGCTCGACGCGTTCGCGATCGACACCCTGCGCGCCGACCTGTCCGGCGACGCCGACCGCCATGCGCTCGTGGCGCGCGCGACCGCGGCCGCGCGCGGCATCGACGCGGCGCTGCGCGTCGAGGGCGCCCTCGAGCGCGGCACCGCGGCGCGCTGGAACGGGCGCATCGTCGAGGCGTCGAACGCCGCCGCGCCGCGGCTGCGGCTGCTCGAGCCCGCCGCGCTCGCCGCGTCGCCCGGCACCGCGTCGGTCGTGCCGCTGCGCGTGGAGATCGACGGTGCCGATGGCGCGCGGCTGTCGCTGGACGAGGCGAGCTGGCGCGACGGCCGCCTGCGCGTGCTCGGGACCGTCGCCGGTGTGCCGCTGCGCTGGCTCGGCCGCGCCGCCACCGAGCGCGGCCTGCGCCTCGAGGAGCCGGACGCGCTGCGGATCGGCGCGCGCGTCGACCTCGCCGGCGCGCCCCGCGCGGGCGGCGACCTGCGCGGCCGCATCGAGGTGTTCCGCGAGTCGGGCGACGTGACCGTCGACGTGCCGGCGGTCGGCGGCGGCACCGAGCCGCTGAAGGCCGGGCTGCAGGCGCTGGAGGCGCGCATCGAGGTGGCCGACGGCCGCGCGTCGGCGACCGCGGCGATGCGCGGCACCGCGATCGGCACGGCGCGCGCCGACGCGCGGATGCCGATCGCGTGGACCGCCGACGGCGCGCTCGACACGCGCGTGCCGATCGAGGGCTCGGCCGAGCTGTCGCTGCCGTCGCTCGCGTTCACCCGCGCGCTCGCCGGCGAGGCCTGGCGCTTCGACGGCGCGCTCGAGGGGCGCGTCGCGATCGCGGGCACCCTCGACGCGCCGCGCCTGACCGGGCGCATCGAGGGCAGCCGGCTCGTCGCCGAGCAGCGCGAGCTCGGCATGCGGCTCACCGACGGCGTGCTCGTCGCGACCCTCGCGGGCGGCGCGATCGAGATCGAGCGGATGCGCTTCGCGAGCGGCGGCGGCTCGGTGACGATGACCGGCACGCTGCGCGCCGACGAGCGCAGCGAGGCGGTGCTGACCCTCGAGCGGCTGCCGGTGCCGCTCGGCACAGGCCAACGGCTGGTGCTGTCGGGCGAGTCGCGCGCGACGCTGCGCGGCGGCATGCTGGTGCTGCGCGGCGCGCTGCGCGCCGACGAGGGCGTGATCGAGCTGACCGCCTACAACGCGCCCAGCCTCGCGAAGGACGTGGTCGTGGTGCGCGACGCGGGCGAGGCGGCCGCGTACATCGGCCAGCGCGCCGCGCAGCGCCGCGCGATCGCCGACGGCACCGCACCGCCCGCGGCCGAGCCCGACGCCGAGGCGGGCAAGGGCTTTCGCATCCTCTCGAACATGGAGATCGACCTCGGCGAGAAGTTCCGCGTGTTCGGCGCCGGCGTCGACGCGCGCCTCGAGGGGCGCCTCGTGCTGCGCGGCCGCCTGCCCGACGCGCCGCGGCTGACCGGCACGGTGAAGATCGTGCAGGGCACCTGGACCGGCTTCGGGCAGAAGCTCGAGATCGAGCGCGGCACGCTGGTCTTCAGCGGCCCGGTCGACAACCCCGCGCTCGACATCGTCGCCTACCGGCGCTACCTGCCGGTCGAGGCCGGCGTGTCGGTCAGCGGCACCGCGCGCGTGCCGAAGCTCGCGCTCGTCTCGAAGCCCGACGTGCCCGAGGCCGAGAAGCTGTCGTGGCTGGTGCTCGGCACCGGCTCGGACAACTCGCGCACCGGCGCGCAGACCGTCGCGCTGCAGGCCGCCGCCGCCTCGATCCTCGCCTCCGCCGACTCGAACGCGAAGATGCCCAGCCTCGCGCAGACCTTCGGCCTGGACGTCGTGGCGATCCGCACCGGGCAGGTCGGCAGCACCGGCGAGTCGGGCTCGGCCTCGACCTCGGCGCAGGACAGCATCGTGACGCTCGGCAAGCGGCTGACCGACCGGCTCTTCGTCAGCTACGAGCAGAGCCTGCGCGGGCTGCAGAACCTGGTGCGGCTGCAGTACGAGATCACCGAGCGGCTGTCGCTGCGCGGCAGCGCGGGCACGCGCAACGCGGTCGACCTGCTGTGGCAGTACCGGTACGACTGAGCGGGCGCCGCGCGTTGCCGTTGTGGACCGTGCGGTCAATAATGAGCCCATGCCGCGCCCGACCGAGTTCGACACCGAGCGCGCCCTCGACCGGGCGCTGCTGCTCTTCTGGCGCAAGGGCTACCAGGCGACCTCGCTCGCCGACCTGACCGAGGCGATGGGCATCGGCCGCGGCAGCTTCTATGCCGCGTTCGGCGACAAGCGCGCCCTGTTCGAGGCCTGCCTCGACCGCTTCGCGCGGCGTACGCAGGCGATCCTGCTGGAGGCGATGCGCGAGCGCGCGCCGCTCGACGGGCTGCAGTGGTTCCTCGAGCGCCACCTGCACGGTCACGATCCGCGCAGCGCCAGCCTCGGCTGCCTGCTGGTCAACACCGTGCTCGAGCTCGCCGGCGTCGACGACGCGCTCGGCGAGCGCGCGAGCCGGCACCTGTCGGACGTCCAGACGCTGTTCGAGTCGGGCCTCGCGCGCGCGGGCTGCGCGCCGGAGCGCGCCCGAGAGCTCGCCGCGCTGCTGATGCGGCTCAACGAAGGCGTGCGCGTGGCCAGCCGCCGGCGGCTCGCGGTGCCCGCGCAGCGCGAGCCGATCGAGGCCGCGTTCCGGCTGATCCGCACGCAGGTACCGGCGGCGGTCGGCTACCGCGGCTGAGCGCGGCGCGCCGGACCCGGGCTCAGCCGCGCAGCCCGCGCAGCGCCGCCTCGACGGTCTCCTCGACGCTGCCGCCCACGTCGACCACCACCGCGTCCCGCGGCGGCTCGAGCGCCTCGAACTGGCTCGCGAGCAGGCTCGCCGGCATGTAGCGGTGGCGACGCGCGGCGATCCGCGCGGCGATCAGCTCGTACGAGCCCGACAGGTGCACGACGCGCAACCCCGGCAGCCGCTCGGCGAGCGCATCGCGATAGCGGTGCCTGAGCGCCGAGCACGCGAGCACCACCGGCTCGCCCTTCGCGACCCCGTGGCGCATCACCGCGTTGAGCCGCGCGAGCCACGGCGCGCGGTCGGCGTCGTCGAGCGGCACGCCGGCGCGCATCTTCTCGACGTTGGCCGGCGGGTGGAAGTCGTCGGCATCGACGAAGCGCGCGCCGAGCCGCGCGGCGAGCGCCTGCCCGACCGAGGTCTTGCCGCAGCCGGACACGCCCATGACGACGATCGCGCGGGGCGGGCCGCTCACTTCGCCTTCACCGCGTGCCCGCCGAAGCCCTTGCGCATCAGCGAGAGCAATCGGTTCGCGACGTCGGCCTTGCCCTGCGACGAGAAGCGGCTCATCAGCGCGAGCGCGATCACCGGCGCAGGCGTTCCCTGGCGTACGGCCTCGTCGACGGTCCAGCGGCCTTCGCCCGAGTCGGCGACGAAGGGCGCGACCGCGTCGAGCGCGCCGGGGTCCTCCAGCGCGTCGACGGTCAGGTCGAGCAGCCACGACCGGACCACCGAGCCGTGCCGCCACAGCTCGCCGATCGCCGCGAGGTCGAGGTCGAACTCGGCCTTGCCCTCGAGCAGCGCGAAGCCCTCGGCGTAGGCCTGCATCGCGCCGTACTCGATGCCGTTGTGGATCATCTTCACGAAGTGACCCGAACCGGGCGGGCCACAGTGCAGCCAGCCGCGGTCGGGCGCGGGCGCGAGCAGCCGCGCGATCGGCGCGAGCCGCGCGGCGCCCTCGGCGTCGGCGCCGAACATCAGGCAGTAGCCGTTGGCGAGACCCCAGACGCCGCCCGAGACGCCGCAGTCGGCGAAGCGCAGGCCGTGCGCGGCGAGCTCGCGCGCGTGGCGCTGCGACTCGAGGTAGTTGGCGTTCGCGCCGTCGACGACGAGGTCGCCCGCGCAGAGCCCGGACACGAGCTCCGCGAAGGCCGCCTCGCTCGGCGCGCCGGCCGGCAGCATCAGCCAGACGACGCGTGGCGCGGGCAGCGCGGCGAGCGCGTCGGCGAGCGATGCGTGCGTCGTCACGCCCGGCTCGCCGGCGAGCGCCTCGCGCGCCTCGGGCTGCGCGTCGAAGCCGTGCACGCGCGCGCCGCCGCGCGCGAGGCGCCGCGCCATGTTGGCGCCCATCCGGCCGAGGCCGATCATCGCGAGCACCGGGGCCGCGGTCGCAGGGGTGGGGTCAGCGCTCATGGGCGGCGATGATAGCGGACACCCGTCGCGGCACGTCGGGCGCGAGGCAGTCGACGACGACGCGCGTCGGCATCGCGCGCAGCCAGGTCAGCTGGCGCTTGGCGAGCTGGCGGGTCGCCGCGACCGCCTCGTCGACGAAGCGCGCGCGTCGCGCGGCCGAGCGGTCGCCCGCGTCCAGGTCGTCGAGCCAGCTCCAGGCCTGCCGGTAGCCGACGCAGCGCATCGACGGCATCGACGGCGCGAGATCGCCGCGGGCACGCAGCGCACGGACCTCGTCGATGAAGCCCGCGGCGAGCATCGCGTCGAAGCGCGCGGCGATCCGCGCGTGCAGCACCGCCCGGTCCGAGGGTTCGAGCGCGATCGTCGCGAGCCGCGGCGCGGCGCCCAGCGCCGCACGAGCGCCGAGCAGCGCGGACATCGGCCGCCCGGTCAGTGCGTGGACCTCCAGCGCGCGCTGGATGCGCTGCGAGTCGCCGGGCTCCAGGCGCGCGGCGCTCGCCGGGTCGATGCGCGCGAGCCGCGCGTGCATCGCGGGCCAGCCCTCGCGTGCGGCGTCGGCGTCGAGCGCCGTGCGCACCGCGGGGTCGGCCGGCGGCAGCTCGTCGAGCCCGTCGGCGAGTGCCTTCGCGTAGAGCATCGTGCCGCCGACCAGCAGCGGCAGCCGCCCGCGCGCACGGATCTCGCCGATCAGCCGGCGCGCGTCGGTCGCGAACGCGGCCGCGGAGTAGGCGTCGGTCGGCTCGATCAGGTCGATCAGGTGGTGCGGCACCGCGCGGCGCTCCTCGGCGCTCGGCTTCGCTGTGCCGACGTCCATGCCGCGATAGACGAGCGCCGAATCGACGCTGACGATCTCGACAGGCCGCTCGCGCGCGACCGCCATCGCCGCCGCGCTCTTGCCCGAGGCGGTCGGGCCGAGCAGCAGGATCGCGTCGGGGCGCGATGCCGGGGGCGCGGCGGCGCTCATCCGCGTCCCGGCGCGTCGACGCCGCCGTGCCGCCGCACCAGCGTGCGCGCGACCAGCGCCGCCGCGAGCCCGGCCGAGCAGACCATCGCCGCGAGGGGCGTCGCGCTGCCGTCGTGCAGCCACCCGATCAGCGCGCCCGCGCAGGCCGCGGTCGCGTTCTGCACGAAGCCGGTCATCGCCGCGGCCGCACCCGCCGTGCGCGGGAACGGCGCGATCGAGCCCGCCTGCCACGCGGCCTGCGACAGCCCGTGCGCGAACACGAACGCGCACTGCGGCACGAGGATCGCGGCGACGTGCTCGACGCCCGCGAGCGCCAGCGCGAGCATCGCGCAGCCGCTCGCGGCCGCGAGCCCGGTCGCGAGCGACAGCGTGCGCTGCACGCCGAGCCGGGGCAGCACGCGCCGCACCGACAGCGTGCCCAGCAGGAAGCCGCCGGTCACCGCCGACAGCGCGAGGCCGAACGCGGCCGGCGACAGCCCGTGAACGGCGCCGATCACGAACGCCGACTCGGCGAGGAACGCGAACAGGCCCCAGTACATCGCGGTGCCGACGAGCGTGAAGCCGAGCCAGGTCCGCGAGCGCAGCACGGCCGCGTAGTTCGCGAGCATCGGGCCGGGACGGATCGCGAGCGGGTCGGGCGAGCGGTTCGACTCGCGCAGCCCGCGCGTGCAGACGAACGCGGCCGCGAGGCCGAAGGCCGCCATCGTCGCGAAGGTCGCGCGCCAGCCGAGGTGGCCCGCGACCAGGCCGCCCGCGACCGGCGCGACCAGCGGCACCAGCGCGACCCAGCTCATCGCCTGCGACAGCCGACGCGCGCCGGTCGCCGGGTCGTAGCGGTCGCGCACGATCGCCCGTGCGCACACCACGGTGCAGCAGGTGCCCACGGCCTGCAGCAGGCGGCCCGCGATCAGCAGCGCGAGCGAGCCGGCGCTCGCGGCGAGCAGCGAGCCCGCGACGTACGACGCGATCCCGCCGAGCGCGACCGGACGCCGACCGAATCGGTCCGACAGCGGGCCCGCAAGCAGCTGCGTCAGCGCGAAGGCGAGGATGTAGGCCGACAGCGTCGACTGCACCGCGCCCGCATCGACGCCGAGCTCGGCTGCGATCGACGGCAGCGACGGCAGGTACAGGTCGGTCGACAGCGGCTGGAACGCGATCAGCGTCGCGAGCAGCATCACGACGCCGCGCTCGGCGCCGCGCCGGCGTGCGCCGTGCGTCGCGCCCGGCACCGCGCCCGGTGCTGCGCCCGGTGCCGCGCCCGGCACCGCGCCCGGTGCTGCGCCCGGTGCCGCGCGCGGCGGCAGCGCGGTCATCGGGCGACGCCCGCGGTCGCGGCGCGCACGCTCACCGTCCCCGCAGGAACCAGCGGTCGAGCTCGCTCATCGGCAGCTGCACCCAGGTCGGCCGGCCGTGGTTGCACTGGTCGGCGCCCGCGGTCGACTCCATGTCGCGCAGCAGCGCGTTCATCTGCGGCAGCGTCAGGCGCTGGTTCGCCCGGACCGCGCCGTGGCAGGCCATCGTCGCGAGCAGCGCGTCGCGGCGCTCGGCGAGCACGCGGCTCGCGCCGTGCTCGGCGAGCTCGGCGAGCACCGAGCGCGCGAGCCCGACCGGGTCGCCGCCGGCGAGCGCGGACGGCACCGCGTGCACCGCGAGCGCGTCGGGGCCGACGGGCACGAGCTCGAGCCCGAGCGCGGCGAGCCCGTCGCGCTCCTCGTCGGCGACGCGCAGCTCGTCGGCGTCGGCGCGGAAGGTCGGCGGGATCAGCAGCGGCTGCGCGGGCACGCCGCGCGCGTCGAGCCCGGCCTTCAGCCGCTCGTAGACGACGCGCTCGTGCGCCGCGTGCATGTCGACGACGACCAGGCCCTGCGTGTTCTGCGCGAGCACGTAGACGCCATGCACCTGGCCGATCGCGAAGCCGAGCGGCGGGACGTCGGCGGCGTCGGCGCGCGCGGAGGCGGCGTCGTTCGTCGCGGCGAAGCCCGCGGCGTCGCCGTGCGGGGTGGCCGCGGCGTCGTCGAGGCGCGGCGCCGGCGCGCTGCCCCGGGTCCACGGCGACGCGTCCCCGGGCACATCGGCCTCGCGGCGCGACGCTTCGGACGCCGCGTCGCGCGCCGCGAAGCCCGCCGCGCCGTCCGCAGGCGTCCCGTCGGGCGCAAGGAACCGCATCAGCGGCCCGAGCGACTGCGCGCCGCCCGCCTGCAGCGGCAGCGCCGCCTGCCAGCGGGGCCGTGCGCCGTCGGTCGCGGGCCAGCGGTCCGCGCCCCCGGAGAGCCGCAGCGCCGACGGATCGGCCGCAGCGCGCGACGCATCGACGCCGGGTGCGGCGCCCCGCACCACCGATGCGACGCCGTCGGCCGCCGCGCCGACGCGCAGCGCCTCCTGGACCGCGCGGAACACGAAGCCGTGGATCGCGCGCGCGTCGCGGAAGCGGACCTCGATCTTCGCCGGGTGCACGTTGACGTCGACCTCGCGCGGGTCGATCGACAGGAACAGGCACCACGCGGGGTGCCGGTCGCCGTGCAGCACGTCGGCATAGGCCTGCTTGACCGCGTGCGCGAGCAGCCGGTCGCGCACGAAGCGGCCGTTGACGTAGAAGAACTGCCGGTCGGCGCGGGCGCGGCTCGCGGTCGGCACGCCGGCGAGGCCGCGCAGCCGCAGGCCGCCCGCCTCGCGCTCGATCGGCCGCGTCGCCACCTCCTCGCCGAGCACCGTCGCGGCACGCTCGGCGCCGGGCACCGCCGGCCACTGCTCGACGCGCCGGCCGTCGACGAAGCACGCGAACGCGATGCCCGGGTGCGCGAGCGCGACGCGCCGGAACGCGT
Organism: Burkholderiaceae bacterium; assembly: GCA_044371545.1. Classification (GTDB taxonomy): domain Bacteria; phylum Pseudomonadota; class Gammaproteobacteria; order Burkholderiales; family Burkholderiaceae_E; genus UBA4615. The sequence continues at coordinate 35,365 of JBILTM010000008.1, forward strand.
CGAGCGCGTGCGCGGTCTCGGTGCCCTGCGCCTTCAGGAACTTGCGGCGCGCGGGCGTCGCCGAGTACAGGTCCAGCACCTCGACCGTCGTGCCCTCGGGGCCCGCCGCGGGCGCGAGCCCCGGCACGGTGCTGTCGATCGCGCTCGCCGACGGCGCGCCGGCCGTGCGGCTGACGATCCGCACCCGGGCGACCGACGCGATCGCGGCCAGCGCCTCGCCGCGAAAGCCCAGCGTGCGCACGCCCTCGAGCTCGTCGAGCGACGCGATCTTGCTGGTCGCGTGCCGCGTCAGCGCGAGCGCAAGCTGCTCGGGCGGGATGCCGCAGCCGTCGTCGCTCACCGCGACCCGACGCACGCCGCCCTCCTCGAGCCTCAGCTCGACATGGCGCGCGCCCGCGTCGATCGCGTTCTCGAGCAGCTCCTTGACCACCGAGGCCGGTCGCTCGACGACCTCGCCGGCAGCGATCTGGCTGACGAGGTGATCGGGCAGGGGGGCGATCGGCCGACGCGCCGGGGCCGTGTCGGCGGCGGCCCCGGGCGCGGTCGGCACCGGGCCGGGGGGCGTCGTGCGTTCCATCACGGGCCATTATAGGTGCCGTGTATGATCGCCCCGCCATGGACCTCGCCCAGTTCGTCGACGTCTTCCTGCACCTCGACAAGCACCTGGAGGCCGTCGTCGCGCAGTACGGCGTGTGGGTCTACGCGATCCTGTTCGCGATCATCTTCGTCGAGACAGGCCTGGTGGTCATGCCCTTCCTGCCGGGCGACTCGCTGCTCTTCGTCTGCGGTGCGATCGCCGCGATCGGCGGGCTGTCGCTGCCGGTGCTGATCGTGCTGCTGATCGCCGCGGCCGTGCTCGGCGACGCGGTCAACTACTCGGTCGGCAAGTACTTCGGCCCGAAGGTCTGGAGCTGGGAGCAGTCGCGCTTCTTCAACCGTGCGGCGTTCGACCGCACGCACGCGTTCTACGAGAAGCACGGCGCGATCACGATCATCGTCGCGCGCTTCCTGCCCTTCGTGCGGACCTTCGCGCCCTTCGTCGCCGGCGTCGCCGCGATGACCTACCCGAAGTTCGCGCTCTACAACGTCGTCGGCGGCGTGCTCTGGGTCGGCAGCCTGACGGTGCTCGGCTACTTCGTCGGCAACCTGCCGTGGGTCAAGGAGCACTTCTCGTGGGTCGCGCTCGCGCTGATCGTCATCCCCGGGCTGCCCGCGGTGATCGAGGTGCTGCGGCACACGGTGTTCAGGCGGCGCGGGCCGGCGGCCTGAGCCGCGCCCCGGCACACCGCATCGGCGATCAGCCGAACAGCGCGTCGACGTCCACCGTGGCACCCGGCAGCGCGCCGATCTCCAGTGTCTCGCCCGGTCGCGCTACGCGCGTCTCGGCCCAACCGTCCCCGCTCGGGCCGCGCCGGACCTCGACGCGTCGGCCCGCGCAGTCGACGATCCAGTACTCCCCGACCCGGCCGCGCGCATAGACCGCCGCCTTGCGGCCGCGGTCGAACTGCAGCGAGGACTCGGACACCTCGACGACCAGCAGCACCTCGGTTGCCCGCGGTCGATCCGAGGCGTCCTCGAGCGCGCTCGACGGATAGACGACCAGGTCGGGCTGCGGCTCGTCCCAGGGCCCGATCGGCAGCGAGTCGTTCGGCACGACGAAGCCGCGATCGCCCACCGCCCGCACCAGCTCGCGGGTGACCCGACCTCCGATCCGTCCGTGCGGCCATCCGATCGGCGCCATTTCCAGGATCACCCCGTCGATCAGCTCGACGCGCGTGTCCTCGCGCAGGTGCCCGGCCTTCGCCAGGGCGTGGTACGCATCGACCGTCAGCTTGTACGGCGCGGGCTCATGGATCGCCTGCGAAGAGGGCACCGGTGGGGCTCCGGGATCGTGCTGCATCAGCGTACCGGCGCGCGTCGCGCGACCGCCATCGGACCGACGGCCTAGGATAGCCGGTCGATGCGCGTCAGTGCAGCCCCGCCCAGCGCAGCACGAGCCCGAGCGCGCCGCAGCCGAGGATCAGCGGCACGACCCCGACCCCGAAGCGGAACACCGCGATCGCCGCCGCGACGCCGATCGCCGCGGCGATCGCGTCGAAGCGCCCGCCCGTCCCCTCGGGCCACAGCACGTGTCCCGCGAAGAACAGCGCGAGCGAGGCGATCACGCCGACCACCGCGGCCGAGATCCCGGCCAGCGGCGCGGCCACGCGCAGGCTGCCGCGCGTGCGCTCGACCAGCGGACCGCCGGCGAGGATGAACACGAACGACGGCAGGAACGTGAAGAAGGTCGCGACCACGGCCCCCGCGATGCCGGCGGCGACCAGGGCGTCGGGCCCGAGCGCCTGCAGCGTCCAGCCGCCGACGAACCCGACGAATGCGACGACCATGATCAGCGGCCCCGGCGTCGTCTCGCCGAGCGCGAGGCCGTCGATCATCTGCGGGCCGGTGAGCCAGCCGTAGTGCTCGACCGCGCCCTGGTACACGTAGGGCAGCACCGCGTAGGCGCCGCCGAAGGTCAGCAGCGCGGCCTTGGTGAAGAAGCCCGCCATGTCGGCGTAGACCGGCGTGTCCGGGGATCCGGCCGAGCGCAGCGCCACGTAGGCGAGGCCCCACAGCGCGAGGCCCGCGAGCGCGACCGCCGCCAGCCCCATGCGCGTGGGCCGCGCGTGCGCGGGCGGCGGCGTGTCGTCGTCGATGACCGCCGGCCCGTACGACGCGCGCGCCGCGGCGTGGCCGCCCGCGCCGGCACCGCCGAAGCCCGCCGGCGCGAGCCGGCCGCCGAGTGCGCCGAGCGCCGCGGCGACCAGCACGATCGCCGGGAACGGCACGTCGAGCGCGACCGTCGCGACGAAGGCCGCGAGCGCGATCGCCCACGCCGCCGGGTGCTTCAGCGAGCGCGATGCGATCCGCCAGCCGGCGGCGGCGACGATCGCGATCACCGCGGGCTTGACGCCGGCGAGCACGCCGCCGACCGCCGGCACGTCGCCGAACGCGAGGTAGACCCACGACAGCGCGATCAGCACGAACAGCGACGGCAGCACGAAGAGCCCGCCCGCGACCAGCCCGCCCGCGGTGCGGTGCATCAGCCAACCGATGTAGGTCGCGAGCTGCTGCGCCTCCGGGCCGGGCAGCACCATGCAGTAGTTGAGCGCGTGCAGGAAGCGCCCCTCCGAGATCCAGCGACGTCGCTCGACCAGCTCCTCGTGCATGATCGCGATCTGCCCCGCCGGTCCGCCGAAGCTCACGAAGCCGAGCTTCAGCCAGAAGCGCAGCGCCTCGGCGAACGGGATCGGGGCGGGCGCGCTCACCGCGCCTTCAGGCGGTCTGCCCGCGCGGCCCCGGCGGATGGCGCCGGAAGTGCCTGCGGATGCCGGTGAAGATCGCGTCGGCGAGCTGCACCTGGTAGCGCGGGTTGCGCAGCTTACGCTCCTCGTCCGGGTTGCTGATGAACGCGGTCTCGACCAGGATCGACGGGATGTCGGGCGCGCGCAGCACCGCGAACGCCGCCTGCTCGACCGCCGCCTTGTGCAGCTCGCCGACCGAGCGCAGCTCGCCGAGGATGGCCGCGCCGAGCCGCTTGCTCTCCTTGATCTGCGCGGTCGTCGACAGGTCGAGCAGCACGCTCGCGACCTCGCGGTTGCGCTTGGGCAGGTTCACGCCGCCGATGAGGTCGGCGCGGTTCTCGCGGCTCGCGAGCCAGCGCGCGCCGACGCTGGTCGCCGTGTTGTCCGAGAGCACGAACACCGACGAGCCGCGCGCGTGCGGCAGCACGAATGCGTCGGCGTGCAGCGACACGAACAGGTCGGCCTGCACCGCGCGCGCCTTCGACACGCGCGTCGCGAGCGGCACGAAGAAGTCCGAGTCGCGCGTCATGAACGCGCGCATGTTCGGCTCGGCGTTGATGCGCTCGCGCAGCCGGAAGGCGACCGCGAGCACCACGTCCTTCTCCATCGTGCCGTAGCGGCCGATCGCGCCCGGGTCCTCGCCGCCGTGGCCCGGGTCGATCGCGACGGTGATCATCCGCGCGACCTCGGGCGGGCGCGGCGGACGCGGCGCCGACGGCGGGTCGCGGTCGCGGATCAGGCCTGCGATCGGGTCGTCGACCGGGGCGCGCGCGGCGGGCACCGGCGCGCCGCGCGACGGGCCCGGCGCGGACGGCATCGGCGCGACGCGCGTCTCGCCGGGCGACGCGGGCGCCCTGGGCGGCAGCAGGCCCGCTGCTTCGGCCGGCGTGCCGCGGGTCTGTTCGATCAGCTGCGCGAGCGGGTCGGGCGGCTGGACCGGATGCAGGTCGAGCACCAGCCGGTGGCGGTACGCGGCGATCGGCGGCAGCGTGAACACCTGCGGCGCGACCGGCGCCTTCAGGTCGAACACCAGTCGCGTGACCTTCGGCCGGTTCTGCCCGACGCGTACCGACGCGATGTACGGGTCGTTCGACTGCACCTTCGCGACGATGTCGCGCAGCGCCGCGTCGGTGTCCACGCCCTCGATGTCGACGACGACCCGCGGCGGGTCGGTGACGGTGAAGTGCGAGGTGCGCAGCGGCTCGTCGAGCTCGAGCGTCACGCGGGTGTACTCGCGCGCGGGCCACACGCGCACGGCGACGACGGTCGCGCCGTGCGCGAGCGGCAGGTCGAGCGCGAGCAGCGCGCCGGGGACCGTGCTCAGGAAGCGGCGGCGGCTGCGCTCAGGCATCGCCGCCCCGCGTCGCCATGCGCCTCGAGCCGCGCGATGCGCGCGCCGCCGCGCTCGCCGTCGGGGCCGGCGTCACCCGCGAAGTCGAGCGCGATCCGCAGGTCCGGCGCGGGGAGCGCCGGCCCGGCGAGTTCGGGCCATTCGACCAGACAGGCGCCGTCGCCGCGGAAGTACTCGTCGAAGCCCGCGTCACGCCACTCGTCCGGCGAGGAGAATCTATAGAAATCAAAGTGATACACCGGGAACCTCGGCAGATTATAAGGTTCCAGCAGCGTGAAGGTCGGGCTTCGCACGGCCCCGGTGTGGCCCAGAGACCTCAGCAGCCCTCGAACCAGTGTCGTCTTGCCCGCGCCGAGTCCCCCGACGAGCCAGACCACGAGCCCCGGCGCCAGCGTCGGCGCGAGCCGCGCGGCGAGCGCCGCGGTCGCGGCCTCGTCGGGGAGCGCGACGGTGCACGACGCGCTCGGCGCTGCGGACGGGGCGGGGGCGGTCATCGGAGGGTCCTACACTGCGCGGATGGAACTCGAGGCGGGCCGGGAATGGGTCGGGCGGCTGCGTGGCTGGGCGCGCGAGCTCGGCTTCGCGTCGCTCGGCGTGGCCGACGTCGACCTCGCCGACGCGCAGGAGGGGCTCGCGCGCTGGCTCGCCGCCGGCTTCCACGGCGAGATGGAGTATATGGCCCGCCACGGCGCGACCCGTGCGCGTCCGGCCGATCTGGTGCCCGGCACCGTGCGCGCGGTGATGGTCGCGATCGACTACGCGCCGTCGGACCCGGACTGGGTCGAGCGCGCCTGGGCGACGCTCGCCGACGGCGAGCGGGCGTACGTGTCGCGCTACGCGCTCGGCCGCGATTACCACAAGGTCGTGCGCGCCCGCCTCGCGCGGCTCGCCGAGCGGCTGCAGGCCGAGATCGGCCCGTTCGGCTGGCGCGCGTTCTGCGATTCGGCGCCGGTGATGGAGGTCGAGCTCGCGCGGCGCGCCGGGCTCGGCTGGCGCGGCAAGCACACGCTGCTGCTCGCGCGCGAGGGCGGCTCCATGCGCTTCCTCGGCACGCTCTACACCGACCTGCCGCTGCCGTCGGACGCGCCGGTCGACGAGCACTGCGGCCGCTGCACCGCGTGCATCGACGCCTGCCCGACCGGCGCGATCGTCGCGCCCTACCGGCTCGACGCGCGGCGCTGCATCTCGTACCTGACGATCGAGGCGAAGGGCGCGATTCCGGTGGCATGGCGCGAGGCGATCGGCAACCGGATCTACGGCTGCGACGACTGCCAGCTCGCCTGCCCGTGGAACAAGTACGCCGCCGCGGCCGCGCTGCCCGACTTCGCGCCGCGCGAGCGGCTCGATGCGGCCGGCCTCGTCGAGCTCTTCGCGTGGGACCGCGAGGCCTTCGAGCGCCGCTTCGAGGGCTCGGCGATCCGCCGGATCGGCCACGAACGCTGGTCGCGCAACCTCGCGGTCGCGCTCGGCAACGCGACGACCACGGACGCGGTCGTCGCGGCGCTGCGCGCGCGCGAGCACGATCCGTCTCCGCTGGTCGCCGAGCACGTGCGCTGGGCGCTCGCGCGGCACGGCGAGGCGCCGCTCAGTGCACCCACGACAGCCAGAACGGGATCGCCACCACCGAGCCCAGCGTCGTCGTCGTGATCAGCCGCGCGACGTACGGGCCGTCGCCGCCCATCCGTGCGGCGAGGATGTAGCAGGCCGACGCGCTCGGCATCGCGCCGAACAGCACCAGCACCTGCGCGGCGAGCGGCGGCAGCGCCATCGCATGAGCGATCGCGAGCGCCGCAGCGGGCATCGCGAGCAGCTTCACCGCGACTGCGTGTGCGGCGAACGCGCCGTCGCCGCTCGCCGCGGCGGGCTTCAGCCCCGCGCCGACCGCGATCAGCCCGAGCGCGAGCGCCGCGGCGCCCATCCGCGACAGGTACGCGCCGACCGGCTCCGGCAGCGTGACGCCGGCGAGGTTCGCGACGAGGCCGGCGACCGTCGCGAGGATCAGCGGGTTGCGCGACAGCTCGCGCAACAGCCCGCCGCCGCCGTGCCGCGCGAGGTGCCAGACCGCGGCCGCGTTGCCGAGCGGCACCGCGACCGCGACGACGATCGCGCACAGCGCGACGCCCGCCTCGCCGCCGAGCCGCTGCGACAGCGCGAGCGCGACGTAGGAGTTGAAGCGGAACGCGCACTGCACCGCGCTCGCGAAGCGCTTCGGCCCCGGGTCGAAGAGGCGCCCGCCGAGCCGCCCGAGCACGATGCCGAGCACGAGCACCGCGAGCACGCCGGCCGCGAACGGCGCGGCCTCGACCGGGTCGATCCGGTTGCGGACGATCGACGTGAACAGCAGCGCCGGGAACAGCACCTGGTAGACCAGCCGCTCGAGGCCGGCCCAGACCTCGTCGCCCCAGCCGAGCACGCGCGCGAGCACCGCGCCGGTGGCGATCAGCGCGAGGTCGGGGAGCAGCAGCAGCAGGGTGTCCATGGGGCGGGGCGCCGCCGCGGCCCGCGTACGTTCCGGACGTCGAGGCCGGGCGTGCCGGTCGTTCGGCCATAATCGGGCGCCCCGACGATAGCAGACCGCCCGCCGTGCCCCGTTCCGCCGCCGCCGCATCGCGCGCGCGCGCCGCGTCCCGCGAGCCGGGCGCGGCCGCCGCGGCGCCTCCCGATCCGCAGGACCGCGACGCGGTGCGCGCGTTCGGCGACGCGCTGTGGCTCGAGGACGGTCTCGCGCGCAACACCGTCGAGGCGTACCGTCGCGACCTGTCGGCGCTCGCCGAGTGGCTCGCGCCGCGCGGGCGCACGCTGCGCGAGGCGGCCGAGGCGGACCTGCTCGACTACGTCGCCGCGCGCCACGCCGACTCGCGTCCGGCGAGCGGCAACCGCAGGCTCGCGACCTTCCGCCGCTTCTACCGCTGGCTGTTGCGCGAGCGGCGCCGCACCGACGACCCGACGCTGCGGATCGCGCCGGCGCGCCGGCCGCCGCGCTTCCCGAAGTCGCTGTCCGAGGCGCAGGTCGACGCGCTGCTCGGCGCCCCCGACGTCGCCACGCCGCTCGGGCTGCGCGACCGCGCGATGCTGGAGACGCTGTACGCGACCGGGCTGCGCGTGACCGAGCTGGTCGGGCTGAAGACGGTGGAGGTCGGGCTGGTCGACGGCGTGGTCCGCGTCGTCGGCAAGGGCGACAAGGAGCGGCTGGTGCCGCTCGGCGAGGAGGCGCGCGGCTGGATCGAGCGCTGGCTGCGCGAAGGCCGCCCGGCGCTGCTCGCGGGCCGGCCCGCCGACGCGCTCTTCGTCACCGCGCGCGCCGCGCCGATGACGCGGCAGATGTTCTGGACGCTGATCAAGCGGCACGCGCGTGCGGCCCGCATCGACGCGCCGCTGTCGCCGCACACCCTGCGGCACGCGTTCGCGACGCACCTTCTGAACCACGGCGCCGACCTGCGCGTCGTGCAGATGCTGCTCGGGCACGCCGACATCTCGACCACGCAGATCTACACGCACATCGCGCGCGAGCGGCTGAAGACGCTGCACGCGGCGCACCATCCGCGCGGCTGAGCGGCGACGCGCGGCTTCGGTCCCCGGCCCCGGGGCGCGGGCGCGCTACCCGGAGCGCAGGGCCCGGCCGGAGGCCGCGGGCCGCCGGCGCGCGGACGCCTTGCCGGCCGCGGCCGGCGCGCCCTCGAGCGTCGCCGCGAGCCGCGGCAGTACCGCGTAGAGCGTCGCCATCGCGTCCTCGCCGAGCCGCTCGCCGATCGCGCGGTAGCGTGCTTCCGAGTGCGGCCCGACGGTGCGCAGCAGCGCGCGTCCGTCGGGCGCGATCCGGATGCTGGCGCCGCGCAGGTCGTCGGCCGCGGGGCCTCGGCGGATCAGGCCGCGCGTCTCGAGCGCCGGCAGCAGCCGCGACAGGCTGGGCTTGCTGATCAGCGTCATCGCCGCGAGCCGCGTGATGCGCGCCTCTTCGACCGAGGCGAGCGCGCGCAGCACGCGCCACTGCTGTTCGGTGATGCCGTGCGCGCGAAGCAGCGGGCGGAACTGCGCCATCACCGCCTGGTGGCCGCGCAGCAGCAGCATCGGCAGCGACTGGGAGAAGTCGCGCAGCGGCGCGCTGCCGCTCGCCGCTGCACCGCGCCGGGGCGCGTCCGGGCGCGTCGGCGCCGGGCCGCCGGGCGCAGTCCTCGCGCGGCGCCCGGCAGCGGCCCGCGCTGCCGCAGGGCGCGTCGTCGCCCCTTTCACGTCCGCTCGTCCTCGACGAC
>JBILTM010000140.1:0-13773 GCA_044371545.1 Burkholderiaceae bacterium
AACTCCCAGTCGAACAGCTCGCGCGACATCAGCACGTGCGCGATCGCCATCGCGAGCAGGCCGTCGGTGCCGGGGCGGATCGGCACCCACTCGTCGGCGATCGACGAGTAGCCGGTGCGCACCGGGGTCACCGACACGAACTTCGCGCCGTGACGCTTGAGCTTCTCCAGGCCGATCTTGATCGGGTTGCTCGCGTGGTCCTCGGCGACGCCCCACATGACGAAGTACTTCGCGCGATCCCAGTCCGGCGCGCCGAACTCCCAGAACGAGTAGCCGATCGAATAGAGGCCCGCGGCCGCGACGTTGACCGAGCAGAAGCCGCCGTGCGCCGCCCAGTTCGGGGTGCCGAACTGCTGCGCCCACAGGCCGGTCAGCGCCTGCATCTGGTCGCGGCCGGTGAAGAACGCGAGCCGCCGCGGCTCGGTCGCGCGGATGTGCGCGAGCCGGCGCGCGAGCATCGCGAGCGCCTCGTCCCACGAGATCGGGTCGAACACGCCCTCGCCGCGCTCGCTGCCCGGGCGGCGGAGCATCGGGTGGCGCAGCTTCGCCGGCGAGAGCTGCTTCATGATCCCGGCGCTGCCCTTCGCGCAGATCACCCCCTGGTTGACCGGGTGCTCGGGGTTGCCCTGGATGAAGCGGATCGAGGTCTTCGGCGGGCCGCCGTCGGCCGAGGGGTCGTCCTGCAGCGTCACCTGGATGCCGCAGCGGCACGCGCACATGTAGCAGGTCGTGTAGGCGGTGCGCTGGCGCGCGTGGTCATCGAAGCGCACCGGGCGCTCGGCGGCGGGGGTCAGCGGGGTGCTCCGGTCGGCGGTCATCTCCCGGCGGATCCTACGCGCTGCCATACTTCCGGAAAATCGGGTAATAACGAATTCCGGTATCGATATTCCAGATGGATCGAAACACGACGCCCCGCCGGCGCGGCGCCCCTCGCGCCCCGGCTCCGGCCCGGTCCGGCCCGCCGCCGGCGCGCTCGCGCGTGTCGCTGCGCCAGCTCGAGGCGTTCTGCACGGTCTCGATGGCCGGCAGCGTGTCGGGCGCGGCGCGGCGGCTGGCCCGCACCCAGTCGGCGGTCAGCGCGGCGATCGGCGAGCTCGAGGCCGCGATCGGCGCGACGCTCTTCGAGCGGGCCGGTCGCGGGCTGCGTGCGACGGACGCGGCGCGCCGGCTGCTGCCGCGCGCGCTCGAGGTGGTCGAGCGCGCCGGCGAACTGCCCGCAGTGGCCGCGGGCGTGCCGGGCGACGCGGAGCGGCTGCGCATCGGGGCGTCGCGGACCATCGGCCCCTGCCTGATGCCCGGGCTGCTAGGACGCTTCGCCGCGGCGCGCCCGCAGGCGGCGGTGGAACTCACCGTCGCGAACACCGCCGCACTGCTGGAGCGGCTGCACAGGCTCGAGCTGGACCTCGCGTTCGTCGAGGGCGACGTCCCGGCGCCCGGGTTCGAGCTCGATGCGTGGCACCCGGACGCGCTGTGCCTGCTCGCCCGCGCCGGGCATCCGCTGGCGCTGCGCTTCGGGACCGGCAGGCGACCGCTCGCGGGCGCCGCGTACGCCCGGGCGCTCGCCGATGCCCGCTGGGCGATGCGGGAGGCCGGTTCGGGCACCCGCGAGACCCTGCTGCGCGCGCTGGCGCCGGCGATCGGCGCACCGCGGATCGGCGTGACCGTCGACGACCCGCCCGCGCTGCTTCGCCTGCTCGCCGAAGGCGACTGGGTCGGGTGCGCGAGCCGCCTGGCCGCCTCCGACGAGCTCGCCGCCGGACGGCTGGTGGAGTTGCGCCCGCCCGGTGCCGATGCGGCGCGCGCGCTGGTCCGGCGCTTCTGGATCGTGCGCCGCCCCGACCGTTACCGGACGGCGGCGGTCGACGCGCTGCTCGCCCTGGCGCTCGGGCCGCGCCGGCGCGTGGCCCGCTGACCCGCATGCCGGCGCCGCACCGCCGCGTGCGCGCGCCCGGCAACGATGTCACCATGAAGGCCCCTACCCCGCGCACCGCCATGAACGACGCCACCCGCCGCACCCTCCTGCAGTCCGCCGCCGCCGCCGGAGGCGCCTCGATCCTCGGCCTGCCGCTGGCCGCGCTCGCGCAGGCCGCGCGCGGCGGCGTCGTGGTGATCGGCACCACGCAGCGCCCGCGCCACCTGAACCCCGGGGTGCAGTCGGGCATCGCGACGATGATGCCCGGCGCGCAGATCTTCGCGACGCCGATGGGCATCGACGACAAGTGGCAGCCCGTGCCGATGCTGGCCGAATCCTGGTCCGTGTCCGAGGATGCCCGCAGCATCACGCTGAACCTGCGCAAGGACGCCGTGTTCCACGACGGCCGCCCGATCACCGCCGAGGACGTCCAGTTCTCGGTCGAGGCGGTCCGCGACAACCACCCGTTCAAGTCGATGTTCGCGCCGGTCAATGCCGTCACGATGCCCGACCGGCACACCGCGGTGATCCGGCTCGCCGAGCCGCACCCCGCACTCGCGCTGGCGATGACCACGGTGTTCCTGCCGATCATGCCGAAGCACGTCTACGGCGACGGCCAGCCGCTGCCCACGCACCCGCGCAACGCGACGAACGTGGTGGGCTCGGGCCCGTTCCGGGTCGTCGACTTCAAGCCGGGCGAGCACCTGATCATGGAGCGCTTCGACCGGTTCTTCGTCAAGGACCGGCCGCTGCTCGACCGGCTGATCATCCGCGAGTACAAGGATCCGTCGAGCCTGCTGCTCGCCTTCGAGCGCGGCGAGGTCGACATCAACATCTCGCTGACCGATCCGCGCGACGTCGAGCGCGCCCGCAAGGTCGCCGGCGCGACCGTGGTGTCGGAGCTCGCCCGCGGCATCGGGCCGCTGATCTGGCTGGCGTTCAACACCAAGCACCCGCAGCTGCAGGACAAGCGGGTGCGCCAGGCGATCTCGTTCGCGATCGACCGCGAGTTCGTGACCAAGACCCTGTTCGCCGGCTTCCACAAGCGCGCGACCGGACCGATCGGCAGCGCGAGCCCGATGTACTCGGCCGACGTCGAGCGCTACGACCTGAACCTGCAGAAGGCCGCGCAGCTGCTCGACGCCGCCGGCCTGAAGCCCGGCGCGAACGGGATCCGCACGACGCTGTCGCTCGACTTCTTCCCCGGCTCGGCCGACGGCCGTGCGACCGCCGAATACATCAAGCCCGCGCTCGCGAAGGTCGGCATCGACGTGCAGCTGCGCAACTCGCCCGACTTCCCGACCTGGGCGCGCCGCGTGTCCTCGTTCCAGTACGACATGACGCTGGACTCCGTCTGGAACTGGGGCGACCCGGTGATCGGCGTGCACCGCACCTACCTGACCAGCAACATCCGCGAGGGCGTGATCTGGTCGAACACGCAGCAGTACTCGAACCCGAAGGTCGACGAGCTGCTCGCCGCGGCGGGGCGCGAGCGCGACCCCGCGAAGCGCAAGGCGCTCTATCGCGACTTCCAGCGGATCGTCGTCGACGACTGCCCGATCGCGTTCCTCTACGAGCCGAACTTCGCCGTCGGCTTCCGCCGGATCGCCGATCCGAAGCCGAGCGTCTGGGGGATGATGGCGCCGCTGCACCAGATGGGCGTCACGAAGACCTGACCGTCCACCGCGCGGCCCTCGCGGGCCGGCCGGGCGGGCGACGCCGGCCGGTGCCGCGCGACCGCGCCGCTCAGCCTCCCTGCAGCAGCGCCGCGTATCGCGCGACGTCGACGTTGCCGCCGCTCAGGATGACGCCGACCCGCCTGCCGCGCACCGGGATCGCCCCGGAGAACACCGCCGCTGCGGCCAGCGCGCCGGTCGGCTCGACGACGAGCTTCATCCGCTCGGCGAAGAAGCGCATCGCCTCGACGAGCGCCGCGTCCGACGCGGTCGCGATGCCCGCCGCGCCGCGCCGCAGGATCGCGAAGGTCAGCTCGCCGAGGTGCTGCGTCTGCGCGCCGTCGGCGATGGTCTTCGGCACGTCGATGTGCACGATCCGACCCTCGGCGAGCGAGCGCCGACCGTCGTCGCCGGCCTCGGGCTCGACGCCCCAGACCGCGCAGCCGGGCGCGGCCGCCTCGGCGGCGAGCACGCAGCCGGCGGTCAGGCCGCCGCCGCCGAGGCAGGCGACCAGCACGTCGAGCGGGCCGGCCTCCTCGATCAGCTCGCGCGCAGCCGTGCCCTGACCGGCGATCACGTCGCGATGGTCGTACGGCGGGATCAGCGAGAGCCCGCGATCGGCCGCGAGCCGCCGGCCGATCGCCTCGCGGTCGTCCGCGTAGCGATCGTAGAGCACGACCTCGCCGCCGTAGCCACGCGTGGCCGCGAGCTTCGCGGCCGGCGCGTCCTTCGGCATCACGATCGTCGCCGGCACGCCCAGCAGCTTCGCCGCGTAGGCGATCGCCTGGGCGTGGTTGCCCGACGAGTACGCGACGACGCCGGCGCGCCGCCGCGCCTCGGGCAGCGCCGCGATCGCGTTGTACGCGCCGCGGAACTTGAACGCGCCGCCGCGCTGCAGGTTCTCGCACTTGAAGAACAGCGTCGCTCCGGTGGCCGCATCGGCGGTCCGGGAGGTCAGCACCGGCGTGCGGTGCGCGACGCCGGCGAGACGCGCGGCGGCGGCGGCGACGTCGGCGGGTTCGGGCAGGTCGGGACGGTCCATCGGCCGATCGTACACGCCGCCTGCGCCCGGGGATGCGGGGGCCCGCCGCCCATCGGCGGCCCCCGCGAGGCCGTGGCGGGCACGCGCGCGGCCACAGGAGAAACCGGAACGCCTCGTTCCGCGGGCCCGGGGATCACGGTAAGGTCGCGACCAGCCGCCGCGCGCCACCGCGGTCCGCGCCATCCGTTCCGGGGAGCCACGAGGATGCCGAACACCGTCGTCTACGCCGCACGCCGCATCCTCACGATGGACCCCGCGCGCCCCGAGGCGACGCACGTCGCGGTCCGCGACGGCCGCGTGCTCGGCGTCGGCACGCTCGAGTCGCTGAGGGGCTGGGGCGCGTTCGACGTCGACGACCGGTTCGCCGGCAAGGTGCTGCTGCCCGGCTTCGTAGAGGGTCACAGCCACGTCGGCGAGGGCACCTACTGGCGCTACGTCTACTGCGGCTACTTCGACCGCGTGGACCCCGACGGGCGCACCTGGCCCGGGCTGCGTTCGATCGAGGCGGTCGTCGAGCGGCTGCGCGAGGCGCACGCCGCGCTGCCCGACCCGACCACGCCGCTGTTCGGCTGGGCGCTCGATCCGCTGTTCTTCGGTGCGCGCCGGATGAATCGCCGGGACCTCGACGCGGTCAGCACGACGCGGCCGATCGGCATCCTGCACGCGAGCGGCCATATCACCAACGCGAACACCGCGGCGCTCGCGGCGGCCGGCTACATGCGGACCGACCACGACCATCCGGGCATCCCGCTCGACGACGAACGCCTGCCGCAGGGCGAGCTGCGCGGGCCCGACACGATGATGCCGGTGCTGCTCAAGCTCGGCGTCGACCGCGCCGCGCTCGCCGGCGACGAGGTGGGGGTGCGCGCGTTCGCGAAGCTCGCCGTCCGCACGGGCACGACCACCGCGACCGACCTCGCGACCCCGATCCCCGACGACGCGGTCGACGCGCTGCTGCGCGTGACCGGCGAGGACACCTTTCCGCTGCGCTTCGTGCCGGCGATGCACGTGCGCGGCTACGCCCCGAAGGACGCGATCGAGCGCGCGCTCGCGCTGAAGGCGCGCTCGACCGACCGACTGCGCCTGGGCCGCGTGAAGGCGCACGCCGACGGCTCGATCCAGGGTTTCACCGCGCGCATGCGCTGGCCCGGCTACCACAACGGCGCGCCGCAAGGCCTGTGGTACATCGAGCCCGAGACGCTGCGCCGTCTCTACGGGCTCGCGCTGCGCCACGGCGTGCAGGTGCACACGCACACCAACGGCGATGCGGCGATCGAACTGGCGATCGAGACGATGCACGACGCGCTGCGCGAGCAGCCCGCGCCCGACCACCGCTTCACGCTGCAGCACTGCCAGCTCGCCGACCGGGCGCAGCTGCGCAGGATGGCCTCGCTCGGGATGTGCGCGAACTTCTTCGCGAACCACCACTTCTACTGGGGCGACGCGCACTACGCGCAGACCGTGGGCCCGGACCGCGCCGAGAGGATGAACCCGTGCCGCTCGGCCGACGAGCTGGGCGTCGCGTGGACGATCCACTCCGACGCGCCGGTCACGCCGCTCGGGCCGCTGCACGTCGCCTGGTGCGCGGTCAACCGACGCACCGCGTCCGGGCGCACGCTGGGCGAATTCGAGCGCATCGGCGTGGCCGACGCGCTGCGCGCGATCACGCTCGGGGCAGCCCACACGCTGCACCTGGACGACGAGGTCGGCTCGATCGAATGCGGCAAGCGGGCCGACTTCGCGGTGCTCGAGGACGACCCGCTGGAGGTCGCGCCCGAGGCGCTGAAGGACGTCGGCGTCTGGGGCACGGTGCACGGCGGCCGCGTGTTCCCGGCCGCCACGGCCTGAGCCGACGGTGCTGCCCGCGATCGTCCTCGGCGGCTGGCTCGGCGCCGGCAAGACCACGCTGGTCAACCGCCTGCTGCGCGCCGCGGACGGGCGGCGCATCGCGGTGCTGGTCAACGACTTCGGCGACGTCGGCATCGACGCCGACCTGATCGTCTCGCGCGACGGCTCGGTGATGAACCTCGCCGGCGGCTGCGTGTGCTGCTCGGTGGGCAGCGACCTGCTCGAGGCGCTGGTCGCGCTGCCGCGCAGCGAGCCGCCGTTCGACCTCGTGCTGCTCGAGACCAGCGGCGTCGCGCTGCCGGGCTCGGTCGCGCGCTCGGCACGACTCGCCCCGGGCATCGCGGTCGACGGCACAGTCGTGCTGGTGGACGCCGAGACGGTGCGCGCGCGTGCCGACGACCGGCACGTCGGCGACACGGTCCGCCAGCAGCTGGCCGAGGCGGACCTGCTGGTGCTGAACAAGGTCGACCTGGTGCCGGGGGAGGCGATGCCGGCGCTGCGCGCGTGGCTGCACGCGGCGGCGCCCCGGGCGCCCGTGGTCGAGGCGGTCGAGTCGGCGGTGCCGCCGGAGGTGGTGCTCGGGATCGGCGACGCGCCGCTGCGCGCGGCTCCGGACGGCGCGCCGGACCGCGGCCCGCGGCTCGGCCCCGCCCGCCGCCCGCCGCCCGCAGCGGCGGTCTTCGAGAGCGCGAGCTTCGAACTCGCGGGCCGGTTCGACCTCGCGGCGCTCGGCACGGCGCTCGCCGACCCCGCGCTGGGCCTGGTGCGCGCGAAGGGCGCGCTGCTCGACGCCGCGGGCGGACGCGCGGTGCTCCAGGCGGTCGGCACCCGCGTGCGCACCGGGCCCGCCCTGTCCGGCAGCCCGGCGGCCGAAGCCGACGCGCCCGCGCGGCTGGTCACGATCGGGCTGCGCGGCGCGCTCGACGCGCGCGAGATCGCCGCGCGCATCGCCGCGGCGCGGCAGGTACACTGAACCAGCCATGTCGATCGCCACCGTCGTCGCGAAGCGCCTCGCCTATGCGGCAGGCCTCATCTTCGCGGTGCTGACGATCAACTTCGTCCTGATCCACGCGGCACCCGGCGACCCGGCGATGGTGATCGCCGGCGAGATGGGCGGCGCCGACAAGTCAACGCTCGACCAGATCCGCAGGACCTACGGGCTCGATCGCCCGATCCTCGAGCAGTACGCCACCTACGTCGGCCGCGCGCTGCGCGGCGACCTCGGCACCTCCTACCTCTACAACCAGCCGGTGACCGGCCTGATCCTGCAGCGCCTTCCGGCGACGGTGCTGCTGGTGCTCACCGCGCTGCTCGCGGCGATCGCGGTCGGCACGATGGTCGGGGTCTGGGCGTCGCGGCGCCCGCACAGCGTCGGCAGCGGCGCGGTCACCGTGCTGTCGCTGGTCGGCTATTCGATGCCCACGTTCTGGACGGGGATCCTGCTGGTGATCCTGTTCGGCAAGGTCATCCCGATCATGCCGATCGCGGGCATGCGCGACGTGCGCGTCTACGGCGGCTGGTTCGTGACGACGCTCGACGTGCTGCACCACCTGGTGCTGCCGGCGTTCACGCTCGCGATCGTGTACATGGCGCAGTACAGCCGCCTGTCGCGGGCGAGCATGCTCGAGGTTCTCGGATCGGACTACATCCGCACGGCACGCGCCAAGGGGCTGGCCGAGCGCTTCGTCGTCTGGAAGCACGCGCTGCGCAACGCGCTGATGCCGGTGGTCACGATCGCGGGCCTGCAGTTCGGCAACCTGATCTCGGGCGCGGTGCTCGTCGAGACGGTGTTCTCGTGGCCGGGCCTCGGCACGCTCGCCTACGACTCGATCCTCGGGCGCGACTATCCGACGCTGCTCGGCGTGCTGTTCTTCTCGTCGATGCTGGTGATCGTCGCGAACCTGCTGACCGACCTCGCCTACCGCTGGATCGACCCGCGCCTGCGGACGCGCTGAGGACACGCCGACCGATGAGCACGGCGCCCGCCTCGCCCCCCGCCCCTGCCCCGCCCGCCGCCCGGCTGGAGGTGCTTTCGCCGTCGCGCGAGGCCTGGCGTGTGTTCCGCCGCAACCGGGCCGCGATGCTCGGGCTGGTGCTGCTCGGCTCGGTCGTCGCACTGATGGCGCTCGGCCCGCTGCTCTGGCCGGTCGCGCCGTTCGAGATCGTGGGCCGCCCCTTCACGCCGCCCTTCGAGGACGCGACCCTTCCGCTCGGCTCCGACTACCTCGGCCGCGACATCCTCGCCGGCATGGTGCTCGGCGGCCGCGCGACGCTCGCGGTCGGGCTCGCCGCCGCCGCGATCACGGTCACGATCGGCCTGGCGGTCGGCGCGCTCGCCGGCTATTTCGGCGGCTGGATCGACGAGGCGCTGTCGCGCTTCACCGAGATCTTCCAGGTGATGCCCTCGCTGCTGTTCGCGATGGTGCTGATGACGCTGTTCGACCCGTCGCTGACCACCGCGATCGTCGCGATCGGCATGGTGACCTGGACCTCGACCGCGCGGCTGGCGCGCGCCGAATTCATGCGCCTGCGCAAGCTCGAGTACGTGAGCGCCGCCCGCGCGCTGGGCGCCGGGCACCTGCGGCTGATGCTGCGCGAGATCCTGCCGAACGCCGCGCCGCCGCTGATCGTGTCCGCCACGCTGATCATCGGCGTCGCGATCCTGTTCGAGGCCGGGCTCAGCTTCCTCGGGCTGTCCGACCCGAACGTGATGAGTTGGGGCCTGATGATCGGCTCGAACCGCAAGTACATGCTCGATGCGTGGTGGGCAGTGACCTTCCCGGGCCTCGCGATCTTCCTCACCGTGCTCGGCGTGAGCCTGGTCGGCGACGGCCTGAACGACGCGCTCAACCCGAAGATGCACCTGCGATGAGCGCGCCGCTGCTCGAGGTCGAGGACCTGTCGGTCGAGTTCGACACCCGCACCGGCGTCGCTCGAGTGCTCGAATCGGTGTCGCTCGCGCTTGGGCGCGGCGAGACGCTCGGGCTGGTCGGCGAGTCCGGCTGCGGCAAGAGCATGACGGCGCTCGCGATCATGCGCCTGATCCCGAATCCGCCCGGGCGCATCACCGCCGGGCGGGTGCGCTTCGAGGGGCGCGACCTGCTGGCGCTCGACGACGCATCGATGCGGGCGGTCCGCGGCAACCGCGTCTCGATGATCTTCCAGGAGCCGATGACCTCGCTGAACCCGGTGTTCACCGTCGGCGAGCAGATCGCCGAGGCGGTGCGCCTGCACCGCGGGCTCGACCGCCGCGCCGCGCACGAGCGCGCCGTCGAGATGCTCGCAGCCGTCGGCATCCCGGCGCCCGCGCGGCGCGTCGACGAGTACCCGCACCAGTTCTCCGGCGGGATGCGCCAGCGCGTGATGATCGCGATGGCGCTCGCCTGCGACCCCGGCGTGCTGATCGCCGACGAGCCGACGACCGCGCTCGACGTCACGGTGCAGGCGCAGATCTTCGACCTGATCTCCGACCTGCGCGAGCGCACCGGGACCGCCGTCGTGCTGATCACGCACGACATGGGCGCGATCGCCGAGATGACCGACCGCGTCGCGGTGATGTACGCCGGCCGGATCGTCGAGGAGGGCCCGGTCGCCGAGGTGCTCGGCGAGCCGCTGCACCCCTACACGCAGGGGCTGATCGCATGCGCGCCGGGGCGGCGCACCGCGGCCGCCGGCGGGCAGCTCGAGGAGATCCCCGGCACCGTGCCCTCGCTGCTCGAGCGGCGCGGCGGCTGCGCGTTCGCCGACCGGTGCCGCCACGCGATGCCCGCCTGCCGGGCCGGCCTGCCGGCCGAGACGGTGCTCGACGGCGGGCGGCGACGCGTGCTGTGCTGGCTGCACGCCTCGCCGCGGGAGTCCGCGGCGTGAGCGGCACGACCCCCGCGACCGGCCCGGCCGCCGCGCACCCGCGCGCGGACGACGTGCTGCTGCGCGTCGACGACCTGAAGGTGCACTTCCCGATCGGCGGCGGGCTGCTCGGGCGCCCGAAGGCGGTGGTGCGCGCGGTCGACGGCGTGAGCTTCGGCGTGCGTCGCGGACGCACCTTCGGCATCGTCGGCGAGAGCGGCTCGGGAAAGAGCACGACCGCGCTCGCGGTGATGCGGCTGGTCAGGCACACCGGAGGCACGATCCGGCTCGGGGAGGACGACATCGGCAACGCGGGCGGCGAAGTGCTGCGCCGCGCGCGGCGCCGCTTCCAGATGGTGTTCCAGGATCCTTATGCGTCGCTGAACCCGCGCAAGCGCGCCGGCGACGCGGTGCGCGAGGCGCTCGACCTGATGGAGGCCGGCGATCCGTCGGCACGCGACGCGCGCGTGGCCGAGCTCTTCGCCCAGACCGGCCTGCGCCCCGAGCAGCGGATGCTGTTCCCGCACCAGTTCTCCGGCGGCCAGCGGCAACGGATCGTGCTGGCGCGGGCGCTCGCCGCGAACCCCGAGCTCGTCGTCTGCGACGAGCCGGTCTCGGCGCTCGACGTCGCGATCCAGGCGCAGATCCTGAACCTGATGCGCCGGCTGCAGGACTCGCTCGGCCTGACCTACCTGTTCATCTCGCACGACCTCGGCGTGATCCGCCACATGTGCGACGAGGTCGCGGTGATGTACCTGGGGCTCGTCGTCGAGCAGGCGCCTCGCGAGTCGCTGTTCTCGCGGCCGCTGCACCCGTACACGCTCGCGCTGTGGTCGGCCGCGCCGTCGTTCGACCCGAAGGCACGCGCCCGCGGGCAGCGGATCCGGCTGCAGGGCGACCCGCCCAGCCCGATCGACGTGCCGCCGGGCTGCCGCTTCGCGGGACGCTGCCCGTTCGCGCAGGAGCGCTGCCGCGCCGAGGCGCCGGCGCTGCGCGAGGTGCTGCCGGGACACCGGGTGGCGTGCCATCGCGTCGGCGACGACGGCGTGCCCACCTATCCGATGTCCGCCGCGGCGCTCGGCTGACGCCGCTCAGCGCCCCTCCACCGGCCCCAGCACCCTCACCCGGATCACGTGCGGCACCGCGCGGATCGCCGCGACGACCGCCTCCCCGATCGCGGCCTCGACGTCGATCAGGTTGATCCCGAGCTCGCCGCGGCTCTTGTTGACCATGTCGACCACGTTGACCGCGCGGTCCGCGAGCACCGACAGCACGTGGCCGAGCACGCCGGCGACGTTGTCGTTGAGCACGACGAGGCGGGTGGTGCCGAGCGCGCGTTCCAGTCGCACCGCCGGGAAGTTGACCGCGTTCGTCACGTTGCCGGTGCGCAGGTAGTCGACCAGCTGGTCGGCCGCCATCACCGCGCAGTTCTCCTCCGACTCCTCGGTGCTCGCGCCGATGTGCGGCATCGAGATCACTTTCGGGTGCTCGACGAGGCCCGGCTCGGGGAAGTCGCAGATGTAGCGCCCGAGCCGGCCCGCGTCGAGCGCGCGCCGCACGGCCGCGGCGTCGACGATCGACTCGCGTGCGAAGTTGAGCAGCACCGCGCCCGGCTTCAACAGGCGCAGCGCCTCGTCGTCGACCAGGTGGCGCGTGGCCTCGATCGCCGGCACGTGCAGCGTGACCAGGTCCGAGCGCGCCAGCAGCGACTGCAGGTTCTCCATCCGCGTCACCGCGTTCGACAGCCGCCACGCGGCGTCGACCGACAGCGCCGGGTCGAAGCCGAGCACCTTCATGCCGAGCGCGAGCGCGACGTCGGCCACCATCGAGCCGATCGCGCCGAGCCCGACGATGCCGAGGGTGCGGCCCTTCAGCTCGGTGCCCGCGAAGCGCGCCTTCTCCTTCTCGATCGTCGCCGACATCGCGGCGGCGTCGCTCGTGCCGGCGAGGCTCCCCACCCAGGCGATGCCGGGCAGGATGCCGCGGGCCGACAGCAGCATGCCCGCGACCACCAGCTCCTTGACCGCGTTGGCGTTCGCGCCCGGCGTGTTGAACACCACGACGCCGGCCGCGCTGCACCGCGCGATCGGGACGTTGTTCACGCCGGCCCCGGCCCGCGCGATCGCGAGCAGCGTGTCCGGGAACTCGACCTCGTGCAGCGCCTGGCTGCGGATCAGGAACGCATCGGGATGGCCGATGTCGCTGCCCACCTCGAAGCTGCCGCGGTCGAAGCGGTCGAGACCGCGGATCGCGATCCGGTTGTACGTGCGGACCTTGAACATCGCGCGCCTCAGGCGGCGGCGGGCTGGCGCACCTGCGCGTACGCCCATTCGAGCCAGGGCATCAGCGCGCGCAGGTCCCCGGCCTCGACGGTCGCGCCGCACCAGATCCGAAGGCCCGCGGGCGCGTCCTTGTACGAGCCGATGTCGTAGGCGACGCCCTCGGCCTCGAGCAGCTTCACCATCGCGGCCACGCGCTCGGGCGGCAGCGCCACGCTCAGGCAGACGCTGGTGTTCGAGCGGGTGGCCGGGTCCTTCGCGAGGAAGTCGATCCAGTCGTGCGCGGCGACGAAGTCGGCCAGTACCTTCAGGTTCGCCTCGCTGCGCGCGATCGTGGCCTTCGTGCCGCCGATCCGCTCGACCCACTGCAGCGCATCGAGGTAGTCGGCCACGCACAGCATCGACGGGGTGTTGATCGTCTCGCCCTTGAACAGCCCCTCGGTGAGCTTGCCGCCCGACTTCATGCGGAACACCTTCGGCATCGGCCAGGGCGGCGTGTACGCCTCGAGCCGCGCGACCGCGCGCGGGCCCAGGATCAGCATGCCGTGCGCGCCCTCGCCGCCCAGCACCTTCTGCCAGGAGTAGGTCACGACGTCGAGCTTGTCCCACGGCATGTCCATCGCGAAGACCGCCGAGGTCGCGTCGCACAGCGTCAGGCCCTCGCGGTCGGCGGGGATCCAGTCCCCGTCGGGGACGCGCACGCCCGAGGTCGTGCCGTTCCACACGAACACCACGTCCTTGCGGAAGTCGACCTTCGACAGGTCGGGCAGCGTGCCGTAGTCGGCGCCGTGCACGGTCACGTCGGACAGCTTCAGCTGCTTGACGATGTCGGTCGTCCAGCCGGCGCCGAACGACTCCCATTCGAGCACGTCGACGCCGCGCGGACCGAGCAGCGACCACATCGCCATCTCGATCGCACCGGTGTCGGAGCCGGGCACCACGGCCACGCGGTAGCCCTCGGGCAGGCCGAGCAGTCGCGCGGTCTCGCTGCAGGCCGCGGCGAGCGCCTTCTTGCCGATCGCGGAGCGGTGCGAGCGCCCGAGCGTCTGCAGCGCGAGGCTGGCGACGTCGTAGCCCGGGCGCTTCGCGCAGGGGCCGGACGAGAAGTTGGGGCAGGCGGGCTTGACGGCAGGTCGCATCGGGGGCTCGTCGGATCGGCGGGGTGGGCGG
>JBILTM010000141.1:0-13750 GCA_044371545.1 Burkholderiaceae bacterium
CGCTCGCGATCGCGAGCCCGCCGAAGAACGCCGCGCCCGCCCCTTGCGTGGCGTGCAGCCAGCCGTGCGGCAGCGCGACCGCGAGCGCGAGCGCCGCGAGCCCGCCGGCGCCGATCCGCTCGACGCGCAGCAGCGCGGCCGCGATCGCGAGCAGCCCGAGCGCGGCCGCGGCCTCGACGACGCCCCCCGGCAGCGCCACGAGCCCCGGCACGCGGCCCGAGAACATCGACCAGAGCGCACCGGCGAGGAGGCCGAGCGCGCCGGCGAACACGACGCGCGAGCCGACCGCCGCGCGACCGGCATCGGCCGGACGGGCCGCGACCAGGCCGGCCACCAGGCCGATGCCGAGCGTCGCGAGCAGGTGGTCGACGCCGCCCAGCGGATGCGCGAGCCCCGCGGCCAGCCCGTCGTGGAGGTGCCCGTCGTGCGCGAACGCGGGGACGGCGGCGGTCGCCAGCGCCAGGGCGCCGGCCAGCGGAGCAGCGGAAGGAGCACGCATCGGTTCGGGCCTTTCTCGATCGGTGTCGTTGCGAAGGGAGGAGGAGGTCAGGCGAACAGGCCGCGGCGCTCGATGAACGACACGATGTCGTCGAGCCCGTGGCCCACCTTGAGGTTCGAGAACACGAACGGCCGCTCCCCGCGCATCCGGCGCGCGTCGCGGTCCATCGTCTCCAGCGACGCGCCGACGTAGGGGGCGAGGTCGATCTTGTTGATGACGAGCAGGTCGGACTTCATGATGCCGGGCCCGCCCTTGCGCGGGATCTTGTCGCCGGCCGCGACGTCGATCACGTAGATCGTCAGGTCGGACAGCTCGGGCGAGAAGGTGGCCGCGAGGTTGTCGCCGCCGGACTCGACGAACACGATCTGCAGCGCCGGGAACGCGCGCGACAGCCGGTCGACCGCCTCGAGGTTGATCGACGCGTCCTCGCGGATCGCGGTGTGCGGGCAACCACCGGTCTCGACGCCGAGGATCCGCTCCTTCGGCAGCGCGTCGTTCCTGACCAGGAACTCGGCGTCCTCGCGCGTGTAGATGTCGTTGGTGACCGCGGCGATGTCGTACTTCTCGCGCAGCCGGCGGCACAGCGCGAGCGTGAGCGCCGTCTTGCCCGAGCCGACCGGCCCGCCGATGCCCACCCGAAGGGGTCCGTGGTTGCTCATCTGCTCTCTTCGTCTAGGACCTGAACAGTCTGGAGTACTGCGTCTCGTGCCGCGCCGATGCGATCGCGAGGCCGGGCGCGGCGCTCGACCAGGCTTCGCGCGGCAGCGCGAGCGCTCGCTCGACCGCGGCATCGAGCTCCGGGGCGAGCGAGCGCAGCAGCCGCTGCGCGGCGATCTGGCCCATCGGGACCGCCTTCATCAGCACCATCGCCTGGTTCTCGGCGAACGCCCAGAAGAGGCCGAGCAGCGCGTCGCGCTCGGCGAGGCCCAGGCGCGTGGCCGCGATCGCCCAGCCGACCGGCAGCGCGAGCGGCGACAGCCGCGCGGCGATCCACGCGTCGGCGTCCGGCTCCGGGCACACCGCCTCGAGCCAGCGCCCGAGCGAGTAGCCCATCTGCTCGCTCTCCAGCCGCAGCTCGGCGGTCTCGCGCGCCGCGATCGCGGCGGCGTTGAGCGACTCGAGCGCGTCGGCCGCGTCCGGCGCGGGCCAGCGGGCGGCCGCGCGCATCGCCTCGCGCGCGAGCGGCCCCTCGAACGACGCGAGCGACAGCCCGAGCGCGTCGGCGATCCACTCGCGCGCACCCGCCTCGTCGCGGACCGCGCCGCCATCGACGCCCCATTCGAGCGCGGTCGAGTAGCTGTAGCCGCCGATCGGCAGCGCGGGGCTCGCGAGCTGCAGCAGCGCGATCGACGCGGACACGCTCATCGACGCCCGCTCCGCGGGTGCTCGTGCCCGCCGCCCGGGCCGTGGTCGTGATCGTGATCGTGATCGTGGTCGTGGTGCTCGTGGTCGCGGTGTTCGTGCTCGTGCCGGTGCTCGTGCCGCGGATCGAACGCGTGGATCCGCCCGCCGTGCCCCTGGTCGTCGTGCGCGTGGTGGACGTGGCTGTGGCCGTAGGCCCCGGACTCGGGCTGGAAGCCCTCCTCCACCTCGTGCACATGGCCGCCCAGCCGCTCGATCATCGCCTGCAGCACGTGGTCGGGCAGCAGCCGCAGCCAGCCGTCGCCGACCTGGATCGGCACGTGCCGGTTGCCCACGTGGTAGGCGATCCGCGCGAGCCCGGGCGCATCGTGCGCGTGCACCTCGAGCAGCCGCTCGGGCGCCGCTTCGACTGCGACGACGCGGCCGTCGTCGAGCCGCAGCCGGTCGCCGTGGCGCAGCAGCGTGCCGCGCGCGAGGTCGACGCCGATCTCCTCGCCCGACAGCAGCGTCGCGCGGAAGCGCGAGCGCTCGCGCAAGGCGAACGGCAGCTCGACGACCTCGTCGGCGCGTGCATCGGCGCCGGCGAGCGCGGTGGCCATGACGATCGGCATCGGCGGGCTCCGCTCAGAAGAGGAAGTAGCGCTGGGCCATCGGCAGGCTCGTCGCCGGCTCGCAGGTCAGCAGCATGCCGTCGGCGCGGACCTCGTAGGTCTCGGGGTCGACCTGCATCCGCGGCGCGTAGCCGTTGAGCACCATGTCCGACTTCTTGAGCTTCCGGATGCCCTTGACCGGCACCAGCGGCTTGGCGAGACCGAGGCGCTTGCCGATGCCCGCCTTCAGCGCCGCCTGCGACACGAAGGTCAGCGACCCCGCGGCGATCGCACCGCCGAAGCCACCGAACATCGGCCGGTAGTGCACCGGCTGCGGCGTCGGGATCGACGCGTTCGGATCGCCCATCAGCGCCATCGAGATCGTGCCGCCCTTCAGGATCAGCGAGGGCTTGACGCCGAAGAACGCCGGGCGCCACAGCACCAGGTCGGCCCACTTGCCGAGCTCGATCGAGCCGACCGCGTGCGAGACACCGTGGGTGATCGCCGGGTTGATCGTGTACTTCGCGATGTAGCGCTTGACGCGCCAGTTGTCGTTGCGCCCGCCGTCGCCGCGCGCCTCGTCGATGTGGATCGGGCCGCGCTGCTGCTTCATCTTGTGCGCGGTCTGCCAGGTGCGCAGGATCACCTCGCCCGGCCGGCCCATCGCCTGGCTGTCGGACGACATCATCGAGATCGCGCCGAGGTCGTGCAGGATGTCCTCGGCGGCGATCGTCTCGCGGCGGATGCGGCTCTCGGCGAACGCGAGGTCCTCGGCGATCGACGGGTCCAGGTGGTGGCACACCATCAGCATGTCGAGGTGCTCGTCGAGCGTGTTGACCGTGTACGGCCGCGTCGGGTTCGTCGACGACGGCAGCACGAAGGTCTCGCCGACCACCTTGATGATGTCGGGCGCGTGGCCGCCGCCGGCGCCCTCGGTGTGGTAGGTGTGGATCACGCGGCCCTTCATCGCCGCGATGCTCGCCTCGACGAAGCCCGACTCGTTCAGCGTGTCGGTGTGGATCGCGACCTGCACGTCGTAGCGGTCCGCGACCGACAGGCAGTTGTCGATCGCAGCCGGCGTCGTGCCCCAGTCCTCGTGCAGCTTCAGGCCGATCGCGCCGGCCTCGATCTGCTCGGCGATCGGGTCGGGCCGCGACACGTTGCCCTTGCCGGTGAAGCCGATGTTCATCGGCAGGCCGTCGGCGGCCTTGAGCATCTGCGCGAGGTGCCACGCGCCGGGCGTGACCGTCGTGGCGTTGGTGCCGGTGGCCGGGCCGGTGCCGCCGCCGATCATCGTCGTGATGCCGGAGGCGAGCGCCTCCTCCACCTGCTGCGGGCAGATGAAGTGGATGTGCGAGTCGATGCCGCCGGCGGTGAGGATCATGCCCTCGCCTGCGATCACCTCGGTCGAGGCGCCGATCGCGATCGTCACGCCGGGCTGCACGTCCGGGTTGCCCGCCTTGCCGATGCCGGCGATGCGACCGTCCTTGAGCCCGACGTCGGCCTTCACGATGCCGGCGACCGCGTCGACGATCAGCGCGTTGGTGATCACCGTGTCGACGACGTCCTTGCGGGTCAGCTGCGACTGGCCCATGCCGTCGCGGATCACCTTGCCGCCGCCGAACTTGACCTCTTCGCCGTAGACCGTGAAGTCGCGCTCGACCTCGATCACGAGGTCGGTGTCGGCCAGCCGGAGCCGGTCGCCGACGGTGGGGCCGTACATCTCCGCGTACGCGCGGCGCGAGAGCTTCGCCATGGTGGTCAGCCTTTGCGGGAGGACGCGGGGGGCTTCTTCGCGGCCGGCTTCTTCGCGGGCGCGGCGGGCTTCGCCGAAGCGGGCTTCTTCGCCGGCGCGGCCTTCTTCGCCGGCGCGGCCTTCTTCGCGGGCCCGGCATTCCCGGCAGATGCCGCCTTCTTCGCCGGCCCGTCCAGCGGCCCCATCACCATCGCGCGGAACCCGTAGACCGTGCGCGTGCCCGCGTAGGCCACCAGCTCGACGGTGCGCGACTGCCCGGGCTCGAAGCGCACCGCGGTGCCCGACGCGATGTCGAGCCGGAAGCCGCGCGCGGCCTTCCGGTCGAACTCGAGCGCGGCGTTGGTCTCGCCGAAGTGGTAGTGCGAGCCGACCTGGATCGGCCGGTCGCCGGCGTTGCGCACGGTCAGCACGATCCGGCGGCGGCCGGCGTTCAGCTCGATCTCGCCGTCGTCGACCAGCAGTTCGCCCGGAGTCATCGGCACCCTTTCTCGCGACGCCCGCGGACCGCGTCGCGCGGCCCGGTCGGGTCGACCGTTAGCGTACACCGAGGCATCGGGATCCGGCTCGCGCGGGACGCGGTTATCAGACCGCCAGCAGGCCCCGGACGCCGTCGGCGTCCATGGCCGCGCCGGCGCCCGACTGCAGCACCTCGCCCCGCTGCAGCACGACG
This sequence comes from Burkholderiaceae bacterium, assembly GCA_044371545.1. Classification (GTDB taxonomy): domain Bacteria; phylum Pseudomonadota; class Gammaproteobacteria; order Burkholderiales; family Burkholderiaceae_E; genus UBA4615. The sequence goes on from JBILTM010000141.1 coordinate 4,878, forward strand.
TACCGGTCGGCGAGCGTGCGGGCGAAGTCGTAGTACTGCTCGACCAGCAGGATCGCCATCGTCCGCTGCGCGGCCAGCCCCGCGATCACGCGCTCGATGTCCTGGATGATGTTCGGCTGGATGCCCTCGGTCGGCTCGTCGAGGATCAGCAGCCGCGGCTTGGTGACCAGCGCCCGCGCGATCGCGAGCTGCTGCTGCTGGCCGCCCGAGAGGTCGCCACCGCGACGGCGGACGAACTGCTTGAGGATCGGGAAGGTCTCGTAGACCCAGCCCGGCACGCCGCGCTCCTTCTGCCCGGTCGCCGCCATCGAGATCAGCAGGTTCTCCTCGACGGTGAGGCGCGGGAAGATCTCCCGGCCCTGCGGCACCAGCGCGATGCCGAGCTGCGCCCGCTGGTGCGGCTTCAGGCGCGTGATGTCGACGCCGTCGAACTCGATGCGGCCGGACTTCACCGGCAGCAGCCCCATCAGGCACTTCAGCAGCGTCGTCTTGCCCATGCCGTTGCGGCCGAGCACCGCGGTGACCGCGCCGGTCTCGGCGACGATCGACACGTCGCGCAGCGTGTGGCTGCCGCCGTAGTACTGGTTCAGGCCCTCGATCTTCAGCATTTCACATTACCCCCATGGGCCTTCGGCCCAGCCCCCCGAGGGGGCGCGAGCGCCTCCGATGCGATCGTGCGGCGCTCACCGCCCCAGGTAGACCTCGATCACGCGCGGGTCGTTGCGCACCGTGTCCATCGCGCCCTCGGCGAGCACGCTGCCCTCGCACAGCACCGTGACCTTGCGCGCGATCTTGGAGACGAACTCCATGTCGTGCTCGACGACGACGACGGTGTGCTTCTTCTCGAGCTGCAGGCACAGCTCCGCAGTCTTGTCGGTCTCGGCGTCGGTCATGCCGGCGACCGGCTCGTCGAGCAGCACCACGCGCGGCTCCTGCGACAGCAGCATCCCGATCTCCAGCCACTGCTTCTGGCCGTGCGACAGCGTGCCGGCGATGCGCTCGACCTCGCCGCGCAGGTTGGTGAGCTCGAGGATCGACTCGATCCGACCGAGCTGCTCGGAGTCGAGTTTCGCGCGCAGGCTCGCCATCCCGCGCTTGTCGGTCTTCAGCGCGAGCTCCATGTTCTCGAAGACGGACATCGTCTCGAACACCGTCGGACGCTGGAACTTGCGGCCGATGCCGGCCTGCGCGATCTGCGACTCGCTGAGCCGCGTGAGGTCGATCGTCTGGCCGAAGAACACGCGGCCGGCGTCGGGCCGCGTCTTGCCGGTGATGACGTCCATCATCGTGGTCTTGCCGGCGCCGTTCGGACCGATGATGCAGCGCAGCTCGCCGTCGTCGAGGGTCAGCGACAGGTCGTCGAGCGCGCGGAAGCCGTCGAAGCTGACGGTGACGCCCTCGAGGTACAGGATCGCCTTGTGCGAGACGTCGACGCCGCCGGTGACCAGGTGGCCGAACGCCTGCGATGCCCCCTCGCCCGAGCGGGTGTCGTCCGCGGACGCGGTCGCGGCGGGGCTCACGCCCGACCCTCGCTCGGCCCGGCGGCGGCGACGCGCGCCGGCGCCGCCGCCGGCCGCGCCTCGGCGGGCGTCGGCTCGGGCTCGGCGGGCGGCTTGCGCCGCACCAGGTCGAACAGCGCGACCACGCCGCGCGGCAGGAAGAGGGTCACCAGCACGAACAGCAGCCCGAGGAAGAACAGCCAGTACTCCGGGAACGCCTGCGTGAACCAGCTCTTCGCGCCGTTGACGAGGAAGGCGCCGATCACCGGCCCGATCAGCGTGCCGCGGCCGCCGACCGCGGTCCAGATCGCCACCTCGATCGAGTTCGCCGGCGACATCTCGCTCGGGTTGATGATGCCGACCTGCGGCACGTAGAGCGCGCCGGCCACGCCGCTGATCACCGCCGCGAGCGTCCAGATGCCGAGCTTGTAGCCGAGCGTGTCGTAGCCGCAGAAGCGCGCGCGCGACTCGGCATCGCGGATCGCCTGCAGCACGCGGCCGAACTTGCGCGTGACCAGCCAGCGCGCGAGCACGAAGGTGCCGAAGAGCGCCACCGCGGTGGCGGCCAGCAGCCACGCCTTGGTCGACGGGTCGGTGATCCGGAAGCCGAGGATCGTCTTGAAGTCGGTGAAGCCGTTGTTGCCGCCGAAGCCGGTCTCGTTGCGGAAGAACAGCAGCATGAACGCGAAGGTGAGCGCCTGCGTGATGATCGAGAAGTACACGCCCTTGATCCGCGAGCGGAACGCGAAGAAGCCGAACACGAACGCGAGCAGCCCGGGCGCGGCGACGACGAGGAACACGCTCCAGAGGAACGAATCGCTGTTCCACCAGTGCCAGGGCAGGGTCTTCCAGTCGAGGAACACCATGAAGTCCGGCAGCTCGCTCTGGTACTGGCCCTCTCGGCCGATGCCGCGCATCAGGTACATGCCGAACGCGTAGCCGCCGAGCGCGAAGAACAGCGACTGGCCGAGGCTGAGGATGCCGGTGTAGCCCCAGATCAGGTCCATCGCGATCGCGACCATCGCGTAGCACATGAACTTGCCCGAGAGCGTCACCGCGTAGGTCGACGGACGCAGCGCGTGATCGACGGGCAGCCACGCGTGCGCGAGCGGCACCGCGACGCCGATGGACAGGAACGCGAGCGCGAGCAGCGCCCACTGCACGGGCGTGAACAGGCTGCGCCGGGGTGCCGTCAGCACGGTCAGGTTTCCACCGCGCGGCCCTTCAGGGCGAACAGCCCCGACGGACGCTTCTGGATGAACGCGATGATCAGCGCGAGGATCAGGATCTTCGAGATCACCGCACCGAGCCAGGGCTCGAGCAGCTTGTTGGCGACGCCCAGCCCGAAGCCGGCGACGACCGTGCCGAGGAGCTGCCCGACGCCGCCCAGCACGACGACGATGAACGAGTCGATGATGTACGACTGGCCGAGCTCGGGGCCGACGTTGCCGACCTGCGAGAGCGCGACGCCGGCGAGCCCCGCGATGCCCGAGCCGAGCCCGAAGGCCATCATGTCGACCCGATCCGTCGGCACGCCGACCGCCGAGGCCATCGGGCGGTTCTGAGTGACGCCGCGCACGAAGAGGCCCAGCCGCGTGCGGTTCAGCACCAGCGCGACCGCCATCAGCACCGCGAGCGCGAAGCCGATGATGACGATCCGGTTGTAGGGCAGCACCAGCGAGCCGAACTGGATCCCGCCGGACATCCACGACGGGTTCTCGATCTCGACGTTCTGCGGCCCGAAGATCTGGCGCACCGACTGGATCAGGATCAGGCTCACGCCCCAGGTCGCGAGCAGGGTCTCGAGCGGGCGGCCGTAGAGCCAGCGGATCACGGTGCGCTCGATGACGATGCCCACCGTCGCGGCCACCACGAAGGCGACCGGCAGCGCGACCACCGGGTACCAGGCGATCGCATCGGGCATCAGCGCGCGGAAGGCCGACTGCGTCGCGAAGGTCGCGTACGCGCCGATCATGATCATCTCGCCGTGCGCCATGTTGATGACGCCGAGCAGGCCGTAGGTGATCGCCAGCCCGATCGCCGCGAGCATCAGGATGCTGCCGAGCGACAGGCCGGCGAAGATGCGGCCGAACCACTCGGCGCGCGCGAGCCGCCCAGAAACCTCGGACAGCGCCGCGCGCGCCGCGGTGCGGACCGCGTCGTCGGGCTCGGTCCAGGTGCCGTCGGCCTTCTGCTCGACCATCGCGGCGAGCAGCGTGCGCATCTCGGCGCGCTCGCTCGAGGCGAGCGTGCGCACCGCGTCCAGCCGCAGCTTCGGGTCGTCGGACTTCACGTCGATCGCGGCGAGCGCGAGCGCGATCGCATCGCGCACGTCGGCGTCGCCCTCCTTGTCGAGCGCACCCTTCAGCGTGTCGCGCAGCGCGTCGTCCTCGCCGCCCTGCAGCGAGCGGGCCGCGGCGAGCCGCACGTCGCGCTCGGGTGCGAACAGCTTCAGCGCGGCCAGCGCGGCGTCGATCTGGCCGCGCAGCATGTTGTTGATCGACACCTCGTCGGGCGCCGGGTCGGGGAGCTTGGCGGGCGTGCCGGTCAGGGCGTCGAGCACCTCGGTGTCGGTCTTGATCCAGCCGCCGCCCTGCCCGTCGACGAGCAGCTGGCCGTCGGCGAGCGCCTTGAGCACCGGCAGCGTGCGGGCGTCGGGATTCGCGGCGATCGCCTCGATCGCCGCGCCCTTCTCGTCGAAGTCGTCGGATGCGAGCTTCTTCAGCGCCTCGGCGTCGACGCCTGCGAGCGCCGCGGCCGACAGCGTGCAGAGCAGCATGACGAGCCACGCCGGGGCGAGCGCCGCGCGCCAGGCGCGCATCCGTGGGAACAGGTTCATCGTGGCTTCGGGGGCACGGGACGAACGCCGCGAGAAAAGGCGGGGGCGGCGGTGTTCGCCGCCCCCGAATCGCTGCTGCGTTGCCCCAGGAAAACTCGGATGACGGGAGGCGCGCCGCGCGCGTCGCGCGGCGCTCGGCCCGTCAGGCGTTCTGCTTGCTCTCGTTGCCGGGAATGAACGGCGACCACGGGTTCGCGCGGATCGGCTCCTTGGTCTTGTAGACCACGTTGAACTGGCCGTCGGCCTTGACCTCGCCGATCATCACCGGCTTGTGCAGGTGGTGGTTCGACTTGTCCATCGTCAGCGTGAAGCCGCAGGGCGCCTTGAAGGTCTGGCCGTACATCGCCGGACGGACCTTGTCGACCTCGATCGACTTCGCCTTCTCGACCGCCTGCTTCCACATGTGGATGCCGACGTAGGTGGCTTCCATCGGGTCGTTGGTGACGGTCTTGGCGGCGTCGGCAACCTTGTTGCGCGCGGCCCAGTCGCGGTACGTCTTGATGAAGGCCTCGTTCTCGGGGTTCTTCACCGACATGAAGTAGTTCCACGCAGCGAGGTGGCCGACCAGCGGCTTGGTGTCGATGCCGCGCAGCTCCTCCTCACCGACCGAGAACGCCACCACCGGCACGTCCTTCGCCTTCAGGCCGGCGTTGCCCAGCTCCTTGTAGAACGGCACGTTCGAGTCGCCGTTGATCGTCGAGACCACCGCGGTGCGGCCGCCAGCGGCGAACTTCTTGATGTTCGCGACGATGGTCTGGTAGTCGCTGTGACCGAACGGGGTGTAGCTCTCGTCGATGTCCTTGTCGGCGACGCCCTTGGACTTCAGGAACGAGCGCAGGATCTTGTTGGTCGTGCGCGGGTAGACGTAGTCGGTGCCGAGCAGCACCCAGCGCTTGGCGTTGCCGCCGCCCTTGCCCATCAGGTACTCGACCGCCGGGATCGCCTGCTGGTTGGGTGCCGCGCCGGTGTAGAACACGTTCTTCGACAGCTCCTCGCCCTCGTACTGCACCGGGTAGAACAGCAGGCCGTTGAGCTCCTCGTAGACCGGCAGCACCGACTTGCGCGACACCGAGGTCCAGCAGCCGAAGGTCACCGCACACTTGTCCTGCGAGATCAGCTGGCGGGCCTTCTCGGCGAACAGCGGCCAGTTCGACGCAGGGTCGACGACCACTGCCTCGAGCGGACGGCCGAGCACGCCGCCCTTCTTGTTGATCTCCTCGAAGGCCATCAGCGCGGTGTTCTTCAGCGCGGTCTCGGAGATCGCCATCGTGCCCGACAGCGAGTGCAGCACGCCGACCTTGATCGGCGTCTTGTCCTGCGCGAAGACGATGTTGGAGGCGGTCAGGCCGGGCAGCGTGACCGCGGCACCGGCCGTGGCTGCCTTGATGAAATCGCGACGTTGGGTCATCGGGGGTCCTCTGGAGGTGCGGGGATGCGACTCGGATCGGGGGCGGCGCGGTGCAGCCGCGCTCGGACCTGGAGTTCGCAACATCCGTGCCATCGTGATCGCGGGCACGAAGCACTGGGGCGGTGCGCCGCGCGCACCGCGAGAACCCGTGACCGGAGGGTCAGCCGACCGGGTGGTGGACGGTCACCAGCTTGGTGCCATCCGGGAAGGTCGCCTCGACCTGGATGTCCGGAATCATCTCGGGAACGCCGTCCATCACGTCGTCGCGGGTCAGCAGCGTCGTGCCGTAGTGCATCAGGTCGGCGACCGAGCGCCCGTCGCGGGCGCCCTCGAGCACCGCGGCGGTGATGTATGCGACCGCCTCCGGATAGTTGAGCTTCAGGCCGCGCGCGCGACGCCGTTCGGCGAGCAGCGCCGCGGTGAAGATCAGCAGCTTGTCCTTCTCTCGGGGCGACAGGTCCATCTCGATGTCCGGTGGGTGCGGGGCGGGCCTCAGGTGGCCCAGATCCGCGGCGGCGCGCTCGCGGCGCCGAGGACTTCGGGACGGGCCCGGGCCCACAGCGCCTGCGCGACGCGCATCGCGGCCTGCGAATCATCGGCGAGCAGGCGGGCCGCGAGCAAGCCCGGCGTCGGCACGGTGGCACCGCCGTCGAGGCGCGCGGCCCGGCCCTCGTCGGACTCGCGCGCTGCGTCGATCGTCTCGCGCCACGCGTCGCGCAGCGCCTCGCCGATCGCCTCGCCGGGCGCGACCGCCCAGACGCTGCACGCGACGGTGCGCCCGCCCCAGCCGAGCGGCGAGGCGAACAGCCGGTCGCCCGCGTCGGCCGCCGCGTGCTCGGCCCAACGTGCCGCGCCGCCGACCGACAGCGACACCGACTGGCGCAGCGTGCCGCGCGCGAAGCGCTCGCCCATGGCAGCGCGGCCGAGCACCAGGCACTCCCAGCCGATCATCCGCGCGTCGGCGGCGAGCTCGAAGGCGATCGACTGGTCGACGCGCGCCTCGTCGTAGACGATCGCCGGCTGCGGCAGCCACTCGAGCGCGGCGCCCGCGCCGAGCACGACCCGCGTGCGCGCGCTCGCGGCGCCGCCCGACGCGCGGGCGCGGTACCACTTCTGCGCGCCGGGCGTCGTGCAGACGACGCGCGCGCCGTCATCGAGCGCGACGTCGAGCTCGAGCAGGTCGCCGCCGACGAGGCCGCCCGGCGGGTGCACGATCACCGCCTGGCAGCGGCCGTCGTCCTGCGGCAGCGCGCGGATCAGCCGCAGCGGGCCCTCGTGGCGGTTGTGCACGAGCCGCGTCGCGACGCCGCGCCGCGCGAAGCGCAGCGCGAGCGAAGCGTGCCAGCCGGTCGGCAGGTCGGAGGCGTCCACCCGGTTCGGCCGCGCGCTCAGGCGCGGAAGATCTTGCCGGGGTTCATCAGCCCGTCCGGGTCGAGCGCGTGCTTGATCCGCCGCATCAGCTCGATCGCGTCGTCGCCGGCCTCCTCGACCAGGTAGCCGATCTTGTGCAAGCCGATGCCGTGCTCGCCGGTGCAGGTGCCGCCCATCGAGATCGCGAGCCGCACGATCTCGTCGTTGAGCGACTCGGCCAGCTCGATCTCGGCCGGATCGTCGGGGTTCACCAGCAGGATCGCGTGGAAGTTGCCGTCACCGACGTGGCCGACGATCGCCGTCGGGCAAGGCGCACGATCGAGGATGCGGCGCGCGCCGTTGATCGACTCGGCGAGCCGGCTGATCGGCACGCAGGTGTCGGTGGTCACCGCGCGGCAGCCGGGCCGGATCTGCAGTGCCGCGAAGTAGGCGTTGTGGCGCGCGTTCCAGAGGCGCGTGCGGTCCTCGGGCTGCGTCGCCCACTGGAAGTCCTTGCCGCCGTGCGAGCGCGCGACCTCCTGGACGGTCTCGGCCTGCTCGCGCGCCGACGCCTCGGAGCCGTGGAACTCGAAGAAGAGCGTCGGGGCCTCGGGCAGCGTCGTCTTCGAGTAGGCGTTGAGCGCGCGGACCATCACCTCGTCGACGAACTCGCAGCGCGCGATCGGCACGCCGAGCTGGATCGTCTCGATCACGGTGTCGACCGCGTCGGCCATCGACGGGAAATGACAGACCGCGGCCGACATCGCCTCGGGCACCGGGTAGATCCGGACCGTCACGTCCGTGACGATCCCGAGCGTGCCCTCGGAGCCGACGAACAGGCGCGTGAGGTCGTAGCCGGCCGAGGACTTGCGCGCACGCGTGCCGGTGCGCACCACCTTGCCCTCGGCGGTGACGACGGTCAGCCCGAGGACGTTCTCGCGCATCGTGCCGTAGCGCACGGCGTTGGTGCCGGAGGCGCGCGTGGCGGTCATGCCGCCGAGCGACGCGTCGGCGCCCGGGTCGATCGGGAAGAAGAGGCCGGTGTCCTTGATCTCGGCGTTCAGCTGCTTGCGCGTGACGCCGGCCTGCACGGTGCACAGCAGGTCCTCGGGCGCGACGGTCAGCACGCGGTTCATCCGCGAGACGTCGATCGTCAGGCCGCCGTGCACCGCGAGCAGGTGGCCCTCGAGCGAGGAACCGGTGCCGAAAGGAATGATCGGGAAGCGGTGCTCGCGGCAGGCGAGGACGGCCTCGACGACGTCCTCGGTGGACTCGGCGAACACGACCGCATCGGGCGGCGTGACCGGGAACGGCGACTCGTCGCGGCCGTGGTGCTCGCGCACGGCGAGCGCGGTGCTGAAGCGGTCGCCGAAGCGGGCGCGCAGGCGCTCGGCGAGCGCCTCGGGCAGCGGGCGCTTGAGCGCGGCGGAGGTGGCGTAGGGATGGTTCATGGCGGCATGGGGTGGGCCGGGAGTGGACTGATCATACGCGTGGGGGATGGGGCGGCGACACGGGGTTGCGCGGGACGGTCGAGGTCGGGCGGACCGGTACGGTCGAGGGGTGTCGTCGCTCTCCGAGGTTGGCGCGAGGCCGTCGCCCCGGGGTGGCGCGCGCAGCGCGCCATCTCACCACCCACACAGCGCGGGGGTGCCCGCGTGCCTCCCACGTCCCACGGCGCCGGTGCAGGGGGGCCGATGCGCCGCGACTGGGCCGCACCGCCTCGAGCGGGCGTCCGACGGGCAAGGATCGGCGCAGCCGATCCTTAGAGGCAAAAGCT
>JBILTM010000142.1:0-13707 GCA_044371545.1 Burkholderiaceae bacterium
GCGTGCTCCCGCCGTTCGCCGGGCGGGTGACCGCGCTGCGCGCGCAGGTCGGCGACGCGGTGCGCGCCGGCCAGCCGCTCGCCGAGATCGCAGCGCCCGAGTTCGGCCAGGCGATCGCCGACGCGCGCCGCGCCGAGGCCGACGAGGCGCTCGCGCGCGAGACCGCCGCCCGGCAGCGCGAGCTGCTCGACGCCGGACTGGTCGCCGCGAAGGACCTGCGCGAGGCCGAGGCCGCGCTGTCGCGCGCCGAGATCGAGCGCCAGCGCGCGCGCGCGCGGCTCACCCAGCTCGGCGCGACCGGCAGCGGCTCGACCTTCACGCTGCGTGCGCCGATCGACGGGGTGGTGGTCGAGCGCGCAGTGGCGACGGGCCAGGAGGTCCGCCCCGACGGCGACAAGCCGCTGTTCGTCGTCACCGACCCGACCCGCCTGTGGGTCTGGCTCGACGCGCCCGAGAGCGCGCTGCCGCAGCTCGCGCCGATGCGGGCCGGTGCGTCGCTGAAGCTGCACAGCGGCGCCTGGGGCACGAAGGACTTCGACGCGAAGCTGGTGCGCACCGAGGACTCGATCGACGCGACCTCGCGGACCTTCCGGCTGCGCGCCTCGGTCGCGAACCCCGAGCGGCTGCTGAAGGCCGAGATGTACGTCACCGCGACCTTCCCGCTGCCGCCGGGCGCGAGCGACCGCCCGATCGAGCACGTCCCGGTGACGGCGGTGCTGCTCGTCGACGGCCGCCGGCACGTCTTCGTCGCGGACCCCGACGGCGGATTCACGCGCGTCGAGGTCGGGATCGTGCGCGAGATGCCGGGGCGCGTCGGCGTGGTCGGCCTGGAACCGGGCCAGCGCGTGGTCGTCGAGGGCAACCTCTTCCTGCAGCAGATCCTGTCCCGCGGCCACGTGCCGAAGTCGGCGCAGGCCGAGGCGAAGAAATGATCCGTCGGATCGTCTGGTTCGCGCTGCACCAGCCGCTGCTGGTGGTCTTCGCGCTCGCGGTGTTCGTCGGCGGCGGCATCGTCGCGTTCAACAACCTGCCGATCGAGGCGTTCCCCGACGTCTCCGACACGCAGGTCACCGTGATCGCGCTGCACCCGGGCCGTGCGGCCGAGGAGGTCGAGCGGCAGGTCACGCTGCCGATCGAGGTCGCGCTCTCGGGCCTGCCCGACTCGGTGCGGCTCTTCTCGCACACGCAGTTCGGCCTGTCGTTCACCGTGGTGACCTTCAACGACCGGCCGAGCGACCAGCTCGCCCGGCAGCGCGTCAACGAGCGGCTGCAGGGCCTCGGGCTGCCGCCGAACGTCGAGGTGAGGATCCAGCCGCCGCAGACCGCGATCGGCGAGATCTTCCGGTTCCGGCTGCGCGGCGACGGCTACACGCCGCAGCAGCTGCGCGAGATGCAGGACTGGATCGTCGAGAAGCAGCTGCGCAAGGTGCCCGGCGTCGCCGACCTGGTGACGATGGGCGGCACCATCAAGCAGTACGAGGTCAACCCGGACATGGCGCGCCTGCGCGACCGCGGGCTGTCCCTCGGCCAGCTGTTCGACGCGCTCGCCCGCGCGAACGCCAACGCCGGCGGCGGCGCGGTGAGCCACGGTGCGCAGCAGTACCTGATCCGCTCGATCGGCGAGCTGCGCAGCTCGGCCGACATCGGCAACGTGATGGTCTCGGTGCACCGCGGCGTGCCGGTGCTGGTCAAGGACGTCGCCGACGTGCGCGTCGGCGGCGCACCCGCGCAGGGCCTGGTGGGGCAGACGCTCGAGGGGCGCGACGACGACGACATCGTCAACGGCATCGTCGTGATGAGGAAGGGCGAGAACCCGTCCCGGGTACTGGAGGGCATCAAGGGCAAGATCGAGGAGATCAACCGCGCCCACCTGCCCAAGGGCGTCGAGATCGTCCCGTACTACGACCGGTCCTGGCTGATCGGCCGGACACTCGGCACCGTCTTCCGCAACCTGCTCGAGGGGGCGGTGCTGGTCTGTCTCGTACTGGTGCTGTTCCTCACGAACGTGCGCGCCGCGCTGATCGTCGCCGCGGTGATCCCGCTGTCGCTGCTCGCGACCTTCCTCGGGCTCAGCTTCGTCGGGATCCCGGCGAACCTGCTGTCGCTCGGCGCGATGGACTTCGGGATCATCGTCGACGGCGCGGTCATCGTCGTCGAGAACATCTTCCGGCGGCTCGGCCAGCTGAAGGACGCCGAGATCCACGACCCGGCCGCGCGCCGCGACGCGGTGCTCGAGGCGGCGGTCGAGGTCGGGCGGCCGACGCTGTTCTCGATGCTGATCATCATCGTCGCGCACGTGCCGATCTTCACGCTGCAGCGCCACGAGGGGCGGATCTTCTCGCCGATGGCCTGGACGGTCAGCTCGGCGCTGGTCGGCTCGCTGATCCTGTCGCTGACGGTGGTGCCGCTCGCCTGCGCGTGGTTCCTGCGCCGCGTCCCGCACGAGGACAACGCGGTGGTGCGGCTGGCCAAGCGCGGCTACGCGCGCGTGCTCGACTGGGCGCTGCGCGCGCGCCGCACGGTGACGGCGCTCGCGCTCGCGGCGCTGGTCGCGGCGGGCGGCGTGGCGACACAGCTCGGCAGCGAGTTCCTGCCCGAGCTCAACGAAGGCTCGATCTGGGTCAACGTGACGCTCGCGCCGTCGGTCGCCCCCGAGGAGGCGCAGCGCGCCGCGCGCTCGGTGCGGCAGGCGCTGACCTCGGTCCCCGAGGTCGCGTCGGTGATCTCGAAGGTGGGCCGTCCCGACGACGGCACCGACCCCAAGATCTTCAACAGCGCCGAGTTCTTCGTCGAGATGCGGCCCGAGGAGCGCTGGCGAAAGGGCTACACCAAGGCTGCGCTGATCCGCGAGATGGACGCGGCGATCGGGCGGCTGCCCGGGCTGGAGCCCAGCTTCTCGCAGCCGATCCGCGACAACGTGCTCGAGAGCATCTCGCAGATCGACGGGCAGATCGTCATCAAGGTCCAGGGCGACGACTTCGACACCATCAAGGACCTCGCGCGGCAGATCCGCCAGCGGATCGCCGGCGTGGCCGGCGTGACCCGCAGCTTCGTCGACCGCGACGGCCGGCTGCCGCAGTTCCGCATCGACATCGATCGCGCGACCGCCGCGCGCTACGGCGTCAACGTCGCCGACCTGCAGGAGGTCGTCGAGTCGGCGCTCGCCGGCAAGGCGACCACCGAGCTGTGGGAGGGCGAGCGCCACTTCTCGGTGGTCGTGCGCCTGAAGCCCGAGCAGCGCGACCTGCCGCGGCTGCCCGAGGTGCTGGTCGGCAGCTCGACCGGCGCGCCGGTGCCGCTGTCGCAGCTGGTGACCTTCAAGGTGACCGAGGGCGCGATGAACATCTCGCGCGAGAACGGCCAGCGAGTCGCCGCGATCGGCGTCTTCATCCGCGACCGCGACATGGGCAGCGTCGTGGCCGACATGCAGCGGCTGGTCGCCGCGGAGATCAAGCTGCCGCTCGGCTACTCGATCTTGTGGTCGGGCGAATTCGAGAACCAGCAGCGCGCGATGGCGCGGCTGTCGTGGGTCGTGCCGCTGTCGATCCTGCTGATCTTCCTGCTGCTGTTCGACGCGTTCGGCTCGCTCGCGAGCGCGGCGCTGATCATCGCGAACATCCCGCTCGCGATGATCGGCGGCATCGTGGCGCTGTGGCTGACCGGCATCCCGCTGTCGGTGTCGGCGGCGATCGGCTTCATCGCGCTGTTCGGTCAGGCGGTGCTGAACGGGGTGGTGATGGTCTCGGACTTCAACGCGCGCGCCGCGGGGCTCGTGGAGTTCGAGGCGATCCGCGCCGCGGTGCGCGAGGGCGCGCTGGTGCGGCTGCGCACGGTGATGATGACCGCGCTGCTCGCGATGCTGGGCCTGCTGCCGATGGCACTGTCGCACGGCATCGGCGCCGAGACGCAGCGGCCGCTCGCGATCGTCGTGATCGGCGGACTGGTCAGCGCGACGCTGCTGACGCTGGTCGCGCTGCCGGCGCTGTACCTGTCGTTCGCGCGCCGGTGGCCGGGCGCGATGGCCTCGGGCGACGCGCTCCCGGTGCACTGAACGTGCGCCGCGGCCGCGGCGGCCGCGCGGCGCGCGTCACTTCGCGGGCTCGGTCCACTTCGCGCCGCCCGCGTTCGCCATGTACACGACCGCGCGCTTGACTTCGAGGTCCGACAGGTCCGGCCGGCCGCCCTTGGCCGGCATCTTGCGGATGCCCTTGATCGACGTCCTGGACAGCATCGCCTGGCCCTCGGCGATCAGCGGTTTCCAGGCCTTCGTGTCGCCGAGCTTCGGCGAGCCGAGCTCCCCGGTCGCGTGGCAGGCCTTGCAGACCTCCTCGTAGACCGCCTGGCCGCTGCGGGGCTGTGCGACAGCGGGCGCGATGGCGAGCAGGGCGAGGACGGCCGCGGTCGCGGCGGGGCGGCAGGACATGGACGGGACCTCGGAAGACGTGGAGGCGACATCGCGCGGCACCGGCCGACTCAGCCGCGCCGTGCGGTCGCGAGCAGCGCGCCGATGCCGACGAAGGTGCAGCCGGTCACGCGGTTGAACCAGCGGCCGTGCCGCGCGAGCCAGGGCGCGAGCCGCTGCGCGAAGCCGGCGACCATCAGCTCGTAGAGGAACTCGACGACGACGAAGGTACCGCCGAGCACCGCGAGCTGCACCCAGTACGACACGTGCGGCAGCATGAACTGCGGCAGGAACGCCGCGAAGAAGATCAGCGCCTTGGGGTTCGACACCGCGACCAGGAAGCCCTGCGCGAACAGCCGCGAGCGGCGCCGGTCGGCGTGGTCGGCGGCCTCGCGGGCCGCGTCCATCGAAGGCGGCGGCGCGTTCCACAGCCGGATCCCGAGCCAGACCAGGTAGGCCGCGCCGATCCACTTCGCGACGGTGAACGCCTGCTCGGAGGCGGCGAGCAGCGCGCCCAGCCCCGCGAGCGACGCGGCGATCAGCACCAGGAAGCCGGTCACGCCGCCGAGCACCGTGAAGCTCGCGCGCGCGGCGCCGAAACGCGCGCCGTGGGTCAGCGCGAGCAGGCCGTTCGGCCCCGGGGTCAGCGACAGGCCGACCGCGGCGGCGAGGTAGACGATCCACAGCTCCAGGCTCATGCGGGCTCGACGTCGGAAGGACGGACCTGAAGTGTAGCGAGGCCGCGGCCTTCAGCGCATCGTCACGAACTCCTCGGCCGCGGTCGGATGGATCGCGACGGTCTCGTCGAACTGCGCCTTGGTGAGCCCCGCCTTCACCGCGATCGCGATGCCCTGGATGATCTCGGGCGCGTCCGGCCCGACCATGTGCGCGCCGAGCACGCGGTGCGTGTCGGCGTCGACGACCAGCTTCATCAGCGTCTTCTGGTCGCGCCCGGACAGCGTCGCCTTCAGCGGCCGGAAGCTCGCCTTGTGGACGATCACCGCGTCCGACTGCGCGCGCGCCGCGCCCTCGGTGAGGCCGACCGCACCGACCGGCGGATCGGAGAACACCGCGTGCGCGACGTCGCGGTGGTCGACCGGCGTCGGCCTGCCGCCGAAGAGCGTCGTCGCGAGCGCGGCGCCCTCGCGGATCGCGACCGGCGTCAGCGCGATCCGGTTGGTCACGTCGCCGACCGCGTGGATGCTCGGCACGTTGGTGGTGCCGTACGCGTCGACGACCACGCCGCCGTCGGCGTCGAGCGCGACGCCGAGCGGCTCCAGCCCGAGGCCGCGCGTGGCCGGCGCCCGGCCGGTCGCGAGCATCACCGCGTCGACGTCCTGCGTCTCGATGCCCGCGCAGGTGCGCAGCGTCGCACGCAGCGTGCCGTCGGGCAGCCGCTCGACCGATTCGGGCGCGGCGTGCAGGCGCAGCTCGATGCCGTGCTTGACCAGCTCGATCGACAGGTGCGCGCGCACGTCGTCGTCGAAGCCGCGCAGCACCTGCTCGCCGCGGTAGGCGAGCGTCACGCGCGCGCCGAGCCCGCGCAGGATGCCGGCGAACTCGACCGCGATGTAGCCGCCGCCGATCACCAGCACGCGCCGCGGCAGCTCGCGCAGCTCGAAGGCCTCGTTGGAGGTGATGCACAGCTCCGCGCCCGGGATGTCGGGCCGCACCGGCGCGCCGCCGGTCGCCACGAGGATGTGGCGCGCGGTGACGCGGCGGCCCGCGACCTCGACGGTGTGCGCGTCGACGATCGTCGCGCGGCCGTCGATCGCGTCGACCTTCGACTGCGCGAGCAGGTTGCGGTAGATGCCCTCGAGCCGCGCGATCTCGCGGTCCTTCGCGGCCATCAGCGCCGGCCACGAGAACTCGGCGCCGGCAACGCGCCAGCCGTAGCCGGCGGCGTCCTCGAAGTCCTGCGAGAAGTGCGCGGCGTAGGTGAAGAGCTTCTTCGGCACGCAGCCGCGGATCACGCAGGTGCCGCCGACGCGGTAGTCCTCCGCGACCGCGACGCGCGCGCCGTGGCCGGCCGCGACGCGGCTCGCGCGCACGCCGCCGGAGCCGGCGCCGATGGTGAACAGGTCGTAGTCGTACTCGGCCATCGGCCGCTCCGTCGAGAAGGGGGGAACCGCATGCTGCGGCCGCCGGCGCGGCGGGGCAAGCCGGCGCCTCGCCGATCGGTCGCGGCGAGTGGGCGGGCCTGACGCCGGTGCGCGGCTCAGCCCGTCGCGCCCGCGCGCCGCCTCGCCCGCCGCTCGATCGCCTCGAAGCCGAGCTCCAGTGCGATCGCCAGCACCGCGGCCGGCACCGCACCCGCCAGCAGCAGCGCCGGATCGTTCAGCGCGAGCCCGGTGACGATCCGCTCGCCGAAGCCGCCCGCGCCGACGAACGCCGCGATCGTCGCGGTGCCGGTGCCGATCACCATCGCCGTGCGCACGCCGGCCACCAGCATCGGCATCGCGACCGGCAGCTCGACGTGGCGCAGCCGCTGCGCGGGCGTCAGCCCGAGCGCGTCGGCGGCGGCGCGCAGCCCCTCGGGCACCTGTGCGAGACCGACCGCGGTGTCGCGCACGATCGGCAGCAGCGCGTAGAGGGTCAGCGCGATCGTCGCGGGCAACACGCCGATCGCGCCGATCGCGGCGATCAGCAGCGCGAGCATCGCGATCGACGGCACGGTCTGCAGCGCACCGACCGCGGCGAGCACCGCGGCGCGCGTGCGGGGCCGCGCGGCGATCGCGATGCCGAGCGGCACGCCGAGCAGCACCGCGATGCCGGTGGACGCCGCGACGAGGCCGACGTGCTGCGCCGCGAGCCGGCCGAGGTCGGGCTCCAGCAGCCGCTCGACGAAGCCCCGCCGCGCTGCGTCGCGCGCGGCGCCGCGACCCGCGACCCAGTCGCGCGCGACGGTCTCGAAGGGGGCGCCGTCGAGTTCGGCGCGCGCGTTCATCGCGATCATCGCCGGCGCGTCGATCGCGCCCTCGAGCGCGCGCAGCCGCGCCCACGCTGCGGCGAAGCGCGTCGGCGCGTCGATCCGGTGCAGCAGCACCGCGTCGTAGCGCGGGAAGACGCCGAGCTCGTCCTCGAGCACGCGCAGCTTCGACGTGCCGATCCGTGCGTCGGTCGTGTAGACATCCATCAGGTCGATGCGGCCCTCTGCGATCGCCGCGTAGCCGAGCGCGTGGTCGAGGCCGGTCGGCGCCTGCGGCAGCCGGTAGCGCGCGACGAGCGCGGACCAGCCGTCGGCGCGCCCGACGAATTCGTTGGACAGGCCGGCGCGCAGCGTCGGATGCCGGACCAGGTCGCCGATGCGGCGGATGCCGAGCCGCTCGGCATCCGCTTCGCGCATCGCGAGCGCGTAGCCGTTCGAGAAGCCGAGCGGCACCGACAGGCCGAGGCCGAGCGGCGCGAGCTTCGCGGCGATCGCCGCGGGCGTCTCGCCCCCCGGCCCGCGCAGGATCTCGCGCTCGATCGTGCCGAGGTATTCGGGATAGACGTCGATCGCGCCGGAGCGCAGCGCCTCGTAGGTGATCGCGGTGTTGCCGAGCCCCGCCCTCACCTGCACCGCGCCGGCCGGCTTCGCGACCTCGGCGAGGATCCACGCGAGCACGTACGACTCGGGGAAGCGCTTCGACCCGATCTTCATCGGCTCGTCGGCGCGCGCCGCGGGCACGCAGAGCACGAGCGCGAGGATCGCGAGGCACGCGGCGCGCGCGAGGACGGCCGCGGGCCCGGTGCGCGGCGGTCGGTGGGTCGGGGGGTCACGGGCGGGCATCGGGGCGGGTCCGGCGACCGGGCCGGACGTCTGGGGAGCGGGTCCGGGCATTGGAGGCGAAGCGGGCGCGCGACGCAACGGCTGCGCCGGCGCGCCCCAGCGCGGCGCTCCGGATCCGGCTCTGCGCGTCGCGGCCGCGGGTATGCTCGTCGCGCGCCGGCGCGCCCCGTGCAGGGACCGCCGGGGCCGACCCGATCGCCCAGGAGCCCGACGATGCCCCACCGCCCGCCTTGCGTCCCCGCCGCCCCGCACGCCGCGCCGCGCCGCGCGGCCGCCGTCGCCGCGGTGCTGGCAGGGCTGCTCGCGCTCGCCGCGCCGGCACCTCATGCGCGCGCGGCCGAGCTGCCGATCTTCGACGCGCACGTGCACTACAGCCACGACGCGTGGCAGTCGCTGCCGCCGAAGGAGGCGGTCGCGCTGCTGCGCAAGGCCGGGCTGCGCAAGGCGATGGTGTCGAGCTCCTCCGACGAGGGCACGCAGAAGCTGTACGCCGAGGCGCCCGACCTCGTGGTCCCGTCGCTGCGCCCCTACCGCACGCGCAACGAGATCGGCACCTGGGTCCGCGACGACACGGTGGTCGCGCACCTCGAGTCGCGCCTCGCGAAGCACCGCTACGCGGCGATCGGCGAGTTCCACGTCTACGGCGCCGACGCCGACCTGCCGGTGATGCGGCGGGTCGTGCAGCTCGCGCGCGAGCACGGGCTGCTGCTGCACCTGCACGGCGACGCCGACGCGGTCGAGCGCGTGTTCCGGCAGGACCCCGGCGCGCGGATCCTGTGGGCGCACGCGGGCTTCGCGAGCCCCGCCGACGTGCGCGCGACGCTGCGCCGCCATCCGATGCTGTGGGCCGACCTCGCGTTCCGCAGCGACCCCGCGTCGAACGACAAGGTGGCACCCGACTGGCGCGACGCGTTCGTGGAGTTCCCCGATCGCTTCATGCTCGGCACCGACACCTTCACGCCCGAGCGCTGGTGGTACGTGACCGAGCACGCGGCCTGGGCGCGCCGCTGGCTCGCCGACCTGCCGCGCGAGCTCGCCGAGAAGATCGCGTGGCGCAACGCCGAGACCATGCTCGCGAGCCGGCGCGCGCCGCTCGCGCCGTGATGCACGGCCCGCGCCTGCGCGGCGGCTCGCGCCCCCGCCGGGTGCGGCCTGCGGCGCTCGGGCGGTGCACGCACTCGCGGCGGACGGTCGTGGCGCTGGCGCTCCTGCTCGCCGCATCGGCGCTGTCGCCGCTCGCACCGTCCGCCGTTGCGCAGGCCCCCGCGCCCGGCCCGTCCTGCGAGCGCGCCGCGGCCGCGCCGACCGACCGCCGCATCGCCGGCGATGCGCTCGACGTCGCCTGGCGCGCCTCCCCTGCGCCCGCGGTCGGCCGCCCGTTCGCGATCGAGTTCGTGCTGTGCCCGCGCGGCGGCGCGCCCGCGGCGATCGACCGCGTGAAGGTCGACGCCTGGATGCCCGCGCATCGCCACGGCATGAACTACGCACCCGCGCTGAGCGGCGCCCCGGGCGGCCCGATGCGCGCGGAGGGCCTGCTGTTCCACATGCCCGGCGCCTGGCAGGTGGTGTTCGAGCTGCGCCACGACGGCCGCGCGCTGCGGCTCGTCGACGACGTCGCGGTGAAGTGAGCCCCCGACGCGCGCCGGCACTCGCGTTCGCCGCCGCCTGCGCGGCGCTCGCGCTCGGTTGCCGCGCGCTGCCGCAGGCCCCCGCGACCGACGCCGGCACCGCGCTCGGGCTGTCGGCCGACGAGCTCGCCGCGATCGTCTCGCACGGCCCGTGGCCGCCCGCGTTCGAGCCCGACCCCACGAACCGCGCGTCCGGCCGGCCCGCCGCGATCGAGCTCGGCCGGCGCCTCTTCGACGACCCGCGAGCGTCGGTCGACGGCACGCGCCGATGCTCGAGCTGCCACGACCCGGCACGCGGCTTCGCCGACGGCCTGCCGCGCAGCCCGGGCGTCGACGGCCGACCGTTCGACCGCAACGCGATGGGGCTGCGCGACGTGCGCCTCGTGCACTGGTTCGGCTGGGACGGCGGCGCCGACTCGCTGTGGGCCTTCGTGCTGCGGCCGCTGCTCGATCCGCGCGAGATCGGCGCGGACGACGCCCGCCTCGCGGCGCTGTTCGCCGGCGACCCGACCCTCGCCTGCCTGCGCGGCGCGGCATTCGGCGACCCGCCGCCCGACGCCGAGGCGCTGCGCGTGCAGGTCGCCAAGGCGCTCGCGGCCTACGTCGAGACGCTGCAGTCGCCCCGCACCCGCTTCGACACGCTGCGCGACGCGCTCGCGGCGCCCCCCGGCGACGCGGCCGCGCTCGCCGCGGCCCGCGCATACCCGGCCGACGCGCTGCGCGGGCTGCGCCGCTTCGTCGGCGACGGGCGCTGCGCGGCCTGCCACGTGGGTCCGGCGTTCACCAACGGCGAGTTCCACGACGCCGGGCGCCCGTACATGGCCGCGCCCGGCCGGCCCGACCCCGGGCGGCATGGCGGCATCCGCGCGGTGCTCGCCGACCCGTACAACCGGCTCGGCCGCTGGTCCGACGCCACCACGCCGGAGGCGGCGCTCCGGACCCGCCACCTCGCGCCCTCGCACCGCAACTTCGGCGAGTTCCGCACCCCCGGCCTGCGCGGGCTGGCGGACACCGCCCCCTACGGACACGACGGCTCCATGGCCACCCTAGAGGAAGTGGTTGCACACTACTCCGAGCTGGACACCGAGCGCCTGCACGCCGACGGCGAGGCGCTGCTGCGCCCTCTGAAGCTCGACCCGGCGGCCCGCGCCGACCTCGTCGCGTTCCTGCGCACCCTGTCCGAGACGGCCGAGGCGGACCCCGCCCCCTTGAGAACCGCCCCCGCCACCCCGATCTGCGCCACATCAAGAAGGACGCAGCCATGATCGACGGGAACCCCACCAACTTCCAGGCCGAGGTCGTCGAGGCCTCGCACGACCAGCCGGTGCTGGTCGACTTCTGGGCCCCGTGGTGCGCGCCCTGCGGCGTGCTGGGGCCGATCCTCGAGAAGCTGGAGCGCGAGGGCGGCGGCGCCTTCAAGCTCGTGAAGGTCGACGCCGACGACAGCCCGGCGCTGATGCAGGCCTGGGGCGTGCGCAGCCTGCCGACGGTCGTCGTCTTCCGCGGCGGCCAGCCGGTCGACCGGTTCGTCGGCGCCCGCCCGGAGGGCGAGGTGCGCGCATTCGTCGCCCGCCTCTCGCCGCGGCCCGGCGAGGACCTGCTGCAGCAGGCGCGCAACCTGCTGTCGCTCGGCGAGTGGCCGCGCGCGGCCGAGGTGCTGCGCACCGTGCTCGCGCTCAACCCGTCGCTCGACGCGGTCCGGGCCACCTACGTCCACGCGCTGCTGCGCCAGGGCGACGCAACGCTCGCGCGGCACGCGTTCGGGCCGCTGCGCGAGCGCGCCCGCGCCGACCTGAAGCTCGCGGCCCTCGCGGCGATGATCGACGCCTCCGAGGCGACCGCCGACGTCGACGACGAGGCGCCGCTCCAGGCGGCGGTCGACGCGGCCCCGGCCGACCCGGCCGCACGGCTGCGGCTCGCGCAGTGGCGCATGGCGCGCGGCCGGTGGCAGGACGCGATGGACGCGTTGCTGGACCTGGTGCGCATCGACCGCGCGTTCGGCAACGACGCGGGCCGTCGCGGCCTGCTCGCGGTCTTCGAGCTGTGCGACGACGCCGCGCTGGTGCGCGACTACCGCAGGCGGCTGTCGGCCGGGTTGTTCTGAGGCGCGAAGCACGGGACCCGTAGCCGGGCTTCGTGCGCGCGGCGCCAGCAGCGGCGCTTCCACGCGGTCAGCACGCACACCGCGAGGCAGCACGCGGTGTTGACGCCGTTGACGAACGCGAGCCAGCCGTCGCCGAGGTTGATCCACGCGTAGGCGGTCGTCGACGCGTTCGCGCCGATCCAGGTGCCCCAGGTCGCGTACGAGATCGCGGTCGCGCCGTGGTCGTCGCGCGCGATCCGCCACATCTGCGGCAAGTACGACCCCAGTCGCAGCAGGTTGAAGAACGAGAACGCGGCGAGCGTCGCGTCGGGCAGGGACATGATCGGGCGGATTCTCCGCACGCGTCCGGCACGCACCATCCCGCATCGACGGTAGGCCCCGCGCCCGCGCCGGCCTAGAATCGCGCGGTGGAGTCACCCGCCCTGCGCCGCGTCGACGCGGCCGCCGAATACGACACCGACGAGCGCTGCGCGATCCTCGAGCTGTCCAACGTCGCCGACGACCCCGCGGTGTCGATCGCGCGCGCCCGCGTCGCGCCCGGCGTCGTCACCGCGTGGCACCGGCTGCACGGCACCGCCGAACGCTACCTGATCCTCGAGGGCCGCGGCCGCGTCGAGGTCGGCGGGCTCGCGCCCGCCGAGGTCGGACCGGGCGACGTGGTCGCGATCCCGCCGATGTGTGCGCAGCGCATCGCCAACGTCGGCGACGGCGACCTGGTGTTCCTCGCGATCTGCACGCCGCGTTTCGTGCCCGAGTGCTACGAGGCGCTCGAATAGCGCCGCGCAGGACCGCCGAGCAGTGCTCGCGCCCCGGCTCAGCCCTCGACGCCGCCCGCGCGCCCGCGCAGCGCCTTCACGCGGCCGCGCTGCGCCTTCTCCTCGAGCCGCCGCCGCTTCGAGGCGAGCGTGGGCTTCGTGGGTCGGCGCTCGATCGGCACCTCGGCCGCCGCGTCGACGATCGCCTGCAGCCGCGCGATCGCGTCATCGCGGTTCTTCTCGAGGCTGCGGAAGCGCTGCGCCTTGACGACGACGACGCCCTCGTCGCTGATCCGCGCGTCGCGCCGCTCGAGCAGCCGCGCCTTCACGTCCTCGGGCAGCGACGAGGCGCGCACGTCGAAGCGCAGGTGGATCGCGTTAGAGACCTTGTTGACGTTCTGCCCGCCCGCGCCCTGCGCGCGGATCGCGGTCAGCTCGAGCTCGGCCTCGCGGACCGTCGTGCGGCTCACGGTGCGGGCCGCCCGGACGCGGCGCGCAGCCGCCGCCCGCGGTCGGTCTCCTCGACCTGCGGCGCGGGCGTCGCGCCGGGTTCGGGGTCGAGCACGATCTCGCGCGAGAAGAGGTCGTCGGCGACCCGCGCGACGCGCTCGGTGTCCCACCACGCGTAGGCCGCGACCGCGGCCGCGCCGAGGCCGGGCACCCAGCGGCTCGCGGCCTTCGCGACCAGCTGGTGGCTGAGCTGCATGCCGAGGCGCGTCGCGATCGACTGCAGCGCCGAGACCGTCAGGCGGTGGACGATCGCGCGCTGCCCGCCGCGCACCACCACGTCGCGCATCACGTGCGAGGCCGCGTGCCGGAACAGGCACCAGAGCATCTGCTCGCGCGTCAGCGATCCGCTGCGACCGCGCGCACCGGCGATGTCGGCGACCAGCTGAGCCTGGATCCGCCAGATCGCGACCAGGTCGGGCACCAGCGTCAGCACGCCGAGCGGGCCGGGCGGCAGCGCGAGCCCGCCCGAGATCGCGGCAGCGCGGCGCGCGGCCGCGCGCGCGAGCTCGCGCACGCGCGCATCCGGGTCGGCGACC
>JBILTM010000143.1:0-13668 GCA_044371545.1 Burkholderiaceae bacterium
GAAGCCGGGCGGCGTCGTGGTCGCGGTGCGCATCGACGGCCTGGTCGACGGCGAGTCGACGGCCCTGCGCCGGATGCACGACGGCGGCGCGATCACGCTCGAACGCGCGACCGCCCGCTGGCGCGACAGCAGCTGGATCGACTGGAACCCGACCACGCCGCGCGAGCAGATCGCGCGGGAACCCGGGCCGCCGCAGGCCTGACCCGCACGAGGCCGCCTGCTGCGCCGCCCAGACCCGCCGCCCCCCCGCCCCGGAGCCCCGCCCGTTGAGCGCACCGCCCTGCCCGCCCCCTGGCCCGACCCGCATCGAGCGCGACAGCCTCGGCGAGGTCGCGGTCCCCGCCGACCGGCCGTGGGGCGCACAGACGCAGCGTGCGCTCGAGCACTTCCGCATCTCGAGCGAGCGCTGGGCGCCGGCGCTGATCGTCGCGCTCGTACGGGTCAAGCGCGCGGCGGCCCGGGCGAACCGCACGCTCGGCGTGCTGCCGTCCGGGCTGTGCGCGGCGATCGAGGCCGCCGCCGACGAGGTGATCGCCGGCGGGCACGGGGACGCCTTCCCGCTGCCCGTCTGGCAGAGCGGCTCGGGCACGCAGACCAACATGAACGTCAACGAGGTGCTCGCTCACCTCGCCGCACGCCGCCTCGGGGACGGCGCGCGCGTTCACCCGAACGACCACGTGAACCGCGGCCAGTCGTCGAACGACGCGATCCCGACCGCGATCCACGTCGCACTGGCGCTCGCGCTGGCCCGCGAGGTCGAGCCCGCGCTGCACGGGCTCGCGGTGGCGCTGCGCGGGCGCGCCGACGCGTTCGCCGGGCTGGTGAAGATCGGCCGCACGCACCTGCAGGACGCGGTACCGATGACGCTCGGCCAGGCGTTCGGCGCCTACGCGACGCAGCTCGAGCGCGCGCGCCGGGCGATCGCGCCGGCGGTCGCCGAACTGCTGCCGCTGCCGATCGGCGGCACCGCGATCGGCACCGGGCTCAACGCGCCGCCGGGCTTCGCCGAGGGGGTCGTCCGCGAACTCGCCGAGGACTGCGGGCTGCCCTTCGAGCCGGCCTCGGACCGTTTCGCGCTGATCGGCGCGCACGATCCGGTGGTGGCCGCGCACGGCGCGCTCGCGGCGGCCGCCGTGGGGCTCGTGCGGATCGGCAACGACCTGCGGCTGCTCGCGAGCGGCCCGGATGCCGGGCTCGGCGAGATTCGGCTGCCGGCCAACGAGCCGGGCAGCTCGATCATGCCCGGCAAGGCGAACCCGACGCAGGTCGAGGCGCTGACCATGGCCTGCCTGCAGGTGATCGGCAACAACACGACGATCGCGATGGCGGGCGCGGGCGGCATGCTCGAGCTCAACGTCTACAAGCCGCTGATCGGACACCTGGCGATGCAGAGCGCGCGCCTCGTCGCCGACGCGAGCCGCTCGTTCACCGTGCACTGCGTCGAAGGCGTCGAGGCGAACGTCGAACGCCTCGCCGAGCACGTCGCGCACAGCCGGATGCTGGTGACCGCGCTCGCGCCGCGGATCGGCTACGACGCTGCGGCGCGGATCGTGCACCGGGCGGTCGCGGCACGCGGCACGCTGCGCGACGCGGCGATCGCAGAAGGCGTCGCGCCGGAAGACTTCGACCGCTGGGTCGATCCCGCCGAGATGGCCGGACTGCCGCCCGCGGCGGGCGCGGGCTGAATCAGTCGAGCCACTCGCCCGCGAGGAAGCGGCGCGCGGCCTCGGTGCGCGGCGCGGCGAAGAACCCGGCGGCATCACCCGACTCGACGACGCGCCCGCGGTGCATCATCACCACGTGCTGCGCGACCCGGCGCGCCTGCGCGAGGTCGTGGGTCGTCAGCACGAGGCCGGTGCCGCGCGCCGACAGGGCGAGCAGGTGGCGCTCGACCGCGGCGCCCGCGGCCGGATCGAGGCTGGAGGTCGGCTCGTCGAGCAGCAGGCAGTCGGGCTCGAGCGCCTGCGCCCGCGCGATCGCGAGCCGCTGCTGTTCGCCGCCCGACAGCGCGCGCGCGGGGCGGGCGGCCGCGTAGGCGAGCCCGACGTCGTCGAGCGCCGCGTCGGCGCGTCGCCGGCGCTCGGCCGCCGGCGCGCCCGCCACCTTCAACGCGTGCTCGACGTTCGCCCGCACGCTGCGCCGCAGCATCACCGGCCGCTGGAACACCAGCGCGAGCCGCGGCCCGCGCTCGACCGCGCCGGCGCTCGGTGCGACGAGCCCGTGCAGCGCGAGCAGCAGCGTGCTCTTGCCCGCGCCGTTCGGCCCGATCACCACGGTGCGCCCGGTCGCCGGCAGGTCGAGGTCGACGCCGTCGAGCACGTCGAGCGTGCCGATCCGCACGCGCAGGCCGCGTGTGCGCAGGCACGCGGCCCGCCCGCGCTCAGCCGAAGCGTCGGAGCGCATACTGCCGCACGCCGGCCGCGCAGGCGTTGATCGCGACCACCACCGCCACGAGCACGATGCCGAGCCCGAGCGCGAGCGGCAGGTCGCCCTTGCTGGTCTCGAGCGCGATCGCGGTGGTCATCACCCGCGTCACGCCGTCGATGTTGCCGCCGACGATCATCACCGCGCCGACCTCGGCGGCCGCGCGACCGAACCCCGCGAGCACGGCCGTCGCGAGCGAGAAGCGCGCCTCCCAGAGCAGGGTCGCGATGGTCTGCATGCGGCTCGCGCCGAGCGAGCGCAGGTACGGTCCGCACTCGACGAGGGCGTCCTCGAGCGTCTGGCGCGCGAGCGCGGCCACCAGCGGCGTCACCAGCAGCGACTGCGCGACGACCATCGCCGCGGGCGTGAACAGGATGCCGAGCGCGCCGAGCGGCCCGGCCCGCGACAGCAGCAGGTAGACCACGAGGCCGACCACGACCGCGGGCAGCCCCATCATCGCGTTGAGCACGGCGACGACGGCGCCGCGACCGGGGAACGGCGTGAGCGCGAGCCACGCGGCGAGCGGCAGCGCGATCGCGGCCGACAGCAGCGTCGCGAGGCCGCTCACCTTCAGGCTGAGCCCGACGATCGGCCACAGCGCGCCGTCACCGTCGAGCACCAGCCCGAGCGCCCGAACGAGGCTCGCCGCTACGCCGTCCATCCGCCGATCCGTCGTTCCCGGGGTCCGATCCGGGCGTGACTCTAGCAGGTCGTCCCGCGCGGGCCGGCGCGCGGGCCGGTACGATCGCCGCGATGGACCGCGCACCCCACGACCCCGTTCCGGATCGGCGGCTCGCCCCGCATCGCGCCGTCGCGCTCGCGGCGGCGGCGTCGGTCGCGCTCGCCCTCGCCGGGTGCGCGTCGGTGGCCCCGCCGGGCGCGGGTGCGCCGCGCGACGCGGGCCCCGCGCGCTGCGACGCCCTCGTGCGCGCCGTCGATCGCGCGGTCGACGCGGCGGGCGTACGCGACGCGCAGCACGCGCCCCACCCGGCCTCGCCCTGGCTGCGCGTCGACCGCTTCACGGCCTCCTTCGCAGCCTCCTTCGCCTCCGCGCCGCTCGACGCCGAGGCGCTCGGCGCCTGGCTGGCCCGCATGCGCGACGCGGACGCGCGGTCGCGCGAGGTGGAGGTGGGCAACCTGCCCGATACGGACCTCGCGGGCCTCGCCGGCCTCGCGAGCCCCCCCGACCTCGCAACGCCCTCGTCCTCACCCGTGGTCGGTGCCCGCGCCGCGGCACCCCGCGACGCCCTGACCGACGCGCTCGCCGCATGCGGCGCGTCGGCGCTCGCCGCGTTGCGCGCCGACCCGGACGCGATCGCCCGCGTGCGCGAGGGCGCGCGCGTCCCGGACGACTACTCCGATGCGCTGCGCACGCTGGGCCTCTACCCGATCGCCTCGCTGCCCTTCGGGGCCGGTGTAGCCCGCGAGGAGGCGGCGATGCGCGCGGCCTTCGAGCGGCACGCCGGGCGGCTCGGCGACGGCACGACGCGATACCTGCCGCCGGTGACCGCGCGGACCGCGGTGGCGCTGCCGCCCCCCGACGCGCTCGGCGTGCTGCGCCTCGACGCGTCGACGCGCGACGCGCTGCTCGCCGCGCACGCGCCGGTCTGGGCGCTGGCCGGCGACGGGCCCGACGACCGCATCGGCCGCGTCGTGCTCGACGCCGACGACGCGCCGCGCACCGAGCCCGCGCTGCCGACGGTCTACGGGCGCGTCGCGTTCACGCGCTGGGACGGCGGCGTGCGGGTGCAGCTCGTCTACACCGCCTGGTTCCCGCGCCGCGCGCCCGCGGGCCCGCTCGACCCGCTCGCCGGCCGGCTCGATGCGGTGGTGCTGCGCGCGACGCTCGACGCGGACGGACGCGTCGCGATGGTCGACTCGATCCACGCCTGCGGCTGCTGGCACCTGTTCGTGCCGGTCGGGCCGTGGCGGGTGCGCCCCGCCCCGAGCAAGCGCGAGGAGTGGGCGTTCGTGCCGGCACGACTCGACGCGGTGCCGCAGGGCACGCGCCTGCGCGTGCGGCTCGCGGCGCGCACGCACGCGGTCGAGGGCATCGACGCGGTGCCCGATCCTCGCGAGGACCGCGACGGCGTGCGCTACACGCTCGTCGACGACGACGCGCTGCGCCGGCTGCCGCGCGTGCACGGCGGCACGCGCAGCCTGTTCGACGCGCGCGGCCGCGTGCCGGGCAGCGAGCGCGCGGAGCGCTGGCTGTTCTGGCCGATGGGGATCCCCGACGCGGGGTCGATGCGGCAGTGGGGCCGGCAGCCGACCGCCTTCGTCGGACGCCGCCACTTCGACGACGCCGACCTGCTCGAACGCCGCTCCGGGCGCGTTCCCGCTGATCGACCCGAGATGCCGCCGGCCCGGGCGCCGCGGTCGCCGTAGGCGTCGGCCCGTCGCCGACGGCATCGGGCGCGGGCCGGTGTCGTCTCCGGATGGGCGGACGGACCCCGCGCCGCGTCAGCCGACGCGACCGTCGAGCAGGTCGAACAGCGCGTCGGGCCCGCCCGCCAGCGCGAGCGCGCCGAGCGTGGCGTTCCAGTCGTGCTCGTCGCCCCAGCGCTCGCGCCAGGTCCACAGCAGCCGCGTCGAGCGGTGCAGCGCGTGCTCGGCGGTGAAGCCGATCGCGCCGTGCACCTGGTGCACGACCGCGGCGACACGGCCCGCCGCGTCGGCGGCGCGTGCCTTCGCGACCGCCGCGGCGACCGTGCCGTCGCCGCGCTCCATCCCGGCGGCCGCCCAGTCGAGCGCCGCGCGCGAGGCGGCCACCTCCTCGGCCGCCACCGCGAGCGGGTGCTGCACCGCCTGGAACTGCCCGATCGACCGGCCGAACGCACGCCGCAGGCCGGCGTAGTCCACGCCCATCGCGATCGCGGTGCGCATCGCGCCGACCAGCATCGCCGCCGAAGCGAGCGCGAGCCGCGCGCGCACCCCTGCGGCGTGCGCGACGACGAATCCGTGCGGGGCGCCCCCGAGGGGCCGCCAGTCGCAGCGCGCCGCCTCGCCCCAGGGCGCGACGACCAGTCGATGCGCGTCGGTCGGGGGCGCATCGCGGGCGGGATCGGGACGACCGTCGGGCCCCGCGACCTCGAGCCGCACCGGCCGCTCGTCGCAGTCGAGGCCCGCGCCGGCGAGCAGCGCATGCGCGAGCAGCGTGTCGGCGAGCGGCACCGCCGCCGCATGCGCGCCTGCCGACTGCAGCACCGCGGCCGCGTCGCGCCACGCGTCCCCGGCGCCCCCCTCGGCCTCGGGCCGCAGCAGCCGCGGCACGCCGGCCTCGGCGAGCGCGCGCCACAGGCCCGCGTCGAAGCCCGCGCTCGGCGCCGCGTCGGCAAGCATCCGCTCGACCGCCTCGGCGATCATCGATTCGTGTCCGCTCATCGCAACCCCAGCCCGCGGGCGATCATGCCGCGCAGCACCTCGGGGGTGCCGCCGCGCAGCGTGTAGGAGGTGGCGTCGGCGATGGTGTCGCCGAGCATCTCGCGGAACGCGTCGGCCGCGGGCGTCGCCGGGTCGGCGAGCCGCAGCGCGCGCAGCCGCTCCGGGATCTCGCGCTCGAGCGCGTTGCCGAGATCCTTGACCAACGCGGCCTCGGTCGCCGGGTCCTCGCCCGCGTCGAGCTTCGCGGCGACCGACAGCGCCATGCGCCGCAGCGCCGCGAGGTGCGCGACCGCGCGGCCGAGCTCGACGCGCGCGGCCGGCGTGTCGTCGCGCGGGCCGGCGCGCAGGCACTCGACGAGCAGCGGGAACACGCTGAGGAAGCGCTCCGGGCCGCTGCGCTCGAACGCGAGCTCGCCGGTGACCAGCCGCCAGCCGTCGCCCGGCGTGCCGATCACGTGCGCGTCGGGCACGAACACGTCGTCGAAGGTGATCTCGGCGAAGTCGTCGCGGCCGCACAGGTTGCGGATCGCACGCCGCTCGATGCCCGGGCTCGAGAGCCGGATCGCGAACTGCGTCATGCCGGCGTGACGCCGCTGCGCATCGGCGGGCTCGCTGCGGAACAGGCCGATCATCCAGTCGGCGACGTGCCCGCCGGTCGTCCAGATCTTGCGACCCGACAGCCGCCAGCCGCCGTCGACGCGCGTCGCCTTCGAGCGGATGCTCGCGAGGTCCGAGCCCGAGTCGGGCTCGCTCATGCCGATCGCGAAGGTCGTCTCGCCGCGCACGATGCCGGGCAGCGCCTCGGCCTGCAGCGTCTCGGTGCCGTGGCGCAGGATCTGCGGGCCGCTCTGGCGGTCGGCGATCCAGTGCGCGCCGACCGGCGCACCGGCCGCGAGCAGCTCCTCGACGACGACATAGCGCTCCAGCGTCGAGCGCTCCTGCCCGCCCCAGCGCTTCGGCCAGGTCAGGCCGATCAGCCCGGCCTGCCCGCAGGACCGCGTGAACGCGCGGTCGAAGATCGTCCAGCCCGAGCAGCGCGGCACGTAGGCGCCGGCCTCGCGCTGCTCGCGCAGGAACGCGCGCACGCGCTCGCGCAGCGCGTGCGCGGAGGCCGGCAGCTCGACCGAGTCGAACGCGAGGCTCATGCGCCCTCCCCCTGCGGCATCGGGCCCCGTGCGATCGCGACGCGCCCGTCGCGCTGCTGCGGATTGCGTGTGACGCGTACGTCGTCGTCGGCCATCGTGGCTGTCCTCGTGATGCGGAAGTTCGGTCAGGGACGCCGCGCGACGAGCTCGACGACGTCGGACATCCCGACGTGGCCGGACCCTTCGCGCAGCTCGCGCTGCGAGCGCTCGAGCCGCTCGATGCGCCAGCCGGCGAAGGCCTCGCGCAGCATCGGCTCGTCGTACAGGTGCTCCGGGATGCCCGGCCCGCCGGTGCGGTACGCCATCTGCCGCGGCCCGTAGCCGACCAGCAGCAGCACGCCGCCGGGGCGCAGCGCCCGTGCGAAGCCCTCGAACATCGCCGCGCGCTGCGCGGGCGTCGCGAACTGCACGAACACCGCGACGACCGCGTCGAACGCAGGCTCGCCGGGACGGGGCGACCAGTCCCAGTCGTCGGTCGACGACCGGTGGAACTCGACCTCGACGCCGCGCTCGACCGCGAGCCCGGCGGCCTTGCGCAGCGCAACCTCGGACAGGTCGAACGCGACGACGCGGCAGCCGCGCGCGGCGAGCCACGTCGAGTTGCGGCCCTCGCCGTCGGCGACGCACAGCACGCGATCGCCGGGCGCGAACAGCTCGGCCCGCGCGGCGAGCGTGTCGTTCGGCTCGGTGCCGAAGAGCCAGCCCGGCGCGCCGTAGCGGCCATTCCAGCGCGCGGCGGCGTCCTCGAACCCGGCCATGCCCGTGCTCAGAGCGTGCGCTGAAGGAACGCGCTCATGCGGTCCCACGCCTGCTGCGCGCAGGCCGCGTCGTAGACGTCGCCGCGCCGCTCGTTGAAGAAGCCGTGCGCCGCGTCGTAGCGATGCACCTCCGGTGCGCGTCCCGCGGCCTTCATGTCGCGCTCCAGGCCGTCGGCCGCGGCCGGCGTGCACCAGTCGTCCTTGTTCGCGAAGTGAGCCTGGAACGGCACCGCGATCTTCGCCGGGTCGGCGAACTCCTTCGGCGGGATGCCGTAGAAGCACACGCCCGCCGCGACCTCGGGCACGTGCACGCAGGCCGCGATCGTCAGCGCACCGCCCATGCAGAACCCCATCACGGCGACCTTCGAGCCCTGCGCGCCGAGGTGGCGTGCCGCGCCGCGGATGTCCTGGTGCGTCGCGCCGGGAAAGTCGAGCCCGGTCATCAGGTGGTTCGCCTCGTCGGGCTTCTGCGTGACGCGCCCCTGGTAGAGGTCGGGCGCGAGCGCGTTGTACCCGGCGCGCGCGAAGCGGTCCGCGACGCCGCAGATCTGATCGTTCAGGCCCCACCACTCCTGGATCACGACCACCGACGGCCGGCCGGCCCCGGCGCTCGCGAGGTAGCCGCGGCAGCGGCCGCCGTCGGGCCGCTCGAACTCGATCATCTGTCCCATGCGTCGACCTCCGTCGTTCGGCCGATCGGTCGGCCTCGACGCAAGACTAGCAAACCGCCCGGCGCGGCCGCGAGCGGCGCGTGCCGCTTCCTCGGGTTCGGCGCGGCGCGTCCCGGTCAGTCGACGCCCAGCGGGGACGACGGCAGCCCGCGCGGCGCCGGGCCGTGCGCGGGCCCGCCGACCACGACCGCGCCGGCCAGCGCGAGCGGCGCGAGCAGCACGGCCGGCCCCAGCCACGCGAGCAGCGCCCACCAGGTGCCGATACCCGCCGCGAGCCCAGCGATCCACACCGTCAGCACGAAGACACGTTCCATGGCCGACCTCCTCGTCGATGCACGCAGTCTCCCGCCCCGCTTGACGCGGCGCCGGACGGGCGCCGCCACCGGCTTGACCGTCTGTGCCAGAATCGGCCCCCCCGAATCCGGATCCCCACGGAGCCCACGGTTGGAGACGACGCTCGCCACCAGCGCGCAGATCCTCGACAAGCTGATGCGCAGGCTGGGCATCGAGCCGGGCCCGGTGTTCGCGCGGCACGGCATCGAGCGCGCGACGCTCGCCGACCCGAGCGCTCGCCTGCCGGCCGACGCGACCGACGCCGTGATCCGCGAGATCGGCCTGCTGTGCGGCGACCCGGCCTTCGGCCTGCAGGCCGCACACTGCTGGCACCCGACCCACCTCGGCGCGCTCGGCCACGCGTGGCTCGCCAGCTCGTCGCTGCGCCGGGGCCTCGAGCGGCTGCAGCGCTACTGGCAGCTGATCGGCCAGCGCACCGCGATCGCGCTGCGCGACGAGCCCGCCGGGCTCGCGGTCGTGCTCGCGAACCCGCGCAGCGACCCGCTGGTCGCGGCGGCGACCACCGACATCGAGTTCTCGATCCTGGTCGACCTGTGCCGCACGAACGCCGGCGCGCACTTCAAGCCCCTGCGCGTGAACCTGATCCGTCCCGAGCCAGCGGACACGTCGCCGTGGCGGGCCTTCTACGGTTGCCCGGTGCACTTCCGCCAGCCCGAGCGCAGCGTGGTGCTGCCGCGCGCGGAGGTCGACGCGCCGCTGTCGACCTCGAACCGGCACCTGGTCGGGATGCTCGACAAGATGCTCGCCGAGGAACTCGCGCGGCTCGACCGCAGCGACGTGGTCGCGCGCTGCAAGGCGCTGCTGAACAAGCGGCTCGCCAGCGGCGAGGTCACGGCGACGCAGGTCGCGAGCGACCTCGCGATGAGCCGGCGCACGCTGCACCGCAAGCTCGCCGACGCCGGCACGACCTGGCAGCAGCTGGTCGACGACACCCGGCGCGACCTCGCGCTGCGACTGATCGAGGACCCGCGGCGACCGATCGGCGAGATCACCTTCGAGCTCGGGTTCTCGCAGCAGAGCGCGTTCGCACGGGCCTTCCGTCGCTGGTCGGGCGAGTCCCCGACGCGGTACCGCGAGGGGCTGCACGCCGGCCGCGCGGGCGCGGACCGCCTGCAGCAGCCCGCGCTCTGATCGCTCAGCCGCGCGCTCGGCGCAGCGCCGCGCGCAGCAGCGGCAATCGGTCGTTGCCGAAGTACATGTCGTCGCCGACGAAGAAGGTGGGCGAGCCGAAGCCGCCGCGCGCGATCAGCGCCTCCGTGTTCGCGCGCAGCGCGTCCTTGACCGGCTGCGTCGCGATGCCTGCGAGGAACTCGCCGGCGTCGACGCCGAGCCGCTCGACGAGCGGCACCAGCACCTCGTCGCGCGAGATGTCCTCGTCGCGGCTCCAGTAGGCCTCGAACACCGCGCGCGCGAACGGCAGCAGCAGCCCGCGCGGCTCGAGCCAGAGGCAGCCGCGCATCGCCTTCACGCTGTTGACCGGGAACACCGACGGCGGGAAGCGGATCTCGAGGCCCGCGTGGCGCGCCCAGTCCTGCAGGTCCTTGCGCATGTACGCCTGCTTCGCGGGCACCGGGTTCTCGCGCGACGCGTAGACGCTCGGGTTCACGGCGTTGAAGACGCCGCCGACCAGGATCGGCTTCCAGCGCACCGTCGCGCCCTCCTCCTCGGCGAGCGGCACCAGGTGGTGCACGCCGAGCCAGGTCCACGGGCTCGAGCAGTCGAAGTAGCACTCGACGACGGGGGCGGCGGTCGGGCTCACGGGCGGTCTCCTCCTCGCGGTTCGGGGGCGTCGGCCGTGACGCGCGGGCGCCAGCCCCACGTGGGTTCGTGCCGACCGATGGTACGCGAGCGGTGCCGCGAGTGCCGGGCGGTCGGGGTCGCTCGGAGGGGCCGCCGTCCCGGGGCCGCCCGGTCAGGTCGTGCCGTCGAGCCTCGCGCGCAGCGCGGCGACCTCGGCCTCGAGCCGCTCGACGCGCGCGAGGAGCGCCTCGGCGTCGAAGCCGCGCGGCGCCTCGCCCGTCGTCGCGACGCCCTGCGGCGCCGCCTCCTCGGGCGGCTCGCCGCACAGCAGGTGCGCCCAGCGGTGCTCGCGCGAGCCCGGCTGGCGCGCGAGGCGCCGCACGAAGGGCCGGGGCGCGCGCGCGGCGAGTTCCTCGAGGTAGGCCTCGGTCGCCGAGACGTCCGAGAAGCGGTGGATCCGCTCGCAGTTCGCGCGCAGCTCGGCCGCGGTCTGCGGGCCGCGCAGCATCAGCGTCGCGAGCAGCGCCACCGACTCCGAGGGCACGCCCAGCACGCGCTTCGCGTTCTGCTCGTAGCGCATGACGCGCCCGCCGCTCGACTCGATCACCAGCGAGCGCGCGCGCAGCACCTCGATCGCGTCGCGCGCGTCCGCCTCGGTGAGCTCCATCACCGGGTCGCGGCTGGTCTTCTGGTTGCAGCCCGAGACCAGTGCGTTCAGCGACAGCGGATAGGTGTCGGGGACGGTGTGCTGCTTCTCGACGAGCACCGCGAGCACGCGGGCCTCGGGCGCGGACAGTGGCGCGAACGGCATCGGATCGGACATCGGCGGGACGCTCGGTCGGCGGAGGGACCGCGATCGTAGGGGCGCGGCGCGCGCCGCGCAAGCCGCGTCAGTCCTCGCCGAGGAACGCGCGGAACGAGGCCTCGAAGGCCGCCGGATGCTCGAAGTGCGGCAGCGCGCCGGACTCGAACGGCTGCAGCCGCCAGTTGCGGCGCGACGCCGTCCAGTCGGCGCCGCTGAAGTCCTTGAAGTCGCCGCGCGTGCCGTGCGGCACCCAGACCGGCACCGCGAGCCGCTCGTAGACGTCGCGGATGTCCTTCGAGAACAGCCGCCCGGACAGGAAGGCGAGCGGCGCGAAGCGCGCCCCCGGCTGGTGGGCCGTGGTCCACGAGTAGTTCCAGAGGCCCTCGTCGATCTGCTTCGAGCCCCAGGTCCGCTGCAGGAAATAGCGCACGCTCGCGCGGCTGGTCAGCCCGTCGAAGAGCGCCTGCGACCACAGCCGCTGCGAGACGAACCGGTGGACCCCCGGCACCTCGCGGTCGGTGCCCGGCGGCGCGCGAAGCGACGCGGAGCGCCGGTCGAGCCCGGTGGGCGTGACCATCGTCAGCGTGCGGATCCGCGCCGGCCGCGTCGTCGCGACGCGTGCCGCGAACTCGGACGACAGCGACAGCGCGAACACGTCGACCGGCGCGTCGCCGCACTCCTCGGCGATCGCGTCGAGCGCGTCCTCGACCGCCGCGACGTACAGCGCGACGTCGTAGCGGCGATCGCCGCGCTCGGAGAAGCCGAAGCCCGGCAAATCGGGCGCGAACGCGCGGCGGGTCCGCGCGATCGCCTCGAACGCCGGACGCACCTCGTAGGCCGACGCGGCCGCATTGATGCTGTGCACGAGCAGCACCGGCGCGCCGCGCCCGGCGCGCCAGAGCGCGATCCGGCCGGCGCGGCCGTTCAGGTCGCGACGCTCGGCATCCAGGGGATCGGGCAGCGGCGGTGGGCGCATCGGGGTCTCGGGCGGTGCCCGCCACCGAGGCGGTGCGGCCGGGCGATCATAGCCCAGCCCTGGTCCGCCCCGAGGATGCGCGGGGCGCGGCGTGGTGCTAGGGTCGCCGTGAGAGCGCGACTCGTCCGGAGCCGCGCGCGACTCGGGGAATCGCACGTGCAGGATCGCTGGCGCGCGTTGTGGGTGCTGTCCGCGGCGCGGATCGCGATGGGCTTCCAATTCCAGGCGGTCGGCGCGACCGCGCCGCTGCTGCGCGACGCGTACGGGCTCGGCCTCGCCGACATCGGCTGGCTGGTCGGCATGTACCTCGCCCCCGGCGTCGTGCTCGCGCTGCCCGGCGGCATGCTGAGCGCGCGCTGGGGCGACCGCAGGATCGCGGTCGCGGGCACCGCGGCGATGGTCGTCGGCGGCGCGCTCTGCGCGTTCGCGCCCGACGTGGCGACGCTGCAGGCGGGGCGGCTGCTCGGCGGGGTCGGCGGCGTGCTCTTCAACGTCACCGCGAGCAAGATGGTGGCCGACTGGTTCGCGGGCCGCGAGATCGAGCTCGCGATGTCGATCTTCGTGACCACCTGGCCGGTCGGCATCGGCCTGGGGCTGCTGGTCCTCGGGCCGATCGCCGCGTGGGGCGCCCCGGCGGCGGCGTTCGGCGCGACCGCGCTGCTCGCACTCGTCTCGCTCGCCCTCGTGCTGGCGCTGTACCGGCCCGCGCCCGGGGCCGCGGCGCCCGGCCGGCCGCGGCTGTCCTCGCTCGCGCCCGGCGACGGCTGGCGGCTCGCGCTCGCGGCGGGCGGCTGGACCACCTACAACGTCGCGTTCGCGGTGCTGGTCGCGTTCCTGCCCGCGCTGTTCGTCGCGCGCGGCCTCGACGTGGCGCGCGCCGGCGCACTGACCGCGACGCTGTCGGCGACGTTCGTCCTCTCGATCCCGGCGAGCGGCTGGCTGGTCCAGCGGACCGGGCGCCCCGCGACGATCGCGGCGCTCGGCGTGCTCGCGTGGGCGGGCTGCCTGGCGGCGGTCCGCGGCGGCGCCGACCCGATGCTCTGGCTCACGCTGTCCGGGCTCGTCTCGGGCGCCGCGGCCGGCGTGCTCTCGGCGGCGCCCGCGCGGTTCCTCGCGCCGCCGGCACGCGCGATCGGCCTCGGGCTGTTCTACACGATGTTCTACCTCGGGATGGGCATGCTGCCGCGGCTGGTCGGCGCCTGGGCCGACCGGGCGGGCACGCCCGAGGTGGTGCTCGACGCGTCGATCGGGTTCGCGCTGGCGACGGTGGTGCTGCTCGTCGTCACGCACCGGGCCGCGCGCCGTCCGGCCGGGTGAGCATCGGGCGCGAGCCGGGGTCCTGCCGCATCCGATCCGGCGCCCGGACCGTCCGTCGGCGTACCCGACCCTTCGGTGCCCCGCCCCGGGCGCG
>JBILTM010000009.1:0-43745 GCA_044371545.1 Burkholderiaceae bacterium
AGCGTGGAGGGGGAGTCCGCGAGGATCCGCAGTCGCACGCCGGGATGCGCGACCGCGAACGCCGGTGCGCAGATCGGGGCGAGCGTCGCCATGCCGTAGGGCCCGATGCCGACCGAGATCTCGCCGGTCGCCAGGCCCCTGGCCAGGGCCACCTCGCGCTCGAGATCCTCCGCGCCCAGGATCAGGTCCGCCGCGTGCTGCATGAAGACCCGGCCGAAATCGGACAATTCCAGACCCGATCGGCTGCGCAGGAACAACTGCAATCCGACCTGCTCCTCGAGCTCCTTGATGCTCCGGCTCAGGGCGGGTTGGGAAAGGTTCAGTGCCGCGGCCGCACGGCTGAAGTTTCCGTGCTCGGCGAGGGCTCGTGCCTGGCGCAGCAGATGGAGCTTGATCTTCATGGCGTGATGCCGCGTCGACGGCGAGCGCTCGAACTATAACCAAACCGCATGCGGATCATCCGTTACAAGCCTTTGCCTGATTGAAGTTTCGTCCCGAGAATCCGGCGCCTGGGGCACGACCCGAGCCGCGCGAGGCTCGTCGCAACCCCCGAGGGAGCACAGCGCCATGGAGTTTCCGCGAATGCTGAACCTGCTGGCCGCCGCGGCCGCGTTCACGGCCTGCATCCTGTCGTCCGCATCGCCGGCGATGGCCGACACGACACGCTTCGATGCGCTCGCCAACGCGCCGTTCGCCGAGAACCGGCCCACCACGACGACGGCCCGCGTCCTGAAGGACGAGCTGCTGTTCCAGCGTGCGACGCAGACCTACCTCTGGGCGCTGCCGCTCATCAACACGCTGGGCATGAAGGAGGGGTCGGAGAAGGTGTTCGGCAGCGGTTACGAAGTGCTGCCGATCTGGAAGAAGCGGCTCGATGCGAAGACGCTGGTGACCACGCCCAACTCCGACGTCATCTACGCGATGAGCTACGTCGACCTCGGCAAGGAGGGCCCGATCGTCTTCGAGGCGCCGCCGAACCTGCAGGGGATCCTGCTGGACTTCTGGCAGCGCCCCATCCCGGTGGACGGCGGCGCCTTCGCGGGAGACGTCGGCCTGCCCGGTCCGGATGGCGGCAAGGGCGGCAAGTTCCTCATCGTCCCCCCGGGGTACACGGGTGAGGTGCCCCCCGACCACTACGTCTACCGCTCCGGCACGAACAATGTCTTCATCTTCCTGCGCGCCTTCTACGAGGATCCGCGCAACGTGACGCCTGCGGTGGCGCTGATCGAGCAGTCGAGGATCTACCCGCTCGGCGGCAGGCAGACCGCTCGCCCGATGCGCTTTCCCGACGCCTCCGGGGTGCCGGCCGACATGCTGCCGGTCGCGAACGGGCGAGCCTTCGAGCAACTCAAGCGATTGGTGGACAGCGAGGGCAGCCACCTCGCCGACGCGGATTCGCTGGGCATGCTGGCGGCCATCGGCATCGTCAAGGGACAGCCCTTCGCGCCCGACCCGCGGACCCGCGCCATCCTCGATCGTGCCGCCCGCACCGCCTACAAGATGAGCCGGGTCACGGGTTTCGAGGAGAACGTCAGCGGACGCTCGCTGCGGATCTACCCCGATCGGCGCTGGATCAACCCCATGGCCGATGCGACCCTGGAGAATCCGTCGGGGCCGCTCGATCTCGGATGGCGCCGGCCGGCAGGCGGATTCCTGGATCTCGATACCCGGATCTGGTTCTTCACCAACTACTACTCGGTCAGCCCCGGCATGCTGTCCCAGGTGCCCGGCAAGGGCGCCAAGTACATGATCGCCTTCACGGACGGCCAGGGCGCGAACCTGTCGGGCGGAAGCAGCTATCGGCTCAATCTGCCGCGCGGCATTCCGGCCGCCAATTTCTGGTCGGTGACGCTGTACGAGGCCGAGAACGCGTCGGGCCTCGCCAATGGCCAGCCTTTTCCCTCTCTCGGGTCGCGCGACAGGCCGGTGCCGAACGCGGACGGCAGCGTCGATGTGTTCCTCGGCCCGAAAGCCCCCGCGGGCCAGGCTCGCAACTGGCTGGCGACCGTGCCCGGCAAGGGGTTCTTCGTGATCCTCAGGCTCTACGGCCCGACCGAAGCGGCGCTCGACAACAGCTGGAAGCCCGGTGACGTGAGCAAGGTCCGCTGAGCGCGGTCGCCGTCCCCGCCGTCCGGCTGCGGGAACGCCCCGTCCCCGCAACAGGCACGCATCCGCCTCCCCCCTCAGGAGTCCCGCAGTGAACCCCGTTCTCGGTCGTCGGCTCGCCGTTCTCGCGATCAGTGCATTCGGACTGTCTGCCGCCTGGGCGCAGCAGGTGCGCCTGCCGCGCACCCCGGCCGATGTCCCGAGTCCGCCGCCCGGCACCGCGATGAGCACGCCCTACGTGCAGATGGTCGGACGCATGGCCTATCTCTGGGGCTATGCGCTGGTCAACTCGCACAATCGTCGCGCCGGGTTCGCCTACGTCACCGGACAGAACGGCAACGTGGCGGGTCTCAACGGTGGCGTGGTGCCGATGGCCCCGGTGAACCAGTCCGCGATGCTGACCGACTACGTCGATCCCTCGCAGACGTTCGTCACCTGCCCGAACCAGGATGTCGTCTACGGCGCCGGCTACTACGCGCTGGACAAGGAGCCGGTGGTCTTCCAGGTGCCCGATTTCGGCGACCGGTTCTGGATCTACGCGCTCTACGACGCACGCACGGACCAGTTCGCCGAGATCGGCAAGCCCTACGGCACGAAACCCGGCTTCTACCTGATGGTCGGGCCGAACTGGAAAGGCAAGGTCCCCAAGGGCATCACCGCCGTGGTGCGCTCCTCGACCGAGCTGGCCTTCTCCATCCCTCGCATCTTCAAGGGCGACAGCGCGGCGGAGACCCGCGCCATCCAGCCGCTGATCAACCAGGTGGTGTTCTACCCGCTCAGCCAGTTCGACGGCAGGATGAAGGTCCGCGACTGGAGCAGGCTGCCGAGCTGGCCCACGCCCCCGGGCGCGGTCGGGGAGACCAAGTGGGTGGTTCCGGAAAAGTTCTACGAGCAACTGCCCGAGGTCATGGAGCGGGTGCCGCCGCTGCCCGGCGAAGAGGCGCTCTACGCGTGGATCGCGTCGGTATGGGCGGCCGCGGCGAAGGATCCGGCCATCAGGAGCGCGCTGATCGAAT
Source organism: Burkholderiaceae bacterium (assembly GCA_044371545.1). GTDB lineage: Bacteria > Pseudomonadota > Gammaproteobacteria > Burkholderiales > Burkholderiaceae_E > UBA4615. Next base: position 3,123 of record JBILTM010000009.1, read on the forward strand.
CGTTCGTCGCGGCCGACAAGGACACCATCGCCGGCTTCTTCCGTTGGGATCAGAACGGCCGGCCAGCCGGCAACGGCTGGCACTCGCCGGTCAACAACGCACAGTGGGGCACCGACTATCTCAATCGGACCGCCACCGCCAAGTCGAACATGTACGACAACCGGCCGACCGAGACCAAGTATCTGTACCGGGACGTCGACAGCAACGGCCGGCAGCTGGAGGGCAAGTACAGCTACACCGTGACGTTCGCCAAGGGCCAGGAGCCGCCGGTGCGCGGGTTCTGGTCGCTCACGGTCTACAACGAACATCATGTCTTCCATCCGAACCCGCTGAAGCGCTACTCGCTCGGCACCAAGAGCAAGTCGTTCATGAGGTACAACCCGGACGGTTCGCTGACCCTGCATTTCGGCAGCCGGTCGCCGGGGCCGGACAAGGAGTCGAACTGGGTGCCGGCGCCGGATGGGGCGTTCTCGCTGTACATGCGCGCCTACTGGGCCGAAAAGGCGATCATCGACGGCAGCTGGATGCCGCCGACCGTCGTCCGCAACGACTGAGGCCTCCCGGCTTCGGCCCCCACCTGGCCGGCGCCGATCGCACCGTCGAGCGGCCGTGGCAGGACGCGCGGCGCCCGCCGTTGCGCCCCGCGAGCATCTCGACGGTGCCGGGGCGGTAGAGCGCCCGGCAGTCGTCGCAGCGGACGATCGTGCCGTCCGGGTCGAACGCGACGCTGGCGATCGCCGACACCCCACGCGCCGATCGGGCCTGCGCCGGGGCCGGTATCCTTGCGCCACCTACACGGAGCCGCCCCGACCCATGACCTACGCCACCCTCGAGACGACGATGCAGCAGGGCGTCGCCGTGATCTGGCTGAACCGCCCCGACGTGCGCAACGCGATGAGCGCCGAGCTGATCGCCGAGCTGACCGACGCGGTCGGCGCCGCGTCGGAGGACGACGCGGTCCGCGCGATCGTGCTCGCCGGCCGCGGCAAGGCGTTCTGCGCCGGCGCCGACCTCAACTGGATGAAGCAGGCGGCCGGCTACGGCCCGGCAGAGAACGAGGCCGACGCGGCGAAGCTCGCGACGCTGCTGCGCACCATCGCCGAGTCGCCGAAGCCGACCGTCGCGCGCGTGCACGGCCCGGCCTTCGCAGGCGGCCTCGGGCTGGTGACCGCGTGCGACATCGCGGTCGCGTCGTACGACGCGAAGTTCTGCCTGACCGAGGTGAAGATCGGCCTGATCCCCGCGATGATCAGCCCGTACGTGATCCGCGCGATCGGTGCGCGCGCGGCGAGCCGCTGGATGCTGACCGCCGAGGTGTTCGACGGCGCCGAGGCGTACCGCAGCGGGCTCGTGCAGGAGATCGCCGCGCCCGAGGAGCTCGACGGCGCGGTCAACGCGATCCTCGGGCAGCTGCTCCTCGCGGGCCCGGCCGCGCTCGCGGCGACCAAGGCGCTGATCCGCGACGTCGCGCACCGGCCGGTCGACGACGCGCTGGTGCGCGACACCGCGCGGCGGATCGCCGCGGCGCGCGCGAGCGACGAGGGCCGCGAGGGCATCGCGTCGTTCCTCGAGAAGCGCGCGCCGCGCTGGCACCCCGAGGCATGAGCCGAGACGCCGACACGCGGCACCCCGCGCGGCGCCCCGACCGGCGCGGGCGATGACGACGCTCGCGCTGCGCTGCGGCTGCGGCGCGGTCTCGGGCCGCGTCGAGGCGCCCGAGCGCGCCGGCCGCGCGATCTGCTACTGCCGCGACTGCCGCGCCTTCGCGCGCTGGCTCGGCCATCCGGAGCGCACGCTCGATCCGGCCGGCGGCACGGACGTCGTCGCGACGACGCCGCGCCTGGTCCGCTTCGAGACCGGGCTCGACCGGCTGGCCTGCGTGTCGCTCAAGCCGCACGGTCTCTTCCGCTGGTACGCCGGCTGCTGCCGCACGCCGATCGGCAACGTGCCGCGCGATCCGAAGACCTCCTACGTCGGGCTCGTCCACGACTGCATCGCCGAGTCGCCGGCCGCGCTCGAGGCGGCGGTGGGCCCGGCACGCACGCGCGTGAGCGCGGACTCGGCGCTGTCGAAGGTCGAGCCCACGCCGCTGCACACGCTGGGCGCGGTGCTGAAGGTCGTGCGCAACGTCGGCGGATCCCGGCTCTCCGGGCGGTGGCGCGAGAACCCGTTCTTCAGGCCGGGCACCACCGAGCCGATCGTCGCACCGAGGGTGCTGCGCGCGGAGGAGCGCGAGGCGCTCGACGATCCGGGCTGAGCGGCGCGGCAGGCCCGAGCGGCGTCGCGGCCGCCGGACGCCGCGCGCCGCGGTTCAGCCCGCCGGGCCGGGGTTCGGCAAGCATGCCGAACCCGCTGATCCGGCGCCGCGCATGCGCGGCGAAACCCCGGATCAGCCCTGCACGCCGTCGAAGTCGAGCACCACCCGGCCGGTGATGCGGCCTTCGCGCAGGTCGTCGAGGCTGCGCCACGCGTCGGCCGCGGGCCTCACCTCGATCGGCGGGGGCGCCATCTTGCCGGACTGCGCGAGCGCGACCACTTCCTTGAGCTCGCGCAGGCTGCCGACGTAGGAGCCGCGGATCGAGATGCCGCGCTGCGCGATCGGCGGCCACGACAGCGTCACCTCGCCGCCGAAGAGGCCGCACAGCACGTAGTGCCCGCCCTTGCACAACGCACCGATGCCGAGCGTCGCGGTGGCCGGCGCGCCGACGAAGTCGAGCACCCCGGCGAGCTGGCCGCCGGCCGCGGCCTGGAGTTTCGCGAGCGCGTCGGGCCCGCGCGTGTCGAGCACCTGTGCGGCGCCCTGCTCGCGCGCGCGCTCGAGCTTGGCCGCGTCGACGTCGCAGGCGATCACGCGGTCGATGCCGCGCGCACGCAGCATCGCGATCGCGGTCATGCCCAGGCCGCCGCAGCCGAGCACCGCGACCCAGTGGCGCGGCGCGAGCGCGGGCAGCTTCCCGATCGCGCTGTGCACCGTCAGGCCCGAGCAGGCGAGCGTCGCCGCCCAGGCCTCGTCGATGCCGGAGGCGTCGACGAGGTACTTCGCGTCGGGCACCACCAGGTGGCTCGCATAGGCCCCGGGCCGGATCACGCCGACGAAACGGGTCGCGAGGCACAGGTGGTCGTCCCCGTCGGCGCAGACTGCGCAGGTGCCGCAGCCGATCCACGGGTAGACGATCCGCCGGTCGCCGACGGCCGCGCCGCGGGCGTCGGGGCCCAGCGCCTCGACGACGCCGAAGGGCTCGTGCCCGGTGGTGAACGGCGGCACGCAGCCGCGGTCCTTCACGTAGAAGCGCTTGCCCCCGCCGAGGTCGAAGTAGCCCTCCCAGATGTGCAGGTCGGAGTGGCACACGCCCGAGCGCACGATCCGCACCAGCACCTCGCTGCCCTGCGGGCGCGGGGTCTCGCGGATGCGGGACTGCAGCGGCTTGCCGTGTTCGATCACGTCGTAGCTGAGCATCGGGGGCGTCTCCTCGTGGTGTCGTCGCGCCGGGTGCCTCCGGCGTGCGGCCGCCACTGTCGCCCGGCAGCGCGCGCACGGCAAGCGCGCGATCCGCACGCGACCGCGGACCTCGCGTGGGCACGTCCCGCCCCGTCGACGCCGGCGCCCGGTCGACCCGCTCCGGGCTCGCCGGCCGAGCGGTCGCGCGGCCGGTTCCGCCGGACGTCGCGCGGGCTTGCGCCGAGGCCCGCGGGCACCGACCATCGCAGGAAGCCCACGACGGACCGTCAGGTCCGCGCCCCGGAGACCCCGACGATGCCCTCCATCTTCACCCCCGAGCAGCAGGCCGCCTACGAGCGCGACGGCTACGTGCTCGTGAAGTCGCTGTTCGACGCCGAGGAGATCGCGATCCTGCGCGCCGCGATCGAGCAGGACCCGGCGCTGCGCGCGAGCCTGTACGACCGCACCGACGCCGAGGGCAAGTCGACGCGGATGGCGACCTGGAACCACCCGGGCGACAGCGTCTACGGCCTGGCCGCGCGTTCGCCGCGCGTGGTGGACACGATGGAGTCGATGCTCGGCGGCGAGGTCTACCACTACCACTCGAAGCTCACCGCCAAGGAGCCGTACGACGGCGGCGCGTGGGAGTGGCACCAGGACTACGGCTACTGGTACCACAACGGCTGCCTGTTCCCGTACATGGCGAGCATGATGCTCGCGCTCGACCACGCGACGAAGGAGAACGGCTGCCTGCAGGTGCTGCGCGGCTCGCACCACGCCGGCCGCGTCGACCACGGCGTGCTGCCCGGCGAGCAGGTCGGCGCCGACCCGCGGCGCGTCGAGCGGATGCTCGAGACGATGGAGCTCGTGCACGTCGAGATGGCCCCGGGCGACGGCCTGTTCTTCCACTCGAACGTGATGCACCGCTCCGACCAGAACCGCTCGCCGAACCGGCGCTGGACGGTGATCATGTGCTACAACGCGGCGCGCAACGACCCGTACCTCGAGCACCACCACCCGCGCTACACGCCGCTGTCGAAGGTGCCCGAGACCGCGGTCAAGGAAGCGGGCGTGCGCTTCGCGAGCGAGGGGGCGGACGCGTTCCGCAAGACCTTCGCGAACCCGCCCGAACTCAAGCGCCGGATCGAGGTGTCCTGAGCCGGAAGGTGTCTCAGCGGCGCGGGCCGAGCGCGGCCAGCACCGCGTCGTGCAGCGTCGCGTCTCCGGTGGCGACCAGCGACGCACCACTGACCGGGTCGCCGCCGTGCCAGTCGGTGATGCGGCCGCCCGCGCCCTCGACGACCGGGACGATCGCCATGATGTCCCAGGGGCTCAGCACCGGGTCGAGCATCGCGTCGGCCCCGCCGGTGGCGACGAGGAAGTAGCCGTGGCAGTCGCCCCAGGTCCGGTAGAGCCGGGCCCGCCGTGCGAGCGCCTCGAATGCCGGCCCGTCGTGGTGGCGGCCGACCGCGAAGTGGTCGGTGGTCAGCAGCGTCGCGTCCTCGATGCGTACGCACGGGCGGGCCGAGACGCGCGTGTCGCCGAGCCACGCGGCGTCCCCGGTGCCGACCAGCACGTGCCCGGTCAGCGGGCTCGCGATCACGCCGAGGATCGGGCGGCCGTCGCGCAGCAGCGCGATCAGCGTGCCGAACAGGAAGGTGTTCGCGACGAACGACTTCGTGCCGTCGATCGGGTCGAGCACCCAGCGGTAGCGGGCGCCGGGCAGGTGCTCGCCGAACTCCTCGCCGAGCACGCCGTGGTCCGGGAAGCGCTGCATGATCAGCGCCCGCATCACCTCCTCGGCGCGCCGGTCGGCGACGGTGACCGGGGTCGCGTCGGCCTTCGCGTCGACCGCGATGCCGGCGAGGTGGTACGGGCGGATCACCGCGGCCGCGACCGCGGCGAGCTCGCGCGCGAACGGCACGAAGGCGGCGCGTTCGGCGTCGTCCGACGGCGCGGTGTGGCGGGGCGCGGCGGCGGTCACGCTCAGCCCCGCACGAACGCCGTGCGCAGCGGCGCGTCGCCGACCTGCCGGCTCCAGTGGCCGTGCACCGCGGGATCGAAGCTCGCCCCCTCGGGCAGCACGTCGGCCGAGTAGAAGTGCTCGCCCGGCCCGAAGATCCGCGAGCTGCCGTCCTGCAGCCCGATCTCCATGCGCCCCGCCAGGATGAAGACCCACTGCGGCGTCGTGGTGACGTGGAACTGCGAACGGAAGCCCACCGGGCTCTCGCGCAGCTGCAGCCCGCCCGAGGGCATCAGCGCCGACAGCCGCGACTGCGGCGTGCCCTCGGCGAGCGGCACCGCCTCCTCGCGGAAGCGGGCACGCCCGTCGGTGTCGGTGAACAGGACGACGCGGGTGAAGCTCGGCGTGACGGTCATGGCGGCGGGTGCACGGGTCTCGGGGACGCCGATCGTACAGGCTCGCCGACGGCCCGAAGCATCGGGCGGCCGAGTCGGTCGGCGACCGTTCCGCTCCACGGGCCGGGGCGGCCGTACGGTCGAATTGCCCGCCCGGGGGGGCGCTGGTAGCCTGCGGGCATGGGGTCGCTCACGCCACGCTGCTCGCCGCGCTGACCGCCCGGACCGCGCCGATCCTCCGCGCCTTCAAGTTCCTCCGAGACCATGTTCGAGAAGATCCTGATCGCCAACCGCGGCGAGATCGCCTGCCGCGTCGCCGCCACCGCGCGCCGGCTCGGCGTGCGCACCGTCGCCGTCTACTCCGACGCCGATGCCGGCGCGCGCCACGTGCGCGCCTGCGACGAAGCGTACCGGCTCGGGCCGGCGCCGGCGCGCGAGTCGTACCTGCGCGGCGACGCCATCCTCGAGATCGCGAAGCGCTGCGGCGCGCAGGCGATCCACCCGGGCTACGGCTTCCTGTCCGAGAACGAAGGCTTCGCGCAGGCCTGCGCGGACGCGGGGGTGGTCTTCATCGGCCCGCCGCCGTCGGCGATCTCGGCGATGGGGCTGAAGGCCGAGTCGAAGCGGCTGATGGCCGCGGCCGGCGTGCCGCTGGTGCCCGGCTACCACGGCGAGGACCAGTCGCCGGCGCTGCTGAAGGCCGAGGCGCAGCAGATCGGCTTCCCGGTGCTGATCAAGGCGAGCGCGGGCGGCGGCGGCAAGGGCATGCGGATCGTGCGCGCGGCCGCCGAGTTCGACGCGGCCCTCGCCTCGTGCAGGCGCGAGGCCGCGGCCAGCTTCGGCAACGACGCGGTGCTCGTCGAGAAGTACGCGACCAAGCCGCGCCACGTCGAGATCCAGGTGTTCTGCGACGCGCACGGCGGCGCGCTGTACCTGTTCGAGCGCGACTGCTCGGTGCAGCGGCGCCACCAGAAGGTGATCGAGGAGGCCCCCGCGCCCGGGCTGCCCGAGACGACGCGCCGCGCGATGGGCGAGGCCGCGGTCGCCGCCGCGCGCGCGGTCGGCTACGTCGGCGCGGGCACGGTCGAGTTCATCCTGGATGCGTCGGGCGCGTTCTACTTCATGGAGATGAACACGCGGCTGCAGGTCGAGCACCCGGTCACCGAGATGATCACCGGGCTCGACCTCGTCGAGTGGCAGCTGCGCGTCGCGCGCGGCGAGCGGCTGCCGCTCGAGCAGTCCGAGCTGCGCGCGAACGGCCATGCGATCGAGGCGCGGATCTACGCCGAGAACCCCGACCGCGGCTTCCTGCCGTCGACCGGCACGCTGGTGCACCTGCGCACGCCGGCGGCCGCCGCGTTCACGGTCGGCGCCGACGCGTCGGGCCGGCCGGCCGCGGTGCGCATCGACAGCGGCATCGGCGAGGGCGATGCGATCACGCCGTTCTACGACCCGATGATCGCGAAGCTGATCGTCTGGGGCGAGGACCGCGCACAGGCGATCGCCCGGATGCGCGAGGCGCTCGCCCGCTTCGAGGCGGTCGGCCCGTCGACCAACGTCGACTTCCTCGGCCGCCTGATGCGCTGCCGCGCGTTCGTCGAGGCCGACCTCGACACCGCGCTGATCGAGCGCGAGCGCGAGGCCCTCGCGCCGCCGACCGCCGCGCCCGGCCCGGAGGTGCTCGCCGCGGCGGCGGCCGCGGTGCTGAGCGCCGAGTCGGTGACCGCGCACGCGGACCCGTGGTCGGTCACCGACGGCTTTCGCGTCGGCGGGCCGCTGACCCGCACGCTCGCCTTCACGCACGGCGACGCGTCGCTGCCGGTCGCGGTCGAGTACGCGCGCGGTGGCTGGACGGTGCGTGCGGGCGACGCGGTCACCTGCCTGTCGGGCCTGCGCCGCGACGGCGCGCGGATCACCGGCCTGGCCGGCGACGCGCGGCTCGACGCGTCGGTGGCGCTCGCCGGCGAGACGTTGCACCTCTTCCTGCCCGACGCGCACTGGCAGCTCGGCTGGGCGCCGCCGCTCGCGCACGCCGGCGACGACACCGACGAGGTCGGCGGCCTGACCGCGCCGATGCCGGGCAAGGTGATCTCGCTGCTCGTGGATGCGGGCGCGACGGTGAAGCGCGGCCAGCCGCTGCTCGTGATGGAAGCGATGAAGATGGAGCACACGATCGCGGCGCCGGCCGACGGCGTCGTCGAGCGGCTGCTCTACCGCGTCGGCGACCAGGTCGCCGAGGGCGCGCCGCTGGTGGGTTTCGCGGCGGCGCAGCCGGCGTGATCGCCGGGCGGGCGGCCGCGAGGCGCGTGCCTTGACGCGCATCGCCGTCGCACGCCTATGGTTCGAGGGCAACCGCTTCTCGCCGACGACCACCGGCCGCGATGCGTTCGCGCTGCGCGAGTGGGCCCGCGGCGATGCGGCGCTCGCGGCCGCGCGCGGCACCGCGACCGAACTCGGCGCGGTGGCCGATGCCACGATCTCGCGGCCCGGCTGGCACGTCGAGGCGCTGCGCTGCGCGTCGGCCTCGCCGGGCGGGCCGATCGAGGAGGCGGTGTTCGCCGACTGGCTCGACGAGACGCTCGATGGGTTGCGCCGCACGCGGCCCGACGGCGTCTACCTGTCGCTGCACGGCGCGGCGATCACCACCGCGCGCGACGCGCCCGAACTCGACGCGCTCCGCGCGGTCCGCGCCGAGCTCGGCGACGCGGTGCCCGTGGTCGCGAGCTTCGACCTGCACGGCAACATGGACCCGGCGATCGCGCCGCTGCTCGACTTCGCGACGGTCTACCGCACCTATCCGCACGTCGACATGCACGCGACCGCGACGCGCGCGCTCGACGCGCTCGCCGCGCGGCTCGGCGGCGGTGCGCGCGCCCGCGGCGCGATCGTGCCGCTGCGACGGCTGCTGCCGAGCTTCAACATGCGCACCGACGACGAGCCGATGCGCTCGCTGCAGGGCCTCGCGCGCGCGGCCGAGCGCGACGGCGAGGTGGTCGACGCGGCGCTCTTCGGCGGCTTCCCGTACGCGGACACGCCGACCACCGGCGCGTCCGCGATGGCGTGGGCGCACCACGAGGACGCGGCCCGGCGCGTCGCCGATCGGCTCGCCGCGGCGATGGCCGCGCGCGCCGGCGAGTTCGAGCCGCGGCTGCTGTCGCCGCGCGACGGCCTGCTGCGCGCGCTCGCGGCCGGCGGTCCGGCCGCGGTGACCGACCCCGCGGACAATCCGCTGTCGGGCGGGGCCGCCGACACGCCCGGGCTCTTCGCGACGCTGCTCGCGATGCGGCGCGAGGCCGACGGGCCGGTGGCCGCGCTGCCCGCGGGCGCGGTCGCGTTCGCCTACTTCGCCGATCCGGCGCTCGTCGCGCGGGCCCGCGCGGCCGGGCCCGGCGCGACGATCGAGGCGGTGCTCGGCTCGCGCCACGGCGACGCGTTCGGTGCGGGCGTGCCGGTCGTCGCGCGCGTGCTGCGGCTCACCGACGGCCGCTTCGCGAACCTCGGGCCGATGGAGCACGGCGCAGCGGTCGACGTCGGGCCGAGCGCGGTCCTCGACGTGGACGGCGTGTCGGTGGTGGTCGCGAGCGGCGTCGGCGCGGCCAACGATCCGGGCTTCTTCGCGCTGCACGGCATCGATCCGTTCGGCACGCGGCTGCTGGTGGTCAAGGCGAAGAACCACTTCCGCGCGGCGTTCGCACCGCGCCTGGCCGCGATCGTCGACGTCGACTGCCCGGGGCCGGCGGCGGCGGACCTGTCGACGCTCCCGTTCGCGCGGGCGCCGGGCGCACCCCGGCGGCGGTAGCGCGACGGCCGTCGACCGAAGACGGACGTTTCCGCGGAAACGTCCCGCGCGCACCGCTGCCCGGCCGCGAGGCGCAGCTAGGCAGGAGCCCTCGCCCGCGCGGCCCGCGCGGCTCAGCCCGCCGCGTAGCGCCGCGCCATCGCCCCGACGGTCTCGCGGAACCCCGCGACCGTCGATGCGACGATGTCGGCCACGGTCTCGACCGACTCGATCCGCCCGCAGACCTGCCCGGTCAGCGGCACCGCGGCCTCCATGTCGCCGCCGAAGTACAGGTCCTTCACCCGCGCGAACTCGCCGCGCACGCCCCCCTCGGGGATCGCCTGCTCGAGCCGCGAGGTCCGCTCGGTGCGCAGCGCGCGCAGCGCGGGCCCCGGTCCGGCGCGGTTCAGGAACACCGTGTCCGTCTCGGCCGCGCCGACGATCGCGCGCTTCCACGCGTCGTGCACCGGCGACTCGGCGGCCGACAGCATCCGCGTGCCCATCTGCACGCCCTCGGCGCCGAGCGCGAAGGCCGCGGCCATCGACGGCCCGTCGCAGAAGCCGCCGGCCGCGATCACCGGCACGCCGACCTTGGCGCACACCAGCGGCAGCAGCACCATCGAGGCGACCTCGCGCGGATTCTTGAAGCCGCCGCCCTCGCCGCCCTCGACGATCAGCCCGTCGACGCCCGCCTCGACCGCCTTCAGCGCGCCCTTGAGCGTCGGCACCACGTGGAAGACGGTGAGGCCCGCCTCCTTCAGCTCGGCGCAGTAGCGCGACGGGTCGCCGGCCGAGGTCGTCACGAAGCGCACGCCCTGGTCGACGACGAAGCGCACGATGTCGGGATCGCGCACGTAGGCGAGCGCGATGTTCACCCCGAAGGGCTTGTCCGTCAGCGTGCGCATCAGCCGGATCTCGTCGCGGATCGCGTCGAGCTCGCCCGACGAGGTCTCGATGACCCCCATGCCGCCCGCGTTCGACACCGCCGAGGCGAGCCGCGCGCGGGCGATCCATCCCATCGGGGCCTGCACGATCGGCCAGCGCACGCCGAGCAGGCGCGTGACGCGGTTGTCGATACGATCGTCGGTACGCGCGTCCATCGGTCCGTCCGTCATGCCGCCCACCCTCAGTCCACCTTCGCGCCGGAGATCCTGACGACCTCCTTCCACTTCCTCGTCTCGGCCGCGATGTGCTTGGCGAGGTCGGCCGGCGTGCCGCCGACCGGCTCGGCGCCGAGCCCGCGGAAGCGCTCGATCACCTCGGGCTTCTTCAGGATCCGGTCGACCTCGACCGACACGCGCTGGACGATCGCCTCGGGCGTGCCGCGCGGCGCGACCAGCACGAACCACGACTCGGCCTCGTAGCCGGGCAGCGACGCGGCGATCGGCCTGACGTCGGGCAGCTGCGCGTTCGGCGTCGCCGAGGTCACGCCGAGCGCGAGCAGCTTGCCCGAGCGGATGTGCGGGATCGCCGACGGCAGGTTGTCGATCGACATGTCGATCTGCCCGCCCATCAGGTCGGCGAGCATCGGCGCGCTGCCGCGGTACGGGATGTGCGTGACGAAGATCTTCGCGCGGGTCTTGAAGAGCTCGGTGGAGAGCTGGCCGGTCGAGCCGTTGCCCGGGCTGCCGTAGGTGAGCTTGCCGGGCTTGCTGCGCGCGAGCGCGATCAGCTCGTCGATCGACTTCACGCCGAGCGAGGGCGGCACGATCATCACGTTCGGCACGCGCACGCAGAACGACACCGGGATCAGGTCCTTCTCGGTGTCGTACGGCATCTTCGGGAACAGGAACTGGTTGATCGCCTGCGTGCCCGGCGTGCCCATCAGGAAGGTGTAGCCGTCGGGCGCGGACTTCGCGACCGCCTCGGCGCCGACGTTGCCGCCGGCGCCCGCGCGGTTCTCGACGACGATCGTCTGCTTGAGCACCGGGCCGAGCTGCTCGGCGATCGTGCGGGTGACGATGTCGGTCGTGCCGCCGGCGGCGAACGGCACGACGATGCGCACCGGCTTGGCGGGCCAGTCGGACTGCGCGAGCGCGCGCGGCGCGGCGGACGCGGCGGCGAGGCCCGCGGCGGCGGCGAGCGCGCGGCGGCGCGCGGGGTCGCTCGGACGCCGGGGCGGACGCGTGCGCGTCGCGTCGTCGAGGGGTCGGGTCATGCGGAGGTCTCCTCGTGTCGGAACGCCCGATGGTAGCCGCTCGCGCCGATCGCCTATGATCCGCGCGATGCGCATCGTCGTCGCCCATTCCGAACCCGGGGCGGGCCTCGCGTGGCGGCGCGAGCTCGCCGCCCGACTGCCCGGCACCACCGTCCTCGTCGACGCCGGCTCGCCCGACGGCCGCGACCCGGCCCACGCCGCGCAGGTCGCGCCCGAGGGCTTCATGGCCGACTGGGCGGTCGGCTGGTCGCCGCCCGCGGACTTCTTCGCACGGCACGCGGCGCTGCGAGGCTTCTTCTCTGCGGGCGCCGGCGTCGACGGCCTGCTGCGCCATCCGGGCATGCCGCCCGCGCTGACCGTGGTCCGGCTCGAGGACGCGGGCATGGCCGGTCTGATGGCCGACTACTGCCTGCACGAGCTGCTGCGCTTCGCCGGCCGCTTCGATGCGTACGCCGCCTACCAGGCGGACGCGCGCTGGGTCGAGCACGCGCCGATCCCGCGCGCGGAGCTGCCGGTCGGCGTGCTCGGCGTGGGCGTGCTCGGCACCCACGTCGCGCGCCGCCTCGCCGCGGCGGGCTTCACGGTGCGTGGCTACGCGCGCGGCCCGCGCACGATCGACGGCGTCGAGGTGCTGCACGGCCCCGACGGCTGGCACGCGTTCCTCGCGGCCACGCGCGTGCTGATCCTGCTCGCGCCGCGCACGCCCGAGACCGAGGACCTGATCGACGCCGACGCGCTGTCGCGCCTGCAGCCCGACGGCTGGCTCGTCAACATCGCGCGCGGCGCGCTCGTGGTCGATGCCGACCTCGTCGCCGCGCTCGACTCGGGGCGGCTCGCGGGCGCCACGCTCGACGTCTTCCGCGAGGAGCCGCTGCCGGCCTCGCATCCGTTCTGGCAGCATCCCCGCATCCGCGTGACGCCGCACGTCTCCGGCCCGACGCAGGTCGCGGTCTCGGCGGCGCAGGTCGCGGCCAAGCTCGCGGCGCTCGCGCGCGGCGAGGCCGTCGGCGGCCTCGTCGACCGCACGCGCGGCTACTGAAGGAGCCTCACCATGTCCACGTCCCTGCCCCGGCGCGTCGCGCTGATCGAGGTCGGCCCGCGCGACGGCCTGCAGAACGAGAAGACGCCGATCACCACCGACGTCCGCGTCGAGCTCTGCGACCGGCTGACCGCGGCCGGCTTCCCGAACCTCGAGGCCGGCTCGTTCGTCTCGCCGAAGTGGGTGCCGCAGATGGCCGACTCGGCCGAGCTGATGCGCCGCATCGTCAGGAAGCCCGGCGTCACCTACTCGGTGCTGACGCCGAACATGAAGGGCTTCGAAGGCGCGCTCGAGGCGAAGGCCGACGAGGTGGTGATCTTCGGTGCGGCGTCCGAGGCGTTCTCGCAGCGGAACATCAACTGCTCGATCGCCGAGTCGGTCGCGCGCTTCGAGCCGGTCGCGAAGGCGGCCAAGGAGCACCGGATGCGGGTGCGCGCGAGCGTGTCGGTCGCGCTCGGCTGCCCGTACCAGGGCGAGGTGACGCCCGCCGCGGTCGAGGACGTGGTGCGCCGCTTCGCCGACCTCGGCGCCGACATGATCGACATCGCCGACACCATCGGCACCGGCACGCCGCGCGCCACGCAGGCCGCGTTCGAGGCGGCGCTGAAGGTCGTGCCGATCGGCCGCCTGTCGGCGCACTTCCACGACACCTACGGCATGGCCGTCGCGAACGCCTACGCCGCGCTCGAGATGGGCGTGTCGACCTTCCACGCGTCGGTCGCCGGCATGGGCGGCTGCCCGTACGCGAAGGGCGCGACCGGCAACGTCGCGACCGAGGACCTGCTGTACCTGTTCCGCGGGCTGGACATCGAGACCGGGGTCGACCTCGACGCGGTCGTCGACGTCGGGCAGTGGATCTCGGAGCTGCTGGGGCGGAAATCGTCGTCCCGCGTGGGCAACGCGCTCGCCGCGAAGCGGGCCGACGCGGCGGCGAAGGCCGCGGCCTGAGCGGCGCGTCGCCGGCGCCGCGGCCCGAAGGTCGCGGCCGGTCTCAGCGCGCGGGCGGTGCCACCGCCGCGTCGCGGAAGCCCGCCGCGTCGAGCGCGCGCCGCACGGTGCCGTCGCGCTTCGCGTCCTCGACGAACGCGCTCGCGGCCGCGAGTGCCCCCGGGCCGCGTCCCTTCGGCACGCCGATCGCGACGCCCTCGACGAGGAACGCATCGGGCAGCACGCGCGCGCCGGGGATCTGCGCGGCGAGGCCGTCGAGCGTCTCGCGACCCGCGCCGGTCGCGTCGACCTCGCCGGCGCGCAGCCGGTCGCGGATCTCGGCGAGCGTGCGGAACCGGACGAGCGTCGCGTGCCTGAGCGCTGCCTCGCGGTCGCGCGCGGTGACCGAGCCCTCGGCGACCGCGAGGCGCACGCCCGGCCGGTCGAGGTCGTCGACGCGCGCGATCGGCGAGCCCGCGGGCACGAGGTAGGTGTAGGACTGCAGGTAGTACGCGGACCCGTAGTCGATGACGCGGGCGCGCGCTGCGTCCTGCGGCAGGAAGACGACGTCCCACGTGCCGCGGCGCGCGTCCTCGAGCAGTGCCGGATAGTCGCCGTAGGGCACGATGTCGACCGGCACGCCGAGCCGCGCGCCGAGCGCGGCCGCGAGGTCGACCGCGACGCCTCGCGGCCGACCGGTCGCCGGGTCGAGCACCGCGCGGAACGTGCTGCCGCTCGGGCCGACCGCGACCGCGGCGCGCAGGCGGCCGGTGGGGGCGAGCGCACGGGCCTCGGCGACACGATCGGCACCTGGCACGGGGCCCGCGTCGGGCGGCAGCGCGCACGCTGCGAGCGCAAGCGCAAGCGCAAGCGTCGCGGCGAGGACGCGCCGTGACCGGGACCGCTGTACGAGCGCCGATCGGCGCGCATCGACAGGCATCGTGGACCCTCAAGCTTCGGACCGTCGCAGTCTAGTCGCTCCTTGCGCACGGGGGACCCGCGACGTGCTCATCCCGACGCGGACGCGCGCCGGCCGCGACGCGTGGCCCAGTCGGGTCGCGGGGCCGCCGCGCGCTCGCCGAGGGCCGCCGTGCAGTCCGCCTCGATCAGCGCGAACCGCTGCGCGAGGAACTCGACGCACGCGCGCACCTGGGGTGCGAGCCGCGCGTCGCGGCGGTACAGCGCGCTGAACGGCGGGGAGTCGCCACTGTCCCAATCGAGCAGTGCGGGCTGCAACGAACCGTCGCGCAGGTGGCGCAGCAGCGACAGGTCGGCGAGGCGTCCGACCCCGACGCCGCTCAGTACCGCCTCGAGCGCGAGGTCACGGCTCTCCGTGACGACGTGGCCGCGGACGACGACGTCGTCCCGCTCGCCCCGGCGCTCGTGGCGCCAGAGGTCCAGCACGACGCCCTCGGGCGTGCGCACGAGCACGCACTCGTGTGACCGGAGATCGGACGGGCGGCGCGGCAGGCCGTGCCGTGCCCAGTAGGCGGGTGCCGCGCAGACGACGAGCCGGCTCTGCGCGAGCGGCCTCTGCACCAGGTCGACGTCGCCTGGCCAACCGGGCGCCACGATGACGTCGAAGCCCTGGGCGTCCCGCTGCTGCAGGACCATGCGGTCCATCGGTCGCAGCTCGACGCTCACCTCCGGGTAGCTCGCGCGGAACTCGACGAGCGCCGGCACCACGCACATCCTCGCCAGCAACGGCGGTGCCGCCATCGACACCGGACCGCGCGGCCGATCGGCGGGCGTCGCGATCGTCCGATCGGCCTCGAGCAGCTTCTCGACGTGCGGCGCGCAGGCCGCGAGATACGCCTCACCGCGCGCCGTGAGGGTCAACCCCTTCGGCCCGCGATCGAACAGGGCCACGCCGCGTTCGCGCTCGAGCGCGTCGATCAGCTTCGCGACCGACGACACGCGGACGTCGAGTGACCGGGCCGCCCCGGAGAGGCTGCCCTCCGATGCGACCGCGATGAAGTACTGAAGTGCCCGAAGCTTGTCCACGGCAGTGTCCCCCCGGGAGGACACCGTACCGCATCCGGCTTACGCCGCAAGGAAAAGCGGGCTTCGCCCCGGAGGGGGCTGACGGCCGGCCGGACGCTGCGGATACTCGATCGCGAAGTGCGGGCACCCGGTGCGGGCCCGACCTTCGCGACCGATGGAGCGAGGCGATGCAACGACGACGAACGATGCTGTGGGCGGCCACGACCGCTGCGCTCTGGCGGGTGCCGGCCTCACGCGCACAGGCCTACCCGAGCCGCCCGGTACGCATGATCGTGCCGTTCCCCGCCGGCGGGCCGGTCGACATCGTCGCACGCACGGTGTCGCCGGGGCTCGGAGAGCGACTGGGCCAGCCGATCGTCGTCGAGAACCGGCCCGGTGCGGCAGGCACCCTGGGCACGGAGGCGGTCGTGCGGGCGGAGCCCGACGGCCACACGCTGCTGCTCTCCGGGATGGACCTGGCGATCAACGCGGGGCTGTTCGACACGCTGCGCTACGACGTGCTCCGCGACCTCGCGCCGGTCGGCCTGGTCGCCTCGGCGCCGATGCTGCTCGTCGTCGCCGCGTCGACCGGCGTGGGCTCGATGCGCCAGCTCCTGGACTACGCGCGTGAAGCCGGTGCGAAGGCCGTCGTACCCGTCGTGACCGGTGCCCCGCCGCACCTGGCGACCGAGCTGTTCCTGCGCAAGCAGGGCCTCGATCCGACGCGGGTGCCGTACAAGGGCGCATCGCCTGCGGTCGCCGACCTCGCCGGGGGTCGGGCGACCTTCATGCTGATCGGGCTGAGCGCTTCCAGGTCGTTCATCGCGTCCGGCAAGGTCCGGCCGATCGCGATCACCGGGACGCGCCGCGCATCGCTGCTGCCCGAGGTCCCGACGTTCCGCGAGGCGGGCGCCCCGATGCCGGAACTCGACGACGGCTCGTGGTGGGGCCTCATGGCGCCCCGAGGCGTGCCGACCGGGATCGTCTCCCGGATCGGCGAGGTCCTGCTCGCGACGCTGTCTGACGCCGAGGTTCGCGGTCGCTTCGCCGCGCTCGACATCGAGCCGGCGGCCGGCACGGCCGCGGCCTTCGGCGAGTTGCTCCTCGGCGAGCATCGCAAGTGGACGGGCATCGCGAAGGCGGCCGGCATCCGGGCCGAGTGACGGGGGCGCCGGTGGACGGTTCCGCGGCCGACGTCGAGGCGGTACACCGGCGCATCCGCGAGCTCGGCGCCGAGGCCGGCTGGCGGCGGGAGCGGCCGAGCCTGTGGCCCGAACCCCGACCGGTGCTGCTGCCGCATCGCTGGCGCTGGCGGCAGTTCAGGGCGGTGCTCGAACGCGCGGGCGGGATCGTGAGCACCGAGACCGCCGAGCGGCGGAACCTGACGCTGACCAACCCGGCCGAGGGGCACACCTACTCGACCGTCCGCACGATCGTCGCCGCCTACCAGATGCTGCGGTCGGGCGAGACCGCACGGCCCCACCGGCACTCGCCCAACGCCGTGAGGATCGTCCTCGAGGGCCGAGGTGCGTACACCGTCGTCGACGGCGAGCGGATCCCGATGACGCCCGGGGACGTCGTGCTGACCCCGGGAGGGTCGTGGCACGCCCACGGTTCGGTCGGGCGGGAGGACTGCTACTGGCTCGACGTGCTGGACGTCCCGCTCGTGCATCTGCTCGAACCGATGTTCTTCGAACCGCATCGCGGTGCGTCCGAGCTCCGCTGCGGCTCGCCCGACCGTGCGCACCTCGTGTTCGGGGCGCCCGAGATCGACGCCCGCCTCGCCGCCGCCCCGGAAGCACCGGACGGCTCGTGCGAGCGCCAGATCGAGCTCGGCACGCCCGCCCTGCCCACGCTGTCGCTCCACGTCCAGTCACTGCGCCCGGGCGTGTCGACCGAGCTCCGCCGCACGACGGCCAGCAGCGTGTTCGTGGTGACGAGCGGACGGGGCCTGACACAGGTCGAGGGCGCGACGTTCCGGTGGGAGGCCGGCGACGTGATCGCGGTACCCGCGTGGCGCGCCTATCGGCACCGCGCGCGAGCGCCGTCCCGGCTGCTCCGCGTGTCGGACGAGCCGACGCTCCGAGCGTTGGGGTTCCTCCGCGAAGACGCGGGCACGCACGGCCCGGGCTGAGCGACACCGCCCGTCGCGGACACGACGGGCGGCGGGCACCCGGGCCCGCCGCGCGGCCCTCAGCGCCTGATCGCCGCGAAGGCCTCGTCGACGACGCCGAGCGTCAGGTCCACGTCGGCGTCGGTGTGCGCGGTCGACACGTAGAACTTCTCGTTCGGGTTGACCAGCAGGCCGCGCTCGAGCAATTCCATCGCCCACGTCCAGCCGAGCGTCGTGTCGGCGGTGATCGCGTCGGTCCAGGTGCGCAGCGGCCGGCGCGACGTGAACCGCACGCCGAACACCGCGTCCTCGCCCGGTGCCTGCACGTCGAAGCCGTGCCGCGCGCCGGCCGCGACGATGCCCTCGCGCAGCCGGGCGCCGATCCGTGCGAGCCGCTCGTAGGTGCCGGGGACGGCCAGCGCCTCGAGCGCCGCGACGCCGGCGGCCGCGCAGATCGGGTTGCCGTTCAGCGTGTTGGTCGCCCACACCACCTCGGCCTTCGGCCGGTTGCGCGCATCGAGCACCGCCATCACGTCGGCGCGCCCCGCGATCGCCGCGAGCGGATAGCCGCCGCTGATCGCCTTGCCGTAGCAGGCGAGGTCGGGCACGACGCCGTAGGCCTGCTGCGCGCCGCCCCACGCGATCCGGAAGCCGGTGACGATCTCGTCGAAGATCAGCACGATGCCGTGGCGTGCGGTGACCTCGCGCAACGCCGCGAGGAAGCCGGGCTCGGGCCGCAGCACGCGCTGCAGCGGCTCGACAATCACCGCCGCGAGCTCGGCCGCGTGCCGCTCGATCATCGCCACCGCCGCGTCGGTCTCGTTGAACGGCGTGACCAGCACCTGCTCGCCGATCGAGGTCGGCACGCCGACCGAGTCGGCCTTCGCGCGCGGATACGCCGACGGCGCCGACGGCACGGTGCCGAAGAGCCCGTAGTCGTGCATGCCGTGCCACGCGCCCTCGAACTTCAGGATCTTCGTGCGGCCGGTGAACGCGCGCGCGATCCGCAGCGCGTAATAGGTCGCCTCGGTGCCCGAGCCGGTGTAGTGGACGCAGTCGGCGCACGGGATCGCGTCGACGAGCCGCTTCGCGAGCTCGATCTCGGGCTCGTTGAGGAAGAAGTAGGTGCTGCCCAGGCGCAGCCGCTTCTCGACCGCGTCGGCGACCCCGGGGTGCGCGTGGCCGAGCAGCGCCGGGCCCGAGCCCAGGTGGTAGTCGACGTACTCGCGGCCGGCCACGTCGACGATGCGGCTGCCGCGGCCGTGGTCGACCACGAGGTTCAGCTCGGGCGGCAGCACGAAGAGCCCGGTGCCGCCGCCGGCGAGGTACCGGCCCGCGTCCGCGAGCAGCCGCTGTTGGCGCAGGGCGCCGTCGTCCTTGCCCATGGAGTCGTCTCCTGACGTGCGTCGGCCGATGGTAGCAGCGGATCGGCCGCCGACCCCGGCGGCACCGGGTGCGTCCGGCACGCCGCCGCGGGCCTCGCGTACACTGCGCCGCGATGTCCGCCGCACCCCGCCCCGCCTTCGTCCCGCCGCCCGCGCCCGACGACCCCGCCCGACCCGTCCGCTCGCCGTGCATCTCGGTGTGCCGCATCGACGCGTCCACCGGCTGGTGCGAGGGCTGCCAGCGCACGCTCGACGAGATCGCCGGATGGGGTACGATGCCCGACGACGCGCGGCTCGCCGTCTGGGCCCGGATCGTCCGCAGGCGCGAGGTCGCCGCGCGGTGACGAGGCCTGCGACGCCCGCCGGAGACACCCGAGGTCGGACGACGCGATGAAGACCGCACGCTGGTACTTCGACTACATCTCCCCGTACGCCTACCTGCAGAGCGCCGTGCTGTCGCGCTTCGAGCGCTACGCCCGGATCGAGCCCAGGCCGGTGCTGTTCGCGGGGCTGCTGAACCACTTCGGCCAGAAGGGCCCGGCCGAGATCCCGCCGAAGAAGGTGCAGACCTTCCGCGAGGTCGTCTGGCTGGCGCACTCGCACCAGATCCCGCTGAACCTGCCGCACGCGCACCCGTTCAACCCGCTGCCGATGCTGCGGCTGTCGATCGCGCTCGGCAACGACGCGGACGTCGTGCAGGCGCTGTTCCGCTACGTGTGGGTCGACGGCCACCTGCCGACCGACGAGGCGCCGTGGGCCGCGCTGTGCCGCTCGCTCGGCATCGACGACCCCGACGTCGAGATCGCGCGGGCCGACGTCAAGGACGCGCTGCGCCGGAACACCGAGGAGGCGATCGAGACGGGCGTCTTCGGCGTGCCGACGATCGCGGTCGACGACCAGCTCTTCTGGGGCTTCGACATGACCGACGCCGCGGTCGCGTACCTGCGCGGCGACGAGGTGTTCCGCTCGCCCGCGATGCTGCGCGCGCAGGCCCTGCCCGACGGCGTGCACCGCGCCGCCGCGCGTTGAACCCGCGGCTCGACGCGCTCGCGAACGCGTTCGCGACCCCGGTCTCGGGCCCGACCTACCGGCCGGCGACCCGCGTGCTCGCCGCGGTGCTGGTCGCCGGCCTGCTGGGCTGGGGCGCGCGGCTGCTCGCGACCTCGCCCGACCCGTTCGAAGCGAGCCGGCTGGCCGCCGCCGCCGCGATCGCGATCGCGCTGCTGTGGCCGATGCCGATGCTGCTGTTCGGCCGCACCGTCGTCGACGCGACCGGCGTGCGCCAGCTCGGCTGGATGGGCCGCGAGATCGAGTGGACGCAGGTGCAGCGGATCCGCTTCGTGCGCATGCCGATGTCGCCGCGGCTGATGATCTCGATGGGCATCGGCCGCGTGAAGGTGTTCTACAGCGGCAACCCCGCGCTCGACGAGGCGTTCGCCCGCGCGACGCGGCTGCTGACGGCACCCATGGAAGAGGTGCGGTGAGCGTGCGCCTGCCGCCCTCGGTGCGCTTCGTCGAGCGCGACTGGCTGTCGGCCAACGGCGTGCTGTTCGACGACGGCCGTCGCACGGCGCTGGTCGACACCGGCTACGTCAAGCACCGCGACCTCACCCTCGCGCTGGTGCGCCACGCGCTCGGCGATCGCCCGCTCGACCTGCTCGTCAACACGCACCTGCACAGCGACCACTGCGGCGGCAACGCGGCGCTGCAGGCGGCCTGGGGCCCGCGCACGCTGATCCCCGAGGCGAGCGCCGACGCGGTCCGCGACTGGGGCGACGGCCTCACCTTCGAATCCCTCGGCCAGCGCTGCGAGCGCTTCGGCTTCGACGGCACGCTCGAGGACGGCGCGACGATCGAGCTCGGCGGCCTGTCCTGGCGCGTGATCGCCGCGCCCGGCCACGACCCCGACTCGGTGATCCTGCACTGCGCGTCGGAGCGGATCCTGATCTCGGCCGACGTGCTGTGGGCGAGCGGCTTCGGCATCATCTTTCCCGAACTCGAGGGCGAGTCGGGCTTCGCCGAGCAGCGCGCGATGCTCGAGCGGATCGACGGGCTCGACGTGGCCCTCGTGCTGCCCGGCCACGGCCCGATGTTCACCGACGTGCGCGGCGCGCTGCGCACCGCGCGCCAGCGGCTCGAGCGGCTCGCGGCCGACCCGGCGAACAACGCGCGCTACGCGGCCAAGGCGCTGCTGAAGTACCTGCTGCTCGACGTCGAGCGGATGCCGCTCGACGAGGTGCCCGACCGGATGCGCGCGGTGCCGGTGACGATGGAGGCGAACCGGCGCTACCTCGGGATGTCGGTCGAGGCGCTGAGCGACTGGACGGTCGGCGAGCTGGTGCGCGCAGGCGCGGCGCGGATCGAGGACGGGATGCTGGTCAACGCGTGAGCCGGGCGGCGCGGGCGCCTGCGACGTTTCCGCGGAAACGTCCCCGAGGTCCGATCGAGTCTCGCCCGGACGCCCGACTAGGGCTTCACGCCCACCCGCGCGAACGCCTCGGCCCAGTCGCTGCGCGCACGGTCCGCCTCGGGCGCGTCGAGCGCGCGCACCGGCGCCATCGTCGCCGCGCTGCGCCGCGCGAGCTCCTGGTAGAGCAGCGTGCCGGCGTGCTTGCCGCGGACCTCGTCGTCCGACAGCTCGCGCACCACCTTGGCCGGGATCCCGGCGACCAGCGTGCGCGGCGGCACCGTCGCGCCGATCTTCACGAACGACATCGCGGCCACCACCGCCTGCTCGCCGACGACCGCGCGGTCCATCACCACCGCGTTCATGCCGACCAGCGCGTCGCGCCCGATCCGGCAGCCGTGGATCACCGCGCCGTGGCCGATGTGGCTGTCCGCCTCCATCACCGTGTCGAAGTCCGGCAGCGAGTGCACGACGCAGTTGTCCTGCAGGTTCGCGCCGGCCTCGAGCACGATCCGCCCGAAGTCGCCGCGCATCACCGCGCCCGCCGCGACGTAGCAGCGCGGCCCGACGATCACGTCGCCGATCAGCACGGCGCTCGGGTGCACCCAGGCGTCGGGATCGATCACGGGGGTGATGCCGGCGAAACGGTAGACGAGCGGCGGGGGCATGACGATGGCCCTGACGGCGAAGGCGGGAGGGGCAGTGTGCCCGATCGCCCCGACCCGCGCCGCAGTGGCATGATCGTTGGCGGAAGGAGAGCGCGATGACGACGACGTGCGAGCCCGTGTTCGGAACCCTGGTCGAGCCGGGCTGGCTCGCGGCGCACCTCGGGGAGCCGGACCTTCGCGTGTTCGACTGCACGGTGCGGCTGACGCCGACCCCCGAGGACCCCTATCGCTACGAAACCGTACACGCGCACTGGGGCCGCGGGCACGTCCCCGGCGCCGGCTGGATCGACATCGAGCGCGAGGTGTCGGCCCCCTGGCTCCGGTCGCCGCTCGAGTTCCGGATGCCCACGCCGGAGGCATTCGCCGAAGTGATGGGCGACAAGGGCATCGGGCCGGATACCCGCGTCGTGCTCTACAGCGCGCAACATCCCATGTGGGCAGCGCGGGTGTGGTGGCTGCTTCGTGCGCACGGCCACGACCGGGCCGCGATCCTCGACGGCGGCTGGGAGGGCTGGGTCGCCGCGGGCCTGCCGGTCTCCGACGATCCGTTCGAAGCTTCGCCGACACGCTTCGTGACACGCCCGCGCGACGGGCTGCTGGTCGATTCCGCCACGGTCCGCGCCGCACTCGCCGACCCGTCGACGTTGCTCGTCAACGGGCTGTCGAAACGCCAGCACGCCGGACAGGGCCCGCACTACGGACGTCCCGGTCGCATCCCCGGCAGCCGCTGCGTTCCGGCCTCGCACCTCGTCGACCGCGCGACCGGCCGCTTCATCGACGCGTCCGCGATGCACGCCCTGTTCGAGGCGGACGGCCCGTTCGCCGGTCGGCGCGTCGTCACCTACTGCGGCAGCGGGATCGCCGCGAGCAGCCTGGCATTCGCGCTGACCCGCCTCGGGCATCGCGACGTTTCGGTCTACGACGGCTCGCTGGTCGAGTGGTCGGCAGACCCGGACTTGCCGATGGAATCGGACTGACTTCGAACCGAGGCGTGCCGTTCCGACGGCATCGCCCCGGAGTCGACGCCTCGGCGCGATCCGCTAGACTCGCCCGCATGAGCCCGACCCTTCGTGACAGCACCGACGACGACGTCCCCGCGATCCAGGCGATCTACGCGCACCATGTGCGCCACGGCACCGGCTCGTTCGAGCTCGAGCCGCCGACGGTCGACGAGATGCGCGCGCGCCGCGCCGACGTGCTGAAGCACGGGTTCCCGTACCTCGTCGCAGAGGCCGACGGGCGCCTGCTCGGCTACGCCTACGCCAACTTCTTCCGGACCCGGCCCGCCTACCGCTTCACCGTCGAGGACTCGGTCTACGTCGCCGAGGAGGCGCGCGGCGGCGGCGTCGGCCGCACGCTGCTGGTGGCGCTGATGGCACGCTGCGAGCTCGCCGGCTGCCGGCAGATGATCGCGATCATCGGCGACAGCTACAACACCGGCTCGATCGCGCTGCACGCCCGCTGCGGCTTCCGCTTCGCCGGCACGATGCGCGCGACCGGCTGGAAGTTCGACCGCTGGCTCGACACGGTGATCATGCAGAAGGAGCTCGGCGCGGCGGACCGCGAGCCCGCGGCCGGCTGAGCCGCGCGCGGCGGCGGGCGACCGACGAGCGACGACGACCGGCCGGCCGCACCGCGGCGGGCCCGACGAGGAGACACCGCAGTGGACCACCCCGAGCTCTACGACGGCTGCACCGTCGGGCACCTGCTGCGCCGTGCGGTCGAGCGCGGCGGCGAGCGGATCGCATTCGTCGACGGCGACGCGACGCTCACCTACCGCCAGTTCGGTGCCCGGATCTCGGGCCTCGTGCAGGCCTTCGAGGCGCGCGGCCTCGCGCGCGGCGCCGCGATCGCGACGCTGTCGGACAACCGCGTCGAGGCGTGGCTCGTGACCGCCGCGGCCGCGATGATGGGCGCGCGGATCACCGCGATGCACCCGCTCGGCTCGGCCGACGACCATGCCTACATCCTCGGCGACGCCGGCATCCAGGTGCTGTGCTTCGACCCGGTGGGCCACGCGGCGCGCGCGAAGGCGCTCGCCGAGCGCGTGCCCGGCCTCGCGCTGCTCGCGCTCGGACCCTCGGCGCTCGCCGACGACGTGATCGCCGACGCGCTCGCGCGCCCGCCCGCGCCGCTCGAGCCGCGTGCGCACCCGGACGACATCGCGGGCCTCACCTACACCGGCGGCACCTCCGGCCGGCCCAAGGGCGTGATGTCGACCCACCGCGTGCGGGTCACGATGACGATGACCGAGCTCGCCGAGTGGGACTGGCCGCGCGAGCCGCGCTTCCTTGCCATCACGCCGATCACGCACGCGGCCGGCGCGATCGTGCCGCCGGTGCTGCTGCGCTCGGGCACCGTGATCGTCGAGCGCGGCTTCGACGCGTCGCGCTTCGCGGCGCTGGTCGCGCGGCACCGCGCGACGATGACCTTCCTCGTGCCGACGATGATCTACCGGCTGCTCGACGAGCCCGGGCTCGACGCGGCCGCGCTCGCGGGCCTGGAGGTGGTGATCTACGGCGCCGCGCCGATCTCGCCGGCGCGGCTCGCCGAGGCCGTGCGCCGCTTCGGTCCGGTGTTCATGCAGCTCTACGGCCAGACCGAGGCGCCGAACGCGATCACCGCGCTGCGCCGCGCCGACCACGACCCCGACCGCCACCCGGAACGGCTCGCGTCCTGCGGCGTGCCGATCGGGCCGAGCCGGGTCGCGCTGCTCGACGAGGACGGCCGCGAGGTGCCGCACGGCGAGGTCGGCGAGATCTGCGTGCGCGGCCCGCTGGTCACCGCCGGCTACTGGAACCGCCCCGAGGAGACCGCGCACGCGTACCGCCACGGCTGGCTGCACACCGGCGACATGGCGCGCAGCGACGCCGACGGCTTCCTCTACATCGTCGACCGCAGCAAGGACATGATCGTCACCGGCGGCTTCAACGTGTTCCCGCGCGAGATCGAGGACGTGCTGACGACGCACCCGGCGGTCGCGGCCGCGGGCGTGATCGGCGTGCCCGATCCGCAGTGGGGCGAGGCGGTCAAGGCGGTGGTCGTGCTGCGCCCGGGCGCATCGGTCGACGCCGCCGAGCTGATCGCGCTCGTGCGCGAGGCGAAGGGCCCGGTGCAGGCGCCGAAGAGCGTGGAGTTCGTCGACGCGCTGCCGGTCACCGGGCTCGGCAAGCCGGACAAGAAGGCGCTGCGGGCGCGGTACTGGGGCGGCGCGGCGCGCGCGGTCAACTGACGCGCCGGGGCGCCCTTCAGAAGTCGTAGCGCACGCGCGGCGACGCGGTCCGGGGCCGCCCGGGCACGCCGACCGGCACCTGCGCGCCGGCGAGCGAGAACTGCGAGTTCAGGAAGTACTCGCGGTCGGCGACGTTCTCCACGAGGCCGACCAGCGTCCAGCGTCCGATGCGATACGCGGCCGACAGGTTCGCGACGACGTGGCCGGCCACGCGCACCGACGTGCCGTCGGATCGGCAGGTCGAGCGGAACGCGCCCGCGCCGAACGCGTCCGCGTTCAGCTGCAGGGCGGGCAGCGGCCGCCAGCGCAGCTCGCCTTCGGCGCCGCGGATCGACACCTTCGGCACGTTCGCGAGGAAGCCGGTGACGGTGCCGGTCTGCACCGACTCCTGGTAGTCCTCGACGCGGGTGGCGAAGACGGCCGCCGGCGGTCGAGGTGTCGGCGTACAGGTTCACGCCGCCCGGGCGCCAGCCGGTCGCGATGTTCGCGTACGCGGTGGTGAGCGGATCGAAGCGCCAGTCGACGCCGAGCTTCGGCATCGTCCGCGACGAGCCGAGCTGCGCGTCGAACGCGGGCGTGCCGATCGGCGTCGTCCGGTTCGTGCCGGCGCGCTCCGCGCGCTCGTGGCGCAGGCCCGCGGTCAGGCCGAGGCGACCGTCGAGCACGCGCCGGGTCGCCTGGCCGAACAGCGCGTCGTTCGAGCCGGTGCCGGTTGCGTCGTTGACGCCGGCACGGCCGCCGGGCGGCACGAACGGTCCGAACCCCGACGGGAACACACCGTCGGCGAGCACGTCGATCACGCCGGCCTCCGCGAAGCCGCCGTAGAGCGTGCCCTGGGGGCCGCGCACACGTCCGACGCGCCGCGGGGTCTTCGCGTGCTGCGGGTCGCCCGACCGGGTGGCCGCGGCCGCGGCGAAGCCGCCTCAGAAGTCCGTCGACACCGTCGCCCGCGTGAACGCCTCGATGCTGTCGAGCAGCGCGTCGAGCGCCTTCGCCGCCGCCGCCTCGTCGCCGTCGGCGATCGCGCGCGCGGTGTCGGCGTGCAGCCGCGCGGTCTCGGGCAGGTCCGCCGCCTGGCGGTAGTGGAGGTACCAGAAGCGCCGGGCGAGGCCGTGCATCAGGCTCATCGCGCCGGCCGCGAACTCGTTGCGCGCGGCCGCGAGGCACAGGTCATTGAAGCGCTTGTCGCCGCGCACGAAGGTCTTCGCATCGTTGCGCTCGGCGGCGCGGTACATCGACGCGGCGAGCTGCGCGAACTCCTCGCGCTCGGCGGGCGTCGCGCGGCGCGCGGCGCTGCGCACGATGAGCCGCTCGACCTCGCGTCGCACCTCGAGCAGCCGCAGCTGGCGCTTCACGTCGATCTCGGAGACGAGGATGCCGCGCTGGGGCAGCACGACGACCAGGTGCTCGCGCGCGAGCCGCTGCAGCGCCTCCCGGATCGGCGTGCGGCCGATGCCGAGCCGCTCCGACAGCATCGCCTCCGAGACCGCGCTGCCCGGGCGCAGCTGCATCGTGACGATCGCCTCCTCGAGCTGCGCGTAGGCCTCGTCGGTCAGCGAGCGGCCGGCGGTGCGTGTCGTGCGGGCGGCGGGCGTGGGGGCGGGAACGGCGGCGGTGCGCTTCACGGCGATCGGACGGCGGGGCGGCGGGCTCGCCGGCGAGGATACCCGACGCGCCCGGAGCCGCCCTCGCCCGGATCGCTCAGGTCGACGGCGCGAGCGTGCGGCGCTCGTCCTCGGTCAGCTGCGGGCCGTCGAGCGTCACGCGCGAGTCGTCGCGCTTGAAGCGCGCGATGATCGGCTTGAGATCCTCGCGCACGTAGCGCGTGTCCATGCCGTTCAGCAGCGTACCGACGAGGCCGCGGTCGACATCCGAGGTCTTCATGAACCAGTCCGCCACCGGGAACGTGAGGTTCATGTTGTAGTGCATCATGATCCCCTGGTTGTGGTGGGCGATGTGGTGCCGCCGGATCGTGGCCACGAACGGGAAGTGGTTGACGAACCAGTTGTCGTGCACGTGGCAGCAGTAGTGCATGAACTCGTAGACGAGGTACTGCGCGACCATCGTCATGAACACGAAGTAGCCGGCGTTCGCGTTCCAGACGAGCGACGCGATCCAGCCGAACAGCGTGCCGAGCACGCCGAGCACGAACAGCAGCCGCCACGGGAAGAACACGATCCGGAACTCGCGGGTCGTGTCGATCGTCCACTCGTTGTCGGTGAAGTACTGGTGGTGCTGCCGGGTGTGCCGGTCGTAGATCGCGCGCAGCGCGAACACGTCGATCTTGCGGTGCATCACGTACTTGTGCATCGCCCACTCGGCGAAGTTGCCGGCGAGGGCCACCGGCAGGATCACCAGCCACTCCCAGCCGACGTTCTCGAGGCGCTGCGTGCACCACCAGATCGCCGAGAGCCCCACCGCGTAGATCACGCCGATGTGGACCAGGCCGTTGTACAGCGGGCTGATGTTCGAGCGGTACTGCTCTCGGAACTTGCGCTGGCGTTCGCTCATCGTCGTCACGGGACACCTCCGGCGCGGCGCGACCGCCGCATGTGATCTATGACTGATATGTTAGCAGGCCGTCGCGGCCACGCCCACCGCCGGGCTCACATCCCGCCCGCCGCGACCCCTTCGGCCTCCCGCTGCTGCAGCGCGAAGATCGACGAGTAGCCGCCCGACCAGTCCGGCGGCAGCGGACACGGCCGCGGGTCGTGGTGCGCGTAGCGCGCCGCCCGGCCGCGCACGATCGCCTGGTCGAAGCGCGAGCGGATCGGGTTCACCGTGTACGGGAACGCGTCGGCCGACGAGAAGGTGTTCAGCAGCAGCGGCCGGCCGAGGTCGGACAGGTTCTTGGGCGACGCGTGCAGCGAGCGGCAGTTGTGGATCGTCAGCGAGCCGGCCGGGCCGGTCAGGTAGCGGGCGCGCTTGAGGTCGAGCTTCGCGAGGTCCGCGGGGCCGAGCGCACCGACCCACTTGCCGTCGGGGCCGTACTGCGAGAACAGCGGCTCGAGGTCATGGCTGCCCGGCATCACCGCGAGCGGGCCCTGCTCCATGCCGCAGTCGTACAGGTAGGTGCCGACCGTCAGCGGCGAGTAGTTGGTGTGCGGCCAGAAGCCGATGTCGTAGTGCCACTTCACCTCCTCGCCGCCGGCCGCCCACTTGAAGTTCAGCTTGGAGTGGTGGAACTTCACGTCCGGCCCGACCAGGTCGGCGACGATGTCCGGCACGATCGACTCGCTCGCGTAGGCCCAGAACACCGGGTCCTGCTCGACCGGCTTGGACACGCGGCGCAGCCGCGGCGCGTCCGGGCGGTGGCCGGGCTCGAGGTCGAAGACCTCGTCGGACGCCGCGATCGAGCGGCTGCGCTCGACCAGCCGGTCGGTCGCCTCGCGCAGCCGCGCGAGCCACGCGTCGTCGATCGCGCGCTCGACGAGGATGAAGCCGTCTCGGAAGTACGCCTCGCGCTGCGACTGCGACAGCACCTTGGGCGGGATCGACAGGATCTGGTCCGGTGTCATCGTCGTCCTCCGTCCGCGTTCAGCGGAGCTGCAGCATCACCGACGGCAGCCAGGTCACCAGCCCCGGCCAGGCCATCGTGACGAAGAGCGTCGCCACCTGCAGCGCGATGAACGGCACCACGCCGCGGTACATGTCGCGGATCGTGATCTCCGGCGGCGCGACCGCGCGCAGGTAGAAGATCGCCGGCGCCATCGGCGGCGTCAGGTAGCTGGTCTGGATCATGATCAGGAACAGGATGCAGAACCACACGCCGTCGAAGCCCGCCTGCGTGGCGAGCGGCGTGAAGATCGGCACGAAGATCAGCACGATCGAGATCCAGTCGAGGAAGAAGCCGGCGATGAACAGGATGAACAGCATCAGCGCCAGCAGCGCCCACGGGTCGAGCTGCATCGTCTGGATCAGCCGGCTCGCGGTGTTGATGCCGCCGCCGCCGATGAACACGCCGGTGAAGAGCGTGCCGGCGAGCAGCACCGCCATGATCATCGCGGTGACGGTGAGCGTCTTCAGCAGCGCGTCGTAGAGGCCTCGGAACGTGAACTGCCCGTAGAGCACGGTCAGGCCCACCGAGCACAGCGCGCCGATCGCGGCCGCCTCGGTCGGCGAGGCCCAGCCGAGCAGGATCGAGCCCAGCACCGCGAAGATCATGACGACCGGCGGCACCAGGTTGCGCACGCTGATCCAGACCTTCTCGCCGAAGCTCGGGTCGCCGGGCTCGGGCGGGATCCGCGGGCCCTTGTGCGGCCAGATCGTGCACAGCACGAAGATGTAGACGAGGTAGAGCCCGGCCATGATCAGGCCCGGGAACACCATGCCGTACATCAGGTCGCCGACCGACAGGTTCGCGAGCGGGCCCATCACGACGACGACGACCGACGGCGGGATGATCGTGCCGAGCGAGCCGCCGGCGCAGATCGTGCCGCTGATCAGGCCCTTGTCGTAGCCGTAGCGCAGCATCACCGGGATGGTGAGCAGGCCGACCACCGACTCGGTCGCGCCGATCACGCCCGAGGACGCGGCGAAGATGATGCACATCAGGATCGTCGCGAGCGCCAGGCCCCCGGGCAGCCGACGCGTCCAGATGTGGATCGCCTCGAACAGCCGGTCGGCGATGCCCGACTTCTCGAGCATCGCGCCCATGAACACGAAGAGCGGCACCGCGGCGAACACGAAGTTCGACGACAGGTCGTCGATCTTCTCGATGAACTGGTGGACGACCTTGTCGCCGAAGATCACCAGGCCGAAGGTGACCGCGGTGATCATCATCGCGAAGACCACCTGCACGCCCAGGAACATCAGGCCGAAGGCGAGCGGCAGCATCAGGAATGGGAGCGCGTCCATCGGGCGGGGTCAGGCTCGGGAGGCAGGGAGGAGGACGCGGTCAACCGACTTCAGGAGTTCGGCGAGCACCTGCAGCGCGAACAGCAGGAACGACACGAAGAACACCACCCGGAACGGCCAGACCGGCAGGTTCAGCGCCGACTGGCCGCTGCGCTCGCCGCGCGCGTAGCCGGCCACCAGGTACTGCAGCAGCATCCACGCGAGCCAGGCGAGCAGCGGCAGCACGATCGCGTACGCGACGGTGTCGATGATCGCGCGCGTGCGCGGCGACATCGAGGTCGTGAAGATGTCGATGCGGATGTGCAGGCCCTCGCGCAGCGTGTAGGCGAGGCCCAGCAGGAAGTGCGAGCCGGTGAGGATGTAGCCGACCTCGTAGGCCCAGACGGTCGGCGCGCCCATCACGTAGCGCGACCACACCTCCCAGCAGGTGGCGAGCACGAGGGGCACGAGCAGCATCGCCGAGGCGATGCCGACCGTGCCCACCAGCCGCTCGATGATGCGGATCAGCGGGCGCATGCGCGAGGGTTCCCGGGGCTCAGGAGCGCTTGACCTTGACCTTGCGCCAGTCGTCGGCCTCGAGCCACGACTTGTCGAAGTCGGTCAGGCTCTTGTGCACCTGCGCGAACCACTTGAACTTGCCTTCCTTCGCGGTCTTGTCGGCCCAGTCGATGCCGATCTTGCGCGCCGCGTACTGCACCTCGTCGTCGAGCTCGATGACGGTGACGCCCTGCTTCTTGTAGAAGTCGAAGGCCTTCGCGTCCTCGGCGCCGATCTTCAGCCAGCTCTCGAAGGTCACCAGCTTCGCGACGAGTTCGACGAGCCGCTGGTCGGCGGCCGGCATCTTGCCCCAGACGTCCTTGTTGACGACCAGCTCGAAGGGTGCGGTGGGCTGGTGCACGCCCGGGTAGATCAGGTACTTGGCGACCTTGTAGAAGCCCGGCGAGATGTTCTCCCACAGCGTGCCCCACTCGGTCGCGTCGATCGCGCCGCGCTCCAGCATCGGGTAGACGTCGCCGCCGGCGGTGGTCACCGGCGCGGCGCCGAGGTCCTTCGCCATCTCCAGCCAGGCGCCGGCGGTCCGCAGCTTCAGGCCCTTCAGGTCGGCCAGCGTCTTCACCGGCTTCCTCGAATGCAGGAAGACCTCGGCGGTGCGGATGAACAGCGGCAGCGACACCACGCCCTCGGTCTCGTCGCGGAACTTGCGCTGCATGTCCGCGCCACCGCCCTCGTAGAGCCAGTGCAGCATCCGCTCGGTGTCCATCGAGCCGGCGTAGCCGCCGAACAGCACCGTGGTCGGATCCTTGCCCCAGTCGTAGCCCATCCAGGTGTGGCCGCACTCCGCGAGCCCGTTCTTGACGGTCTCGGGCACCTTCAGCGCGTTGCCGAGCGCGCCGCCGGGGAAGGTCTGGATCTTGAAGCGGCCACCCGAGAACTGGTCCATCCGCTCGGCGAAGAGCTTGGCGCCCACGTCCATCAGCGGGCCGCCCGGCCAGCCGGTCGCCATCTTCCACTGGTAGCTCGGGCCGGTCTGCTGCGCCTGCGCGGCCGCGGCGGCCCCGAGCGCGAGCGAGCCGAAGGCACCTGCCCGGACGAAATCGCGTTTCTTCATGGTCTCCTCCTCGTGTGCGGCCGCGCGTGCGGCGGTCGGTCAGTGCGGGAACGGCGCCGCGTCGAGGGCGGCGCGACGTCGGGTGCGCCGGCGCGCGGGCCGGCGGGTCGGGACGGGGTGCAGGACGGGGCGAGGGGCGGGCGCGACGCGGGTCGCGGCGGGAGCGTTCGGTGCGGATGCGGGCGCCTCGCCGGTGCGACGCGCAAGCGCGCGACGCGGCCGACCAGCGGCGATCAGCGCGGTGCCCCGTTCCACGTCTCCCCCCTCCGGTACATCATTGATATATCAGTGGTCGACGGTAAGGCCCGCACGGGAGGGTGTCAAGCACGCGACTCGGCCGGTGCGCCGGCGGTCGCCTCGTCGGCGTCCGAGCCCGCCTCGCGCAGCGACTCGACGACCGCCAGAAAGTTCGCGATCAGCGGCGCGCGACGCCGTTCCTCGAGGCAGATCACGTGCGGGTGCGTGTAGAGCGCCGGGGCCTCGAGGGACACGGTCAGCAGCCTCGGGTCGGGCACGTGCGCGGTCCGCGCGACGATGCCCAGCCCGAGCCCCTGGGCGACCGCCTCGCGGACGGCCTCCCGGCTGCCCATCTCGACCGCCACGCGCACGCGCACCCCGGCCGCCTGCAGCGCGCGCTCGAACACCGAGCGCGTCGTCGAGCCCTCCTCGCGCATCACGAACTCCAGGCCCTGCAGGTCGGCGAGCCGGACCGCGCGGCGTCGCGCGAGCGGATGCGCGCGCGGCACCAGCAGCACGAGGCGCTGGCGACGGTACGGCACGCAGTGGATGCGCGGGTCGCGCACGGAATGCACCAGCACGCCGAGGTCGCCGCGACGGTCGAGCACGTGCTCGACGATCTCGCGCGAGTCCCCGACGCCGACCGCGAGACGCACGTTCGGCCAGCGCGCCCGGAAGCGGACCAGCATCGGCGTGACATTGTAGGGGCCGACCGCGACGATCGACAGGCGGCCCTGGAACTGGCTGCGCGCGTCGAACAGCAGCTCCGCGGCCGCCTCCTCCGCGCGCCAGATCCGGTGGGTGATCTCCTGCAGCAGCCGGCCGAACTCGGTCAGCTCCAGCATCCGGCCGCGCCGGACGAACAGCTCGACGCCGAACCGCCGCTCGAGCGCCAGGACGTGCGCGGACAGCGTCGGCTGCGTGAGCCCGATCGCGCGCGCCGCCGCGGACATGCCGCCCGCGCGGGCGGACGCGTCGAACGCCTTCAGTTCGGCCATCGTGGGTCGATCCATCGCCACGTCTCCCATCGAGCGGCTCTATAGGTTGATCGCCGGACGTTGCGGTTTCGTTAACGTCCTCGACACATCGGCCGCCGATGCTGTCCGGCATGGCGACGGTCACCCTCACCCGCATCCGGAAGCGCTTCGGCACCACGCGCGTGCTCGACGGCGTCGACCTCGAGATCCGCGACGGCGAGTTCCTGACGCTGGTCGGCCCGTCGGGCTGCGGCAAGACGACGCTGCTGCGGATCCTCGCGGGCCTGGACCACGCCGACGAGGGCGAGGTGCGGATCGACGGCGCGGCCGTCGACGCCCTCGCACCGAAGCACCGCGACGTCGCGATGGTGTTCCAGAGCTACGCGCTCTATCCGTACATGACGGTGGCGCAGAACGTGGCGCTGCCGCTCGAGATGCGGCGACTGTCGCGCCTGCAGCGGCTGCCCGGGCTGGGGCGGGTGATGCCCGGCACGGCGGCGCGTCGGCGCGAGATCACCGACGAGGTCGAGACGGTGGCCGGCTCGCTCGGGCTCGGCGGCCTGCTCGGGCGACGCCCCGCCCAGCTCTCCGGCGGCCAGCGCCAGCGGGTCGCGCTCGCGCGGGCGATGGTCCGCCGGCCGAAGGTGTTCCTGATGGACGAGCCGCTGTCGAACCTCGACGCGAAGCTGCGGGTCGACACCCGCACCGAGATCGCCCAGCTGCACCGGCGCCTCGGCACGACCTTCGTCTACGTGACGCACGACCAGGTCGAGGCGATGACCATGTCCGACCGCGTCGCGCTGATGATGGATGGCCGGATCCTGCAGCTCGCCACGCCGCAGGCGATCTACGACGACCCGCGCCACCTGCGGGTCGCGGAGTTCATCGGCACACCGCGCATCAACACGCTGCCGGCGAGCGCGGCCTCGGGCGGCCTCGACGTGCTCGGACGCGCCTGGCCGATCGCCGCCGACGTCGCGCCGGGCAGCCCGGTGACGGTGGCGGTCCGCCCGGAGCACCTGTCCCTCGACGAAGACGTCACGGGCCCCGAGGCCTGCACGGTCGCGGGCCGCGTCGCCCACCTCGAGCTGCTCGGCGCGGAGACGCTGGTCCACGTCCGCGCGGGTCCGGCGAGCGTCGTCGCGCGGGTCGCCCCCGACCGGGCCGCGCGCCTGCGCCTCGACGACGAGGTCCGGCTCGCGACGCCGGCCGGCCGCGTGCTGGCCTTCGACGCGGACGGCGCGCGAGTGCCCACGCACGCAGCGACGCGTCCCGAGCGGCGGAGCGCCGCGCATGCCTGATCACGCGATGCCGCTCGTCGCCGCGCCCGCCGCACGGTTCACGCCGGACGCGCCCGCGCGGGGCCTCGACCGCCCCCCGCGCGACGAGGACGCGCCTGCCGGCCGCCGCGCACCGCGACCCGGCGCGCGCGCGGAGTCGATGGCGGCGTGGATCCTCGCCGGCCCCGCGATCGCGCTGATGTGGACGATGCTGCTCGGCCCGGCGCTCGCGGTCGTCGTGCTGTCGCTGACCGACTGGACCTTCGGCGCGCCGACGCTGGCCTGGATCGGGCTCGACAACTATCGCGAGCTGCTCGGCGACCGGGTGTTCTGGACCAGCCTGCGCAACACGCTCGCCTACGTCGCGTTCACCGTGCCGACCTCGGTCGCGGCGGGCCTCGCGGTCGCGCTGCTGGTCGAGGCCGGCCGTTCGCTGCGCGGCCTGTACCGGACGCTGTTCTTCCTGCCGGTCACCTCGACGCTGCTCGCGATGGCGCTGGTGTTCCAGTTCGCGCTGCACCCGACCTCGGGCCTCGTCAACCAGGCGTTCGCCGCGCTCGGGCTGCCGACCGGCGACTGGCTGAAGAACCCGGACACCGCGCTGTACGCGCTCGGCACGATCGGCATCTGGCAGGCGGTCGGCCTGAACATGGTGCTCTTCGCGGCGGGCCTGAAGGCGATCCCGAAGGACCTGTACGAGGCCGCGGCGGTCGACGGCGCCGACGGCCCGTGGGAGCGCTTCCGCCGGGTCACCTGGCCGATGCTGGGGCCGGCGCTGGTCTTCGTCGTGACGATCACCGCGATCCGTTCGTTCCAGGTGTTCGACACGGTGGCGGTGCTGACCGAGGGGGGTCCGAACAAGGCGACCTCGGTGCTGCTCTACCAGATGTACCAGGAGGGGTTCTCGTTCCTGCGCTCGGCCTACGCCGCGGCGCTCACCTGCGTGTTCCTGGCGTTCGTGCTGCTGCTGACCTGGCTGCAGACGCGACTGCTCGACTCGCGCGCGCACTACGGGTGAGCGCGATGAGCGGCCGCAGGTCCTCCCTCGCGTTCTCCGTGTTCCGGCACCTGGTGCTGGGCGTCGGCGCGCTGCTGATGGTCGCGCCGTTCGTGCTGATGGTCTCGATCAGCCTGAAGGCGCCCGGCGAGATCTTCTCGCCCGAGTTCTCGCTGCTGCCCGAGCGCTGGCACGCGTGGGAGAACTACTCGACCGCGTTCGCGCGGCAGCCGCTCGGGCGCTTCCTGCTCAACGGCGTGCTGGTCACCGCGTGCATCTTCGCCGCGCAGGCCGCGTTCGCGCTGCCCTGCGCGTACGCGCTCGCCAAGCTGCGCTGGCGAGGCCGCGAGACCGCGTTCGCGTTCGTGCTGCTCGGGCTGCTGGTGCCGCCGCAGGTGCCCGCGATCCCGCTCTACATCGGCCTGTGGCAGCTCGGGCTGCTCGACACCTACGCCGCGCTGATCCTGCCCTCGACGATCTCGGTGTTCGGCATCTTCCTGATGCGCCAGTTCTTCCGCACGGTGCCCGACGACCTGCTGTCGGCCGCGCGCCTGGACGGTCTCGGCGAGCTCGCGATCGTCTGGCGGATCATGCTGCCGACCGCGCTCCCCGCGCTGGTCGCGTTCGGGCTGCTGTCGCTGGTCTGGAACTGGAACGACTTCTTCTGGCCGCTGCTCGTCGTGCAGACCGAGACGCTGGCAACGCCCCCGCTCGGCGTCGTGTTCTTCGCGAACGCCGAGGCCGGCACCAACTACGGCCCCCTGATGGCCGCGGCCACCGTGATCACCGCGCCGCTGGTGATCGCGTTTCTGCTCGCGCAACGCTGGTTCATCGACGGCGTGACGATGACCGCCGTCAAGTGACCCCCTTCACCCCGGAGCACACCCCCATGCACACCGCCCCGCTCACCGCACCACGCCGCCCGACCCGCCGGCGCCTCGTCGCCGGGTCCGCCGCCGCCACCGCGGCGCTCGCGATGCCCGCGATCGTCCGCGCCCAGTCCGCGCCCGTCGAGCTGACGGTGCAGTACTCGATCCCGGTGCTGTTCAAGGACCTGATGGAGCAGCTCGCGCGCGAGTTCGGCGCCGCGCATCCGAACGTGAAGGTGGTGCTGCGTGCGCCCGAGGAGGGCTACGAGCAGATCATGCAGCGCAACCTGCGCGACGCGATCACCAAGACCCTGCCGGACGTGGCGTTCCACGGCCTGAACCGGCAGCGCACGCTGCTCGAGCGGGAGATCCCGGTGGACCTGAAGCCCTTCATGGACGCCGACCCGCAGACGAAGGAGCTCGGCTTCTCGCCGACGCTGCTGTCGCTCGGCCAGGTGGGCGGCCGCCAGACGGGCATCGGCTTCGCGCTGTCGACGCCGATCCTCTACTACAACGCCGCGCTGGTGAAGGAGGCGGGCGGCGATCCGTCGAAGCTGCCGACCACGTGGGAGCAGGTGACTAAGCTCGCCGCGGCGATGCACGACCCGGCCCGCAACCGCACCGGCATGTTCTTCGACTGGACGATCACCGGCAACTGGTCGTGGCAGGGGCTGGTGTTCAGCCACGGCGGCGCGATGATGGATCCGGGCGAGAGCCGCGTCGCGTTCGCCGACGCGCCGGGCATGAAGGCGATGCGCGTGCTGCGCAGCTTCGTCGACGAGGGCCGCATGCCCGACATCCGGCCGGACACGATGTTCCAGGACTTCTTCGCCGGCCGGATGGGCTGCTCGATGCAGTCGACCGCGCAGCTCGGCCGGTTCAACCGCGAGATCGGCGGGCGATTCCCGCTCGTGTGCGCCCGCTACCCGATCTCGGCCGCCGACGGCCGGGTGCCGGCCGGCGGCAACGTCGCGATGATGTTCGCGCGCGATCCGGCGAAGCAGAAGGCCGCATGGGACTTCATCAGGTTCGCCTGCGGGCCGGTCGGCGCGACGATGATGGTCAAGGCGACCGGCTACATGCCGGCGACCACGATCCCGGCGCAGCGCAAGGACATGCTCGCTGACTTCTACGCGGCGAACCCGAACCACCTGATCTCGATCCGCCAGCAGGACGCGATCACCGGCTGGTACGCCTTCCCGGGCCAGAACGCGCTGCGCATCACCGACGTCATCAACGACCACCTGCAGACCGTCGTCGCACGCAAGGAGACCGCCGACGCGGTGCTCGCGAGGATGGGCGCCGACGTGCAGAAGCTGGTCCCGCCGAAGGCCTGAACGCGATGAAGTTCATCCACCTGACCGATCCGCACCAGGTCCGCCCGGGCACGACGCTCTACGGGCTCGACCCGGCACGGCGGCTGAAGGACGCCGTCGCCAGCATCGTCGCCGAACATCCGGACGCGGCCTTCGTCGCGATCACCGGGGATCTCGCGCACTGGGGCGAGCCGGACGCGTACGCGGTGCTGCGCGAAGCGCTCGCACCGGTGCCGATGCCGGTGCGGCTGCTGATCGGCAATCACGACGACCGCACGGCGTTCCGCGCGGCGTTCCCGGACGTGCCGGTCGACGCCGAGGGCTTCGTGCAGTACGCGTTCGACGCGGACGACGCACGCGTGGTCTGCCTCGACACCAACGAGCCGGGCGTCTCCTGGGGCGTGTTCTGCGAGCGGCGCGCCGCGTGGCTCGCCGAGGCACTCGGCGACGCGGCGCGGGCGAGGCGTCCGGTGCACCTGATGCTGCACCATCCGCCCTTCCCGGTGGGCATCGCGCCGATGGACCGGATCTCGCTGCGCGACACCGGGCCGCTCGTCGAGGCGCTGTCGCCGTACCGCACGACGGTGCGACAGATGTACTTCGGCCACCTGCACCGGCCGATGGCGGGCAGCTGGCACGGCATCCCGTTCTCGACGGTGCGCGGCACCGCGCACCAGGTGACGCTCGCGCTCGACGCGATCGGCGAGCGCATCCCGGGCAGCCACGAGCCGCCGCAGTACGGGGTGGTGCTCGCGGACGCGGACACGACGGTGGTGCACCTGCACGACTTCGCCGACGCGTCGCCGAGGTTCCTGCTGTGAGCGCCGTCCGCGTCGCCGACGCGCCGAGGCCCGCGGTGGTCTCGGCGGCGGAGTCCGCCCGCGTGCTGCAAGGCCGGCGCGCGGTGGTGTTCGACCTCGACGGCACGCTGGTCGACACCCTGCCCGACCTCGTCATCGCGCTGAACGCCGCGCTCGCCGAGCTCGGCGCACCGGCGGTGCCGCCGATCGTCGTGCGCACCACCCTGCACGGCGGCCTCGAGGCGTCGGCCGCGGGGGCGCTGCGCTACCTCGACCTGCCGGAATCGATGGCCGGGCCGCTCGCGCTCGCCTACGGGCGGCACTACGACCGCGCGCCGGCGCGCAGGTCGGTGGTGTACGACGGCGTGCCCGAGCTGCTGTCGAGGCTCGTGCGCGACGGCGTGCGCATCGGCGTGTGCACGAACAAGCGCGGCGCGCAGGCGGAGCGCGTGCTCGAGGCCACCGGACTGGCGCCGAAGGTCGCGGCCGTCGTCGGCGCCGACACCTGCGGACGACGCAAGCCCGACCCGGCGCCGCTGCGCCTGTCGATGTCGCGGCTCGGCGTCGGGGCCGCCGAGGCGGCGTTCGTCGGCGACAGCCTCGTCGACGTGCAGACCGCGCGCGCCGCGGGCGTGGACTGCGTGCTGCACACCGCCGGCTACGGGATCGTCGCGCCCGACGAGCCCGGCGTGCACGCGCGCTTCGGTCGCTACGCGACGCTGCTCGCCGCGCTGACCGCCCGTCCCTGATCGTCAAGCCGTTCCACCCGCGGGGCCTCGGCCCCGCCCACCCGGGAGTCCGTAGATGCATCGCCGTCCGTTCCTCCTCGCCGCCGGCACCGCGCTCGCCGCGCCGGCGTTCGTCCGTGCCCAGTCGCGCCCCGTCCTGAAGGTCGGCCTCGGTCCGCAGCAGCCGACCCAGGCCGACACGAAGCGCGTCTGGGAACCGGTGTTCCGCCGCGCCTGCGATCAGATCGGCGCGGACCTCGACCTGACCGTCGCCAACGACTGGGCCGGCATCTCGGTCGCGCTCGCGACCCGCCAGATCGACGTCGCCCAGATGGGCCCGTGGGGCTACGTGCTGGCGAAGCAGAAAGGCGACGCGCAGGCGATCGCGATGCTGCAGATCCAGGGCCGCGACCACTACCGCGCGATCGTCGTCGCGCGCCCGGGGCTCGCGCTCTCGAAGTTCCCCGACGACGCGAAGGGGATGTCGATGCAGATGCTCGACGTCGGCTCGACCTCGGGGTGGCTGGTGCCGACGCACTTCATGCGCGCCCGCGGCATCGATCCGAAGACCTACTTCGGCCGCTACGCGGAGGGCGCCTCGGCCGCGGCCGCGCAGATGGCGACCGCCAACGGCCAGGTCGACCTCGCGACCGGCTGGGACACCCACCGCAACACGATGCTGCGCAACGGCCAGCTCAAGCCGGACTCGAACCGCGTGGTCTGGGAGTCCGACCCGCTGCCGAACGAGCCGGTGGTGGTACGCCGCGACTTCGACCCCGAGCTCGCGCGCCGGCTGCAGGCCGCGCTGACGTCGATCCCGGCGGGCACGGCCTCCGAGCTGCTGCCCTGGCCGTACAGCGGGTACGTCGCGACGACGCACGAACCCTACGCGATGCTCGAGCGCATGGGCCGCGACGTCGGCGTGCTCAAGGCGTGAGCGCGCCGATGGCGGCGCCGCGGCGGCTCGCGGGCGGCGGCTACGCCGAGCCGCGGCTCGACTGGCGCTCCGGCGCGGTCCGGCGGCGGATCGCGACCGTGGTCGGGCTCGCGGCGTTCGTCGCGGTCTGCATCATGGTCGCGCGGGTCGATCCGCTCGCGCTCGCGCGCGGGCTGCCCCGGCTCGCGCAGTGGGCGGCGACCGCGTGGCCGCCGAACCTCAACGAGCTCGACGCGGTGGCGCTGCGTGCGTTCGAGACGGTCGCGATCGCGACCGTCGGCACCCTCGGGGCCGCGATCCTCGCGGCGCCGCTGTCGGTGATGATCGCGCGCAACGTGGCGCCCGCGCCGCGCCTCGCCGTGCCGCTGCGCGCGGTGGCGAACGCGTGCCGCGGCATCGACACCGTGGTGTTCGCGATCCTGTTCGTCGCCGCGGTCGGGCTCGGCCCGTTCGCGGGCGTGCTCGGCATGCTCGTGCACTCCATCGGGGTCATCGCGAAGCTCAACGCCGAGGCGATCGAGACGCTGCC
>JBILTM010000144.1:0-13600 GCA_044371545.1 Burkholderiaceae bacterium
GGGGCCGTCGCAGGCCGCTGCGCGACCACCTTGTCGAGGTCGCACTGGGTGACCAGCAGGTCGCGCTCGAGCGCCCTTACCGCGACGTGGATGTGAGGCACGAAGGTCCAGGGCAGGAACCCGAACAGCGTTCGCCTGTAGCCACCCGGGCGAATCGTCCGGTACGCGTACCAGCCGTCGGCATCGGTGTCGCTCTCTCCGTGGCCACGGAAGGCCGGGTCCGGGCGGCCATGGCCGGGCGTTTCGGCCGGATGGTAGTCGTAGCGGCCGGTCGAGTTGGCCTGCCAGACCTGCAGCCGCAGTCCGTTGTGGGGTCGACCGGCGGTGTCGAGCAGCCGGCCGCACAGCACCACCGGCCTGCCGGGCGAAGCGGCATCGCGCGATGTCATCAGGTCGATGCCACCCCAGCTCGTGCCCTCGACGGGTCGGTACGGACCCTCGAAGTCGGTGGGCGTCGGACGAAGCCGCGGTTGCGCGGCGGCGGGCCGCGGTCCGAGCAGCCCGCCGAGACTCGATGCAGCAAGGGCGGCGGCGAGCGCGGCGGCGTTGAAGCGGCGGCGCGGCCACGGCCGCGCGGAATACGGGTCGAACGGGGACATCTTCAGCTCCTCGGGATTGCGCTGGGGTCGAATGCGGCCACGGATGCAGCCGAGACAATCTTGCAAGCAATTGCTCATAATCCGTACTCGCATCCTGCGCGCCGAGGTCCGCCCATGCCACGCATCGATTTGAGCCGGAGAAAGTCGCCCCGCCAGGCCCGTTCGGCCGACACGGTGGAAACCATCCTCGACGCGGCGGCTCGCGTTCTCGGGCGCGAGTCGTTGGCTGGCTTCAACACCAACCGCGTGGCCGAGGTGGCCGGCGTCAGCATCGGGTCGCTGTACCAGTACTTCCCGAACAAGTCCGCGCTCGTGGCGGCCCTGATCGACCGGCACGAGTCGGCGCTCGCGGCCAGCATCGAGTCCTGCGTGGCCGCGCATCGGGATCGGTCGCTGCGAGAGGCGCTGCTGGGCCTGGTGGACATCGGCATCGCCCAGCAGTACGCGCGTCCGTTGCTGGCCGCGGCACTCGATCACGAGGAAGCGCGCCTGCCGCTGGGGCCGCGGCTGCGCGGATACGAGCAGCGGATCGGCATCGCGGTCACGACACTGCTGCAGCGCCACCCATCGGAGCTCGCCGCGCCGCTCCAGCCGAGTGATGTGCAGGACATCCTCGTCATCGCCAAGGCGATGATCGAAGCGGACGCCTCGGCCGGTCGAACGCCCCCGGCCGATCTGCGCGATCGCGTCGCCCGCGCCCTGTTGGGCTACCTGAAGACCCCGCCTGCCGCCGGCGATACGCCCGCCGAGGGCGGATAGAAGGCATCCGTCGACACCGAGCCCGGAGCAGGGCGCCACAGACGATCGGCAGGGTCGCCGGTTCGGGCGATCGCCGCCGCCTCGACGTGCCGGCTCGCGGCGCCGATCCCGACCCTCAAGGACGAGCCAGCCCCTGCAGGATTCGGCACGCGCATCGCCGCCGCGGTGTCGCGTGGCCTCACCGTGGCGATCGTCACGACCCGCCCCGGCCGGGGTCCGTAGAATGTCGGTCCGGACGCGGAGAACTCCCATGGCCAAGCAGATCAGCCTGTCGCAGTACCTTGTCGAGAAGCAGCGCGAGAAGAACCTGATCCCGGCCGAGCTGCGGCTGCTCCTCGAGATCGTCGCACGCGCCTGCAAGCGGATCAGCTACGCGGTCGGCAAGGGCGAGCTCGGTGGCATGCTGGGCGTCGCGGGCGCCGAGAACGTGCAGGGCGAGGTCCAGCAGAAGCTCGACGTGATCGCCAACGAGACGCTGCTCGAGGCCAACGAGTGGGGCGGCCACCTCGCGGCGATGGCGTCCGAGGAGATGGACCATCCGTACACCATCCCGAACCGCTATCCGAAGGGCGAGTTCCTGCTGCTGTTCGACCCGCTCGACGGCTCGTCGAACATCGACGTCAACGTCTCGATCGGCACGATCTTCTCGGTGCTGCGCCTGCCCGAGGGCGTCAGGGAGCCGCAGGAGGCCCACTTCCTGCAGCCGGGCACGAAGCAGGTCGCGGCCGGCTACGCGGTCTACGGTCCCTCCTCGCTGCTGGTGCTGACCGTCGGCGACGGCGTCGCCTGCTTCACGCTCGATCGCGAGACCGGCTCGTGGTGGCTGACGAATCCGTCGATGCGGATCCCCGAGGACACCAAGGAGTACGCGATCAACGCGTCGAACGCACGGCACTGGTTCGAGCCGGTGCAGCGCTACGTCGCGGACCTGAACGCCGGCCGCGGCGGCCCGCTCGCCAAGGACTACAACATGCGCTGGGTCGCGTCGATGGTCGCCGACGTCCACCGGATCATGACCCGCGGCGGCATCTTCATGTACCCGGCCGACCGGCGCGAGCCGGACAAGCCGGGCAAGCTGCGGCTGATGTACGAGGCCAACCCGATGAGCTTCCTCGTCGAGCAGGCCGGCGGGATGGCGACCAACGGACGGCAGCGGATCATGGAGATCGAGCCGTCGAGGCTGCACGAGCGCGTCGCGGTGTTCCTGGGCTCTAGGAACGAGGTCGCGCGGGCGACGCGGTACCACGAAGGGGCCTGAGCAGGGCCTCGAGCGCATCGCCCGCCGCCGCGAAGCCCATCGCCGCCGTGACCATCACCACGCTGCCGTAGCCCGCGCACGCGAGCGGCATGCCGGCCTCGCCCGGCGCCTCGGGCCGCGCGCCGCCGGCCGGCGCGGGCGACCAGATCGCCTCGACGCCGAAGCGCGCGCCGCGCTCGCGCGGGAACGCGTGATCGCGTCGCAGCCGAGCGCGTACGGATGCGAGCAGCGCGTCGCCCACCGCGTCGGCGAGGTCCGAGCGGCGCAGCGCGAGCGGGTCGAGCCGCCCGCCCGCGGCGCCGCAGACCACCACCGGCACGCCGCGCGCCACGCAGTGCGCGATCAGCGCCGCCTTCGCGCGCGGCGCGTCGATCGCGTCGATCACCACGTCGGCGGCGGCCGGCACGATCGAGGCGACGTTGCCGACGGTCACGAAGTCGTCGACCGCGTCGACGACGGTCGCCGGCGAGATGTCGGCGATCCGCGCCGCCATCGTGGCCACCTTGGAGGCGCCGAGCGTCGAGCCGAGCGCGTGCACCTGCCGGTTCACGTTCGACTCGGCGACGTGGTCGAGGTCGACCAGCGTGAGCCGGCCGATGCCGCAGCGGGCGAGCGCCTCGGCGGCCCAGGAGCCGACGCCGCCCACGCCGACCACCACCGCGTGCGCCTCGGCGATCCGCGCCGAGCCCGCGGCGCCGTAGCTGCGCGCGACGCCGCCGAAGCGGCGCGCCGACTCGAGCGCGCCGTCGGCGATCGCGCCGGTCATCGTGCGGACCGGGCGCGGTCGTTCACGGCAGCAGCACCGTCGAGCCGGTGGTCCTGCGGCCCTCGAGGTCGCGGTGCGCCTGCGCCGCGTCGGCGAGCGGATAGCGCTGTTCGATCTCGATCTTCACCTTGCCCGACGAGACCATCTTCATCAGGTCGCCGGCGATCTCGAGCAGGTTCCCGCGGCGCTCGGTGTGCGGCATCAGCGACGGGCGCGTGATGTAGAGCGTGCCCTTCAGCGCGGTCAGCGGCATCGGCGCGACCGGGCCCGACGCGTTGCCGAAGCTCACCATCAGGCCGTACGGCTGCAGCGAATCGAGCGAGGCCTGGAAGGTGTCCTTGCCGACCGAGTCGTAGACCACCGGCACCATCGCGCCCTTCGTGATCTCGCGCACGCGCTCCACGACGTTCTCCTCGCGGTAGAGGATCACGTGGTCGGCGCCCCACTTCTTCGCGAGCTCGGCCTTCTCCTTCGAGCCCGCGGTGCCGATGACGGTGACGCCGAGCGCCTTCGCCCACTGCATCGCGATCAGGCCGACGCCGCCGGCGGCCGCGTGG
The DNA here is from genome assembly GCA_044371545.1 of Burkholderiaceae bacterium. Lineage (GTDB taxonomy): Bacteria > Pseudomonadota > Gammaproteobacteria > Burkholderiales > Burkholderiaceae_E > UBA4615. The sequence continues at coordinate 3,940 of JBILTM010000144.1, forward strand.
AACAGGATCGTCTGGCCCTTCTGGAGCTTGTACGTGCGGCGGAACAGGTACTGCACCGTCATGCCCTTGAGCATCATCGCCGCGCCGGTCTCGTATGCGATCTTCGAGGGCAGCTTCACCAGCCGGTGGGCAGGCATGTTGCGCACCTCGCTGTACGAGCCCTGGGGGCCGCCTGCGTAGGCGACGCGGTCGCCGGCCTTGACGTCGGTGACGCCCGCGCCGACCGCGACCACCTCGCCGGCGCCCTCGGTGCCGAGGCCCGACGGCGTGGGTGTCGCGTACAGGCCGCTGCGGACGTAGCAGTCGATGAAGTTCAGGCCGACGGCGTGGTGCTTCACCTGCGCCTCGCCGGGCCCGGGCGGGCCGACCTCGACGTCGACGTACTGCAGGACTTCGGGACCGCCGGTCTGCGAGAAGCGGATGGCCTTGGGCATGGATGTCTCCGGGATGCGCGGGGTGGCGTGGGGGGGCGGATCGGTGCTGCGGGCGGGCGCGCGGCGCCTGGAACGGCTCGCGCGGACCGCCCCAGTATAGCCACCGGACCGCGCGGCGGCGCCTGCGCCCGGGCGGCGTGGCAGGATACGGAAACCCGCGATCCCCGCCCCGCCGATGTCCCCGACCGCCCTGCGCCTCGACGTGCTCGCCCTCGGCGAGCCGATGATCGAGTTCAACCAGACCACGCCCGGCCGGCCCGGGTTCCTGCAGGGCTTCGGCGGCGACACCTCGAACGCCGCGATCGCCGCCGCCCGCAGCGGCGCGCGCGCCGGCTACTGGACACGGCTCGGCGACGACGCGTTCGGCGGCATGCTGCGCGCGCTGTGGGCCTGCGAAGGGGTCGACGCGTCGGCGGTCGCCACCGACCCGTCGGCGCACACCGCGGTCTATTTCGTGACCCACGGCCCGGACGGCCACGCGTTCTCGTACCTGCGCGCGGGCTCGGCGGCGAGCCGGATGGGCCCCGCGGACGTGCCGCTCGAGCTCGTCCGATCGGCGCGGATCGTCCAGGCCTCGGGCATCAGCCTCGCGATCTCGGCGAGCGCCTGCGACGCGGTGCTGCACGCGTTCGACGCCGCGCGCGCGGCCGGCGCGACGGTCGCCTTCGACTCGAACCTGCGCCTGAAGCTCTGGCCGCTCGCCCGGGCCCGCGCGATGATCGGCGCGGCGGCCGGGATGTCGGACGTGTTCTTCCCGAGCCTGGACGACGTGAAGGTGCTGTCGGGGCTCGACGACCCCGATGCGATCGTCGACTGGAGCCACCGGCTCGGCGCGCGCGCGGTGCTGCTCAAGCTCGGCGCCGAGGGACTGGTCGCGAGCGACGGCACGCGGCGCGAGCGCATCGCCGGTCACCGCGTCGACGCGGTCGACGCGACCGGCGCCGGCGACTGCTTCTGCGGCGCCTGCCTCGCACGGCTCGCCGCCGGCGACTCGCTGTGGGACGCGGCGCGCTACGCGAACGCCGCGGCCGCGCTCAGCACGACGGGGTACGGGGCGGTCGCCCCGCTGCCGCGGCCGGAGGCGGTGCGGGCTCTGCTGCAGCGGGGCTGAGTCGGCCGGCGGGACGACGCCGCGTCGGTGCGTCCCCGCTCAGTACGTCCCTGGATACGCGCCGCCGTCCAGCAGCACGTTCTGCCCGGTGAAGTACGAGGCCTGCGCGCTGCACATGAACGCGCAGAACTCGCCGAACTCCTCGGCGGTACCGAAGCGGCGCGCCGGGATCGCGCGCTGCCGCTGCGCCTGCACCTCCTCGAAGGTGGTGCCGAGCTTCGCCGCGGTGCTGTGCGAGGTGTTGCGCAGCCGGTCGGTGTCGAACTGCCCGGGCAGCAGGTTGTTGATCGTCACGCCGTGCTCGACGGTCTTGCGCGCGAGGCCGGCGACGAAGCCGGTCAGGCCGCTGCGCGCGCCGTTCGACAGCCCGAGGATGTCGATCGGCGCCTTCACCGAGCTCGACGTGATGTTGACGATGCGGCCGAAGCGGCGCGCGATCATCCCGTCGACGGTCGCCTTGATCAGCTCGATCGGCGTCAGCATGTTCGCGTCGATCGCCGCGATCCAGTGCTCGCGCGTCCAGTCGCGGAAATCGCCGGGCGGCGGGCCGCCGGCGTTGTTCACGAGGATGTCGACCTGCGGGCACGCGGCGAGCGCCTCGGCGCGGCCGGCCTCGGTGGTGATGTCGCAGGCGACCGCGACGACGGTCACGCCGGTCTCGTCGCCCAGGCGCTTCGCGGCCTCGGCGAGCGGGCCCGCGGTCCGCGCGTTGATCACCAGGTTCACGCCCTCGCGGGCGAGCGCGCTCGCGCAGCCGTAGCCGAGCCCCTTGCTCGCGCCGCACACCAGCGCCCACCTGCCTGCGATGCCGAGGTCCATCGTCGTCTCCGTGTGTGTGTGAAGGCGACCCGGCGGGTGCCGGGTCGCGGGTCGGGAAGCTGGGGGGTCAGCGGCGGCGCGAGGAGCCGCCGAGCAGCGTGCCCAGCACGCCGCGGACGAGCTCCCGGCCCGCCGTGGTCGCCATCGAGCGCGCCGCGCTCTTCGCCGCGGCCTCGATGACCGAGTCGCCGCGCCCGGTCTTGCCCGAGCCGCCGAGCAGCCCGCCGAGCAGGTCCGACCAGCCGCCGCCGCCCTGCGCCGGCGCGGCGCCGCCGCCCGCGGGCGCCTTGGCCCCCGGGGTCGTGCTGCCGCCGGCCCGGCCCTTGAGCCGCTCGTAGGCCGACTCGCGGTCCACCGTCTGGTCGTAGACCCCGGCCACGACAGAGCCTGCGACCAGCGCCTTGCGCTCGGCGTCGGTCACCGGACCGAGCCGCGAACCCGGCGGCACGACGAACGCGCGCTCGACGACGTTCGGCCGGCCCTTCTCGTCGAGGAACGACACCAGCGCCTCGCCGACGCCGAGCTCGGTGATCGCGGTCTCGGCGTCGAACTTGGGGTTGGCGCGCATCGTCGAGGCGGCCGCCTTGACCGCCTTCTGGTCGCGCGGCGTGAACGCGCGCAGCGCGTGCTGCACGCGGTTGCCGAGCTGGCCGAGCACGGTGTCGGGCACGTCGAGCGGATTCTGGGTGACGAAGAAGACGCCGACGCCCTTCGAGCGGACCAGCCGCACCAGCAGCTCGACCTTCTCGAGCAGCGCCTTCGGCGCGTCGTTGAACAGCAGGTGCGCCTCGTCGAAGAAGAACACCAGCTTGGGCTTGTCGCGGTCGCCGACCTCGGGCAGCTTCTCGAACAGGTCCGACAGCAGCCACAGCAGGAACGACGCGTACAGCCGCGGCGCGTTCATCAGCTTGTCGGCGGCGAGGATGTTGACGATGCCGCGCCCGTTCGCGTCGGTCTGCAGCAGGTCGTCGAAGTTGAGCATCGGCTCGCCGAAGAACTTGTCGGCGCCCTGGTTCTCCAGCGCGAGCACGCCGCGCTGGATCGCGCCGATCGAGGCGGCCGAGATGTTGCCGTACTCGGTGGTGAACTGCTTCGCGTTGTCCCCGACGTGCTGGAGCATCGCGCGCAGGTCCTTCGAGTCGAGCAGCAGCAGCCCGTTGTCGTCGGCGATCTTGAAGACCAGGTTCAGCACGCCTTCCTGGGTCTCGTTCAGGCTGAGCATCCGCGCGAGCAGCATCGGCCCCATGTCCGAGACCGTGGCCCGCATCGGGTGGCCCTGCTCGCCGAACACGTCCCAGAGCGTGGTCGGCATCGCGCCGAACTCCGGCTCCGGCACGCCGAGCTTCTCGATGCGCTCCTTGAACTTCGGGGTCATCGTGCCCGGCTGCGACAGCCCGGTCAGGTCGCCCTTCACGTCGGCCATGAACACCGGCACGCCGATCCGCGAGAAGCGCTCGGCCATCACCTGCAGCGTCACGGTCTTGCCGGTGCCGGTCGCGCCGGTGATCAGGCCGTGCCGGTTGGCGAGCGCCGGCAGCAGGCACAGGTCGGTGTCGGCGTGGCGGGCGATCAGCAGCGGTTCGGGCATGGGGGGACCGGGTCGGGAGGGCGGGGGACGTGCGGCACCGCGCGGCGGGCCGGAGCACGGCCGCGGATGGTAAAATCCGCGGTCGCTTCGCCGGCATTGCACCATGTTTGCCGCGCGGCCGGCAAGAGCGGCTCCGCCGCCCGTCCGGCCCGCGGTTTCCCGTCGCCGGCACCATTCCAGCAGGGGTCGATCCGTCATGGCCGGGCACAGCAAGTGGGCCAACATCCAGCACAGAAAGGGCCGCCAGGACGAGAAGCGCGGCAAGCTCTTCACCCGACTGATCAAGGAGATCACCGTCGCGGCGAAGCTCGGGGGCGGTGACCCCGCCTCCAACCCCCGGCTGCGGCTCGCGATGGAGAAGGCCTCCGACGCGAACATGCCGAAGGACACCGTCCAGCGCGCGATCCAGAAGGGCGTCGGCGGCCTCGAGGGCGTCAACTACGAGGAGATCCGCTACGAGGGCTACGGCATCGGCGGCGCGGCGGTCATCGTCGACGTGATGACCGACAACCGCACCCGCACCGTCGCGGAGGTCCGGCACGCCTTCTCGAAGTACGGCGGCAACCTCGGCACCGACGGCTCGGTGGCGTTCCTCTTCAAGCACTGCGGCCAGTTCCTGTTCGCGCCCGGCACGTCCGAGGACCAGGTCATGGAGGTCGCGATCGAGGCCGGCGCCGACGACGTCGCGAGCGACGACGACGGCTCGATCGAGGTGCTCTGCGCGCCCAACGACTTCGCGAAGGTGAAGGCGTCGCTCGAGGCGGCCGGGCTCAAGGCCGAGCTCGCCGAGATCACGATGAAGCCGATGACCGAGACCGCGCTCGAGGGCGACGACGCCGCACGGATGCAGAAGCTGCTCGACGTGATCGAGAACCTGGACGACGTCCAGGAGGTCTTCACGAACGCGGTGCTGCCCGCATGAAGATCCTCGTCGTCGGCTCGGGCGGTCGCGAGCACGCGATGGCCTGGCGGCTCGCGCAGTCCGGTCGCGTGCAGGTGGTCTACGTCGCGCCCGGCAACGGGGGCACCGCGCGCGAGCGCAACCTGCAGAACATCCCGATCACCAACCCGGAGACGCTCGCGGCCTTCGTCGAGCGCGAGGGCGTGGCCTTCACCGTCGTGGGCCCCGAGGCGCCGCTCGCCGCGGGCATCGTCGACCTGTTCCGCTCGAAGGGCCTGAAGATCTTCGGGCCGACCCGGGAGGCCGCGCAGCTCGAATCCTCGAAGGACTTCGCCAAGGCGTTCATGAAGCGCCACGGCATCCCGACCGCCGACTACGCGACCTTCACCGACGCCGCGGCCGCGCACGCCCACGTCGACGCGAAAGGCGCGCCGATCGTGATCAAGGCCGACGGCCTGGCGGCCGGCAAGGGCGTGATCGTCGCGCAGACGCTCGCCGAGGCGCACGCCGCGATCGATGACATGCTGGTCGGCAACCGCATGGGCTCGGCCGGCTCGCGCGTCGTCATCGAGGAGTTCCTGCAGGGCGAGGAGGCGAGCTTCATCGTGCTGTGCGACGGCCGCAACGTGCTCGCGCTCGCCTCGAGCCAGGACCACAAGCGGCTTCGCGACGGCGACGAGGGGCCGAACACCGGCGGCATGGGCGCGTACTCGCCCGCGCCGGTCGTCACGCCCGAGGTCCACGCGCGAGTGCTGCGCGAGATCATCATGCCGACCGTGCAGGGCATGTCCGCCGACGGCATCCCGTACACCGGCTTCCTCTACGCGGGCCTGATGATCGACGCGCAGGGCCGCGCCAAGACGATCGAGTTCAACTGCCGGCTCGGCGACCCCGAGACGCAGCCGATCATGGCGCGCATCAAGAGCGACCTCACCGAGGTCATCGAGCACGCGATCGCCGGCACGCTCGAGCGCGCCGAGATCGAGTGGGACCGCCGCACCGCGCTCGGCGTGGTGCTCGCAGCGCACGGCTACCCCGACGATCCGCGCAAGGGCGACGTCATCGAGGGCGTCGGCGTGCGCGCCGCGGTGTCCGACGACTGCTTCGTGTTCCACGCGGGCACGCAGCTCGCCGACGGCACGCTCACCACCGCCGGCGGGCGCGTGCTGTGCGTGACCGCGCTCGGCGACTCGGTGAAGATCGCGCAGTCGCGCGCCTACGCGGTCGTCGACGGCATCCGCTACGACGGCATGCAGTACCGCAAGGACATCGGCCACCGCGCGGTGTCGCGGCGGCCCGGAGCGCCCAGGCGCGGCTGAGACCGCGCGGGACGCATCGCCGCTCAGGCACCCGGCTCAGGCAGGCCGCTCAGGGAGAGGAGCCCTCGCGATGAACACCGGCAGCACACCGTCCGGCGCGGTCGACACCGCCGCCGTCAAGACCTACCTGCAGGGCCTGCAGGCGCGGATCGTCGCCGGCCTCGAGGCGCTCGACGGCACGCCGTTCCTCACCGACGCGTGGCAGCGTCCCGAGGGCGGCGGCGGCATCAGCCGCGTGCTCGAGGAGGGCCGGGTCTTCGAGCGCGCCGGCGTGCTGTTCTCGCACGTCACCGGCGACAAGCTGCCGCCTTCGGCGTCGGCGCACCGCCAGGGCCTCGCCGGTCGCGCGTTCGAGGCGATGGGCGTGTCGCTGGTGCTGCACCCGCGCAACCCGTACGTGCCGACGGTGCACCTGAACGTGCGCTGCTTCGTCGCGGCCGCGCGGCCCGAGGCCGCACCGAGCACGCCCGACGCCGAGCCGGTGTGGTGGTTCGGCGGCGGCATGGACCTCACGCCCTACTACGGTTTCGAGAAGGACGCGGTCCGCTTCCACTCGGTGTGCCGGCAGGCGCTCGAGCCCTTCGGGCCCGAGCTGCACCCGCGCTTCAAGAAGTGGTGCGACGAGTACTTCTACCTGAAGCACCGCGGCGAGCCACGCGGCGTCGGCGGCATCTTCTACGACGACTTCTCCGAGCTCGGCTTCGAGCGCTCGTTCGCGATGACGCGCTCGGTCGGCGACGCGTTCCTCGACGCCTACGGCCCGATCGTCGAGCGCCGGAAGGACACGCCGTACGGAGAGCGCGAGCGCGACTTCCAGGCGTACCGGCGCGGGCGCTACGTCGAGTTCAACCTGGTGTTCGACCGCGGCACGCTGTTCGGGCTGCAGTCGGGCGGGCGCACCGAGTCGATCCTGTGCTCGATGCCGCCGATCGTGAAGTGGCGCTACGCGTGGACCCCCGAGCCCGGCTCGCCCGAGGCGGTGCTCTACACCGATTTCCTGCGCGCGAGGGACTGGGTCTAGTGGCGGCGCGCCGCCGCATCGGCCTCGTCGGCGGCACCTTCGATCCGCCGCACGTCGGGCACCTCGCGCTCGCGCGCGCCGCGCGCGACGCGTGGTCGCTCGACGAGGTCCGGCTGGTGCCCACCGGCCGCTCCTGGCAGAAGGCCGACGCGGGCGCGAGCTCGGCGCAGCGGCTCGCGATGACGCGACTCGCGCTCGATGGCCTCGATGCCTCCGAGCGCCTCGTGGTCGACGAGCGCGAGGTGCGCCGCGACGGGCCGACCTACACCGTCGACACGCTGCGCGAACTGCGCGCCGAGCTCGGACCCGAGGTGATGCTGGTGCTGGTGCTGGGCAGCGACCAGCTGCGCAACCTGCACACCTGGCACCGCTGGCGCGAGCTCTTCAGGCTCGCGCACCTGGTCGCGACGCAGCGCGAGCGCGTCGCGCTCGACGACCTGCCCACCGAGGTCGAGGGCGAGCTCGCGGCGCGCGGCGCCGATGCGCTGCCCGATGCGCCCGCGGGCACGATCGCGTTCTTCCGGATGCCGCCGGTCGCGGTGTCGGCGACCGCATTGCGCGCCCAGCTCGCGCGCGGCGAGCGGCCCGCCGGGCTGTCTCCCCCCGCGGTTCTCGACTATATTGAAACGAACGGGCTGTACCGACGGCCCCAAGGAACCTGAACGGATGGACATCAAGAAGCTGCAGCGGGTGGTGGTCGACGCCCTCGAGGACGTCAAGGCGCAGGACATCAAGGTCTACAACACCACCGAGCTGACCAGCCTGTTCGACCGCGTCGTCATCGCGAGCGGCACCTCGAACCGGCAGACGCGCGCGCTCGCGGCGAGCGTGCGCGACAAGGTCAAGGAGCGCGGCGGCGACGTGATCTCGGTCGAGGGCGAGGACACCGGCGAGTGGGTGCTGGTCGACCTCGGCGACGTGGTCGTGCACATCATGCAGCCGAACATCCGCGCGTACTACAACCTCGAGGAGATCTGGGGCGGCAAGCCGGTCCGGGTCAAGCTCGGCGCGGGCGGCCTCGGCCGCGCCGCGGCCTGAGCGCGCGGCGCGCGCGCCGCCCCCGATGCTGCTGCGCGTGATCGCGGTCGGCACGCGCATGCCCGGCTGGGTCGACGAGTCGGTCGACACCTACTCGAAGCGGATGCCGCCCGAACTGAAGGTCGACTGGAAGCCGGTCAAGGCCGAGCCGCGCGAGTCGGGCGGGGGTGCGGCGCGCTGCATGGCGCGCGAGGCGCAGCGCATCCGCGAGGCGCTCCCCGCAGGTGCGCGACTCGTCGTGCTCGACGAGCGCGGCGCGGACCTGACCAGCGCACGACTCGCCGAGCGGCTGCTCGCCTGGCAGCGCGACGCGCGGCCGGTCGCGATCGTGATCGGCGGGCCCGACGGCATCGATGCCGAGCTCAAGGCGCAGGCCGAGGAAAGCCTGAGGCTTTCTTCGCTGACCCTGCCGCATGCGCTGGTGCGCCCGGTGCTCGCCGAGCAGCTCTACCGCGCGTGGACGATCGCGGGCGGCCATCCGTACCACCGCGAATGACCGACGCCACCCCGCCCTGCCCGTCCGCCGACCCCGGCGCCGTCTTCGTCTGGCTCGCGTCGCAGAGCCCGCGCCGCCAGGAGCTGCTGCGCCAGGTCGGCGTGCCCTTCGGACTGCTCGCGCCCGGCCCCGACGAGGACGCCGAGGCGCTCGAGGCGGTCCGCGCAGGCGAGTCGCCGACGCAGTACGTCGAGCGCGTCGTGCTCGCGAAGGCGCACGCGGCCCGCGAGCGGCGCATCGCGCGCGGCCTGCGCGACGCGCCGATCCTGGTCGCCGACACCACGGTCGCCGTCGGCGGCACGATCCTCGGCAAGCCGGTCGACGACGACGACGCGAAGCGGATGCTGCGCCTGCTCTCGGGCCGCGGGCACCGCGTGCTGACCGCGGTGGCGGTGGTGCGCGGCGCGCGGATCGAGCACGCGACCCACGTCTCGCGGGTGCGCTTCGCGCGGCTCGCCGCCGACGACGTCGACGCCTACGTGGCCACCGGAGAGCCGCGCGGCAAGGCGGGCGCGTACGCGATCCAGGGCCGCGCGGCCGCGTTCGTGCGCCGGATCGAGGGCAGCCACTCCGGTATCATGGGCCTGCCCCTGCACGAGACGACGACGCTGCTGAGGCGCGAACTCGTGCTGCTGCGGCACGCCCCCACCGGACACGACGCCGCCCGATGACCGAAGACATCCTGGTGAACGTCACCCCGTTCGAGGTGCGGGTCGCGCTCGTGCAGCAGGGCGCGGTCCAGGAGCTGCACCTCGAGCGCGCGGCCACGCGCGGGCTGGTCGGCAACGTCTACCTCGGCAAGGTCTCCCGCGTGCTGCCCGGCATGCAGTCGGCCTTCATCGACATCGGCCTCGACCGCGCGGCGTTCCTGCACGTGGCCGATCTCTGGCAGTCGCGCGGCAACGGCCATCCGGTGCCGATCGAGAAGCTCCTC
>JBILTM010000145.1:0-13557 GCA_044371545.1 Burkholderiaceae bacterium
AGGGTCGCGCGGGGCCGGCGTAGTAGCCCAGGCCGGGCTCGTAGAGCGCGCGCGCCATCCACGCGTCGAAGCCGATCCAGCCGCCTCCCGCGCGGATCGCGTCGGCGATCCGCCCCGCGAGCGCCTCGCTGTGCGCGCGCGCGTCGGGGCCGGGCGGGGGCAGCGTCATGCGGGGGATTCTCGCATGCACGGGTACACTTCCGGCTCCATGCCCGCTCCCTCCGACACACCGCCGAAGGTCGCGCTCGTCACCGGCGCGGCGCGCCGTCTCGGCCACGAGATCGCGCTCGCGCTCGCGCGCGCCGGCTGGGACGTCGGCATCCACTATGGCACCTCGCGCGACGACGCGCACGCCACCGTCGCCGAGGTCGAGGCGATCGGCCGCCGCGCGGTCGCGCTGCCGGCCGCGCTGCAGGAGGAGGCGCAGGTCCTCGCGCTGCTGCCCGCGCTCGGGCGCGCGCTGGGCCCGGCCACCTGCGTCGTCAACAGCGCGTCGCGCTTCGAGTTCGACGCGGCCGCCGACTTCACCTTCGCGTCGTTCACGGCGCACCTGCTGCCCAACCTCGCCGCCCCGGTGCTGCTCGCGCGCGAGCTGCACCGCGGCCTGCCCGAGGGCGCCGAAGGGGTCGTCGTCAACCTGCTCGACCAGAAGCTGTGGGCGCCGAACCCCGACTTCCTGTCGTACAGCCTATCGAAGGCCGGCCTCGCCTACGCGACGACGATGCTGGCCCAGGCGCTCGCGCCGCGCGTGCGCGTGGTCGGCGTCGCGCCCGGGCTCACGCTGCCCAGCTACCTGCAGGACGACGCGGCCTTCGAGGCCGCGCACCGCGGGCACTCGCCGCTCGGCCGCTCGAGCACCGCGGCCGACGTCGCCGCCTCGGTGGTCTTCGCGGTGTCCAACCGCTCGATCACCGGCTCGACGATCCTGTGCGACGGCGGCCAGCACCTGCGGCCGCTGCCGCGCGACGTCAGCCTCATGCCCCCGGCGGGCGCCTGATCCCATGGACACCCAGTCGATCTTCGTCCGCGGCCTGCGCGTCGACGCGAACATCGGCGTGCACGCCCACGAGAAGGGCCGCACGCAGCCGCTCAAGCTCGACGCCGAGCTGCAGATCGCCGACGCGCGCTTCCGTCCGTCGCGCGACAAGCTCGCCGAGGTGTTCGACTACCAGACGATCCGCGCCGCGATGATCGAGGTCGTCCGCGACGGCCACATCCACCTGCTCGAGACGCTCGCCGACCGCGTGATCGAGCGGCTGCTCGCGATGCCCGACGTGGTGTCGGTCCGCGTGCGCGTCCACAAGTACACCGCGTTCGACGACGTCGAGGAAGTCGGCGTCGAGGTCACCCGCAGGAAGCAGCCATGAGCGACGCCCCCGCCGGCCGTGCCGCGCTGAAGCTCGAGCACGAGCGCAACAAGCTGCACAAGCGGCTGTGCCGGCTCGTCGGCCAGGCGATCGGCGACTTCCGGATGATCGAGCCCGGCGACCGCGTGATGGTCTGCATGTCGGGTGGCAAGGACAGCTACGCGCTGCTCGACCTGCTGCGCACGCTGCGCGAGCGCGCGCCGGTGCCGTTCGAGCTGATCGCGGTCAACCTCGACCAGAAGCAGCCTGGCTTTCCCGAGCACGTGCTGCCCGAGTACCTGCGCTCGACCGGCGTGCCCTTCCGCATCGAGGAGCAGGACACCTACTCGATCGTCAAGCGCGTGATCCCCGAGGGCCGCACGATGTGCTCGCTGTGCTCGCGGCTGCGGCGCGGCATCCTGTACCGCGTCGCCGACGAGCTCGGTGCCACGAAGATCGCGCTCGGCCACCACCGCGACGACATCCTCGAGACCTTCTTCCTGAACCTGTTCCACGGCGGCAAGCTGAAGGGCATGCCGCCGAAGCTCGTCTCCGACAACGGCCGCCACGTGGTGATCCGCCCGCTCGCCTACGTGAAGGAGGCCGACCTCGAGGCCTACGCCGACTGGCGCGCCTTCCCGATCATCCCGTGCACGCTGTGCGGCTCGCAGGAGAACCTCAAGCGCGCCGAGGCCAAGCGGATGCTGCGCGACTGGGAGAAGCGCCACGCGGGGCGCGTCGACAGCGTGTTCTCGGCGCTGACCCGCGTCGTGCCCTCGCACCTGATGGACCGCGACCTGTTCGACTTCGCCGGCCTCGCGCCGACCGGCGTGCCCGACGCCGACGGCGACATCGCGTTCGACGTCGACCCGGTCCTCGACGCGCCACCCCCTGCCGTGCCTGCAGCGATCGACGCGGGCGCGATCCCGATCCGCAGGCGCGCGGCCGACGACGCCGTCGCGACCGCGGCGCCCTCCACCGCCGAGGATCCGCGATGAACGCTCCCGTCGCCTCCGCCGAACGCGCCGCCGCGGTGCTCGCCGCGCTGCGCGCCGCACTCCCCGCCGACGTGCTCGTCGCCGGCCCCGTCGACCCCCGCCACCTGCGCGACTGGAGCGTGCCCTGCGAGCCGGGCACCGCGCCGGTCGCGCTGGTGCGCGCGCGCACCACCGACGACGTCGCCGCGACGCTGCGGATCTGCGACGCGCACCGCCACCCGGTCGTGCCGCAGGCGGGCCTGACCGGGCTCACCGGCGGCGCCACGCCGATGGCCGACTGCGTCGTGCTGTCGCTCGAGCGGATGGACGCGATCGAGGCGCTCGACGTCGACGGCTCGACGATGACCGTGCAGGCGGGCGCGACGCTGCAGGCGGTGCAGCACGCGGCCGACGAGGCGGGGCTGCTGTTCCCGCTCGACATCGGCGCGCGCGGCTCGTGCCGCGTCGGCGGCAACGCGTCGACCAACGCCGGCGGCAACCGCGTGCTGCGCTTCGGCATGATGCGCGACCTGATCCTCGGGCTGGAGGCGGTGACGCCCGACGGCACCGTGGTCAGCGCGATGAACACCATGCTGAAGAACAACGCCGGCTACGACCTGAAGCAGCTCTTCATCGGCAGCGAGGGCACGCTCGGCGTCGTCACCCGCCTCGTGCTGCGGCTGTACCCGAAGCCGCGCAGCGTCTGCACGGCGCTCGCCGCGCTGCCCGACTACGACGCGGTACTGCGGCTGCTGCGGATCGCGCGCGAGCGGCTGGGGCCGACGCTCGCCGCCTTCGAGGCGATGTGGCCCGACTTCTACGACTTCGCGAACGCGCAGCTCGCGGCCGCGCCGCCGCTGCCCGGCGACGGCTCGATCCACGTGCTGCTCGAGTCGATGGGCACCGACCCGGCGCGCGACGCCGAGCTCTTCGAGGCGACCGTCGCCGCCGCGATCGAGGACGGCTGCGTCGCCGACGCAGCGATCGCGCAGTCGGAGGCCCAGCGCCGCGCGATCTGGGCGGTCCGCGACGCCTCGTCGGAGTTGAAGCGCGCGTTCTCGCCGCACGTCGACTACGACGTGAGCCTGCCGGTCGGGCGCATCGGCGCGTTCGTGCCGGAGTGCGTCGGGCGGCTGCGCGCCGCGTGCGCCGACATCGGCATCGTCAACTTCGGGCACGTCGCCGACGGCAACCTGCACGTCAGCGTGCAGACCCGCGAGGGCCGCTTCACGAAGCACGACGCCGACGAGATCGTCTACGGCTGCGTCGCCGACTGGCGCGGCTCGGTGTCGGCCGAGCACGGCATCGGGCTGCTGAAGAAGGCGTACCTCGGGCACTCGCGCAGCGAGGCGGAGGTCGCGCTGATGAAGCGGCTGAAGGCGGCGCTGGATCCGAACGGGATCCTGAACCCGGGGAAGGTGTTCTGAGCCACCGTCCCGATCGCCCCGCCTCGGGGTGATCGGCTGCGGGCGGCGCGCGGTGCGTGCGATGGCGTGGCGCATCGCGAGCCGCCTGGCCGAAGGTCGCACGCTCCGACCGTCCGGATCAGCCGCCGGACGTCCGCACTTCCCGATCGGCCCGCATCAGCAGGATCGTCTCGCGCAGCGCGACGATGAGTCCCTGCTGCTCGAGCTCCTGCTCGTGCTCCAGGGTGACGTCACGCATGATCAGCAGTCGACCGTCCATGCGGCCGGTCCGCATGCGGAGCGGCAGCGTCGTGACCTCGAAGCGCCTCCGCGCGAATTCGAGGGTCGCGCCCTGGGGCCCCGACGCGAGGCGCGCCGCCAGGTCGCCGGCGGGCGCGAGCAGGTCGTTCACGCGACGCCCGGCCGCCTCGAGCGTCGTCATGCCGGTCAGTGCCTCCATGGCGCTGTTCATGTCGACCACCCGACCGAGCGGGTCGGCGACGAGCACGCAGTCCTCCAGCGAATCGAGGAGCACGTTCCTGGAAACGGGTTCGAGGTCGAGCAGGCCGTGCCGACTCACGGCGCGGCCCGCGAGGAGCACGCCCATGCCGATGCCGAGCGGCGTGACGTCCACACCCGGCTGCAGCACGCCGGTCGCGCCGACGATGTGGAACAGCGTGCCGACCAGGGCCGCCCCGATCAGGCAGAGCCCCTGTCGGACCCCGAGGCGTCCGGAGCGCACCGCCCAGACCGCCATCAGCGCGGCCGACCCGGTCATCAGCAGGTACGTGTAGCCGGTGAACCACCAGTAGAGGGGCCCCGTCGCCAGTCGCACTTCGCGCGTCAGCAGCGCGATGCGCTCCATGCCGACCGTGGCGAAGAGCGGCGCGTACTCGACCAGGGGCCCGTGCAGCAGCAGCAGTCTCCCGAGATGCGGCAGGCCCATCACCGCAAGGAGCGCCACGGTCGCAGGCGCGAGTCTGCGGGTCAGCGCGACCGTGCCGCAGATCGCGACCCAGGAGGTGACGGCGCTGAAGCTCCGACGCACCAGCGACCAGGGCTCGGCACTCTCCGGCGGGGAGACGGCGACCCCGAGCACGCCGACGGTCCACCCGGCCGCACAGATCGACATCGCGGTGACCAGGAACGTCGCGGGCGCCGAAGGCCGGCGCCACGCCGTCGTCGCGAGCCCGGCCAGCAACAGCACCGTGACACTGCCGCAGATCAGGTAGCCGAGCTGCAGGACGGCGACGATCATCGACGACGACTGGGCCGTCATGGCGCCGGTTCGCGGCCCGGCAAGCCACCGCGGGCGGCCTGCGCGTGCGCCGACATGCTGCGCAGTTCCTCGATGCGCTGACGTCGTTCGCGAGCGGCCTGCAGGCGCACCGTGACGTCGTGGAAGGTCATCAGCCGGCCCCCGCCGGGGGCGCCTGCGCCGCGCATCGGCACGATGCGAAGGTCGTACACGCGTTCGCCGAGCCGCAGCCGCGCGCCGCTCGCGTCGGCGGCGAGCGGCGCCGAGGGCCCTTCGATGCCGGCGAGCAGCGCGTGCGTCGTGAGTCCGATCGCCGCTTCGGCGCGCACGCCGAGGATCCGCGCCATCGCGGGATTGAGGTCGACGACGCGACCTTGCGCATCGACCGCGACGATGCCGTAGTGGAGCGTCTCGAACACGGCGCGGCGCGCCACGGGCATCGCGGTCAGCAGCCGGCTCCGCCAGGACGCATAGGCGATGCAGATCGCTCCCGCACCGATGCCCAGCGGGCGATAGTCGAGCGCCGTCGCGTGACCGTTGGCGGCACTCAGCACGACCAGCGCCAGCCCGAGGGTCGCGCCTCCGCAGATCAGCAGCGCCTGGCGCCCTCCCAGGCTGCCGGTCCGGATCCCCCACGCGAAGACGACGAGCACCCCGATCACGACGAGTCCCCAGGAAAACAGCGACACCGGCCAGAACATCGGTCCGGGGTCGAGCATGACCTGCCGCGTCATCAGCCCCACGTGCTCGTAGCGGTACCGGCAGAACAGGGCCGCACTGTCCGACAGCGGGCCGAACGTGGCCAGCACCCACACGACGGGCGGCGCTGCGAGCGCGAGGCAGGTCGCGGTCACCGCTCGACCGGCTCCGACGAACGACAGCGCGGCCCACAGGGCCAGCCATCCCGCGGCGTGCGCGCAGATGCGGCCGGGGGCCTCGAACACGACCGCCGACTCCGGGGTCGATGCGGCGATCAGCAGCTCGCACACGGCCCAGCCGGCGAGGCTCGCGGCGAACGCCGCGCCGGCGAGCCCGCCGGGCGCCTTCGGATAACGCAGTCCGTACCACGCGAGGCCGCACAGTACCGAGGCGGTGACCAGCAGCGCCAGCAGGTTGATCGATTGGACGAGTTCGAGCGTCATCGGGAGAAGGCACGCGCGCCCTCGGCCGATGACTGTACATCGGCGCGGATCCGGCCGCGAAACCGGGCGAGGACCCGCGGGCCGTTGCCGGAACGCCTGCTGCGCGACGACGCAACGTCACTCGATCCTGTGACAGGCCCGCCCCTCCGATCGTGCTCCCGGCCCGCGTCCGACCGCTTTTGCGCGCCGCGCGGATGCGTGGTCGATCCGCTGCGTCGATGCGGACCACAATGACCGCCACCGGGCCTTGAGCGGCCACGCCGTGTTGATAGAGTTCGCGGCGCCACCGGACCCGGGGTGCAGGCACCGCCGGCGCCGGCGTCTCCAGAGACCTGCTTTCGCCGACGATGACCGCACCTGACCCCCTCGTGACCACCGAAGCGCCGACTCCGATCAGGGTGGCCTTCGTGGAGGACGACCCCGCCTGCCGGGACTGGCTGATCTCGGCGATCGGTGCCGACGCCCGGCTCGTCCTCGCAGGCCATGCCGGGACCGTTCGGGAGGCGAGCGCACTGCTGCCCGCATGCAGGGCGGACGTGCTGCTGGTCGACCTCGAGCTGCCCGACGGGCGCGGCAGCGCCGTGATCCGGGAGGCCGTGGAACACGACCCCGGCTGCAACGCGATCGTGCTCACGCTGTTCGGGGACGATGCGGCGGTGCTCGAGGCGATCGCCGCGGGCGCGACCGGCTATCTGACGAAGGACGCGACCGTGCGCGAGGTCGTCGATGCGGTGATCGAGGTCCGTTCCGGCGGCGCGCCGCTCGAACCGCGCATCGCTCGTTCGCTGCTGCGCCGCTTGCGCGACGGCGAGTTGCTGCCGACGATCGGCGGCCCGCCCCCGCAGGCGTCCGCGCTGTCGGTTCGCGAGGCGGAAGTCCTGACCCTGATCTCGAAGGGATTCACCCACGGCGAGATCGGAGCGCTGCTCGGCGTGTCGCAGAACACGGTGCTCACGTACGTCAAGCGGACGTATCGCAAGCTCGGCGTGCGCTCGCGCACCGAAGCCCTGTTCGAAGCCCGCCAGACGGGAATGATCTGAGCGCGATGCGCCGCGACCCGCCATCGGGGTGGCCCGGCGCCGGGCAGGCCGACGCGACGGATGTCGCCGGGATCGTGCGGTGCCTCGACGCGGCTGCCCGGCAGAGCGCCTCGGGCAGCGGCCTCGTCGTGCGCGTCGCCGGCGCACCGGCGTCCGCATGGCTCGGACCCTTGCAGCAGGCGCTTGCGGCGCGCAGGGCGCGCTGCACGGTCGTCGCGACGCTCCCGGGTTCATCCGGCCGCGGCACCGCGCCCACCGGTACGGCACCCTCCCTCGCGTCGGCCGCGATCCGCGCAGCCAGGCTCGCGACGATGGCCGACGCGCCCGGCGGATGCGTGCTGGTCGTGATCGACGACGACCGGGCCGTTGCCGCCGGGATCGGAGCATCGGGCGCCGCGCCGGACGACGGCGCCGCGCGCCCGGCCCTGCGCGGCGTCGATGGCTTGCTGGTGGTGCTGGCCGGCAGGAACTGGGCGAACGGGCTCGACGCGTGCTGTCGCATCGAGGCGCTGAGCCTTCCCGTTCGCGACCCCCCGGGCGACGCGCACGCCGCCCGGGGGGCGTGCACGTCTCGACCGGCCGTCGGGCGGAGCCGGTCGTCGTCGACCGGTCCTGCCGAGAGGCACCCCGCACGCGAGCCGGCAATGCCGACGCCCGAGGACCTGTCGCGGCAGGTCGACGAGGCGATCGTCTCGCTTGCGCTCGGCGCCGACGACGTGCCGGACCGATTCATCCGACTGGCGTCGGCGTGCTGGTTCGCCTCGACACGCCTGTCGCGCGTCGGCGCGTGCCTGGAGATCGCCGGCGAGGCCGACGCGCCCGTCGCCGACCCGGACTCGGCAGCGCTCGCGGTGTCGCTCGCACGGGCGGTCGGCCGACTCGACGGCGCCGGCTGCGCGGTCGACGCGACGACGGAGCGGGCGTGGAGGGCCGCTTGCGCGCCGGGCGCGGCGCATCCCTTCCCGGAGCATCCCGCATGCCGCGCCGTCGAAGCCACGGTCTCGCTGGTCCTCGGGGCGGGCGCATCGCCCCTCGCGCCGGCGACGCCGCGGCGCACGCGCCCACGCTGGGGCCGGTTGCGGCCGGACTCCGAGTCCGCATGGATCGACGGGCTGCGCCTGGCGGCACGCTCGCGGCCCGACCCGCTGGCGCCCGTTCTGGCGTGGCGTCTGGCGGCCCGGGCCCGCCGGATCGCGCCCTTCGGCCCGGCCGCACATCGCGCTCGCACGCTGCGCGCCGAATCCGAAGCCGCACGCGGCCGTCGCCGCGAGGCGCTGAGCCTGCTGCGCGATGCCATCGACCTCGCCCGCAGCCGTGGATTCGTCAGGGACGCGGCGCTCATCGCGGAACGGCGAGCGCAGCACGCCGAAGCGGCGGCCAACCTCGATGCGGAAGCCACCGTGGAGGAGGCCTACCTGCTCTACCTGGAGTGGGGCGCGCTCGCGAAGGCACGCCAGCTCGCGGCGTGCCGCCCGTCGCTGCTCGACAGCGCCGATGTCGACGATCCGCTGGCGGGTCGCCTGCCGATCTCGAGCGCGACCCTGATCAAGGCGCTGCAGGCGATCGCCGCGGAGGTCGACGGCGGTCGGGTCGCCGACACCTTGCTGCGGCTCGCCATCGAGCACACCGGCGCGTGCTACGGGGCGCTGCTGCTCGCGTTCGGCGACGACCTCGCAGTGCAGGCGCAGCGGGCCGAGGCACCCGAGCTGCTCGTCGCGCCATCGGCGGACCTGGGCACGAGCGGGCTGCCCGCGGCGCAGCTGACCGAGACGCTGCGGACCCGACGCAGCGCAAGGCTCGGCGATGCGGTGAGCTTTCCCGAATCACGCCGCCAGGCCCGACTGGGTGACCCCGCCGATCTCGCGGCGCTGTCGGTGCCGCTGATGTCGGGAGGCGTGTGCCTGGGCGTGCTGTACCTCGAGCACGACCGCGCCCCCGGCGGCTTCGACGGGCCGCGTCGACGCATGGTGGAGGTACTGGCCGCCCAGGCTGCCAACGCCCTCACGAACGCGCGGCTGTTCGCGGAGGTGGAGTCTTCGCAGCGCGGCCTGCGCGAGCTGAACCGGGACCTGGAGCGGCGCGTCCTGGAGCGCACGCGTCGACTCGAGGAGACCTACGCCCACGCGGCGAGGCTCGAGCGGACGCACGCGGCGGACCAGGAGCGGCAGCGGCTGATGCGGGACCTGCACGACGGGCTCGGCTCGCAGCTGCTCGCGACGCTGCGCCGGCTCGAGAGCGGCACGCTCGACACCGCGGGCGTGCGCGACGCGATCGTGGGCTGCATCGCCGACATGCGCCTGGTACTCGATGCGGCCGGCGCGGAAGGGGGCGACCTGCTCTGCGCGTGGGCGTCGTTCCGCCGCCGGATCGACTCGCAGCTGCGTGCCGGCCCGGTCGCGCTGCGCTGGCGGATCGACTGCCCGGACCGGACGCTCGAGCTCGGTCCGGAGGCGGTGCTGGACGTGCTGCGGATCGCGCAGGAGGCGATCAGCAACGCGTTGCGGCACGCCAGGGCGCGCGTCATCGAGGTCTGCCTGCGGGCCGACGGACGGTCGATCACGCTCGTCGTCCTGGACGACGGCACCGGCTGGATGCCCGACGCACCGGTCGGACGCGGACTCGCGAACATGCGCGCCCGCGCGGCCCGGCTGGGCGGCAGGCTGGAGATATCCGGGACGAACCGCGGTGTCCGCGTCGCCCTGGAAGCGCCGCAGCCGGCCGTCGACCGCGCGTCCCAGGATCTGGTGACAGCCGTTCGTCGGGCGCCCTCGTAGGATGCGCTCGGCGGCCCGGCTTCCGTGAAGGAGGTCGTGCCGAGGCTGCGAACCCTTCGAGCGCTCCACAGGAATCCACCGTGTCCACCGCCCCTACCGTCTCCACCCTCGCCAACGACGGCGACTTCGTCCGAGTTCCCATCATCTCCCACTGGTGGCAGCGAGCCCCGGGCGAACCCGGCTACTACCGGCCTTCCGGGCCTCAAGTCCAGGGCACGAACGGCGCTGACATCTTCGGGCCGGGCACCCCGGCCACCGCCGGTCGCTGGTACGTCACGCAAGGCGGCGCCGACGTCGTCGACGGCGGGTCCGGTCGCGACCTGATCGACCTGGGCGCGGGCAACGACGTCGCGCGCGGCGGCGCCGGCGACGACGTGCTGCTCGGAGGCGACGGCTGGGACACGCTGAGCGGAGACGCGGGCAGCGATTGGCTCGAGGGCGGCACCGGCAACGACGTCCTGTCCGGTGGCGCCGACGCCGACTTCCTGTTCGGCGGCGAGGGGAGCGATCAGCTGCGGGGCGACTCCGGGAGCGACTGGCTGTTGGGCGGCTCGGGGCAGGACTTCCTCTATGGCGGGGACGGCGACGACCGCCTGGCCGGCGAGGCGGACTCGGACTACATGTGGGGCGGTACGGGAAACGACTCCCTCGAGGGCGGGAGCGGCAACGACTTCCTCTACGGCGAGGCGGGTCAGGACGTGCTCGACGGCGGCTCGGGCGACGACGTCCTGCGCGGCGACCAGGGCAGCGACGTCCTGCTGGGAGGCGCGGGCGCGGACCTGCTCGTCGGCGGCGAAGGCAACGACAGGCTGCTCGGGGACGCGGGCGCGGACCAGCTCCTCGGTGGCGACGGCAACGACCGGTTGGAGGGCGGCAGCGGCGACGACCTGCTGATCGGCGGCACGGGGAACGACGTGCTGGTCGGCGGAGCGGGTCGCGACGTGTTCCAGTTTTCCGGGACCCACGACATGGGGGTGGGCGCTCGCGGGTACGACGGCCACGACACCGTGCTGGACTTCAGTATCGGCGAGGACCGGCTTGAGTTCCCGGGAGCGATCGAGTGGCCCGAGGATGCTGGATTGCCGCAGGTGCCCTGGCCCACGCTCTGGGATCGCGTCATGGTCGAGGACCGCCAGTTCAACGACGGCGTCGCCGACACCGTCGTGCTGCGCACGCCGGACGAATACGACTTTATGGACGGCCCCGCATACGCCGACTGGTCGATCACCCTGACCGGCCTCGACCTGAGCGGCTACTACGACCAGGGCGCGGTCAACACGTTCGCCCTGCTGAACGACCTGTTCGCCGCCGGCGGCTGAACCGGGGCGAACGCGGGTGCCGCCCCTGAGGCGAGCGCTGGCGCGGCACCTCACCTACGCCGCGCTCTTCGGCCTGGCGTGCAGCGTGCTCGCGCTGGCGCCTTCGCTCTACATGCTCCAGGTCTACGACCGGGTGCTGACGAGCCGCAGCGTCGAAACGCTGGTCGCCCTGTCGGCGATCGTCGTGGTGACGATCCTCGCGATGCTGGCGATCGAGGCCCAGCGCGGACGACTGATGGGCGCGGCGGCGCGCAGCCTCGAGCGCGAGCTGGCGCCGCGGGTCGCCGCTGCCGTGGTCAGGCGGGGCGGCACCGGGCCCGAGGGTGCGTCGATGCGCGATGTCCAGGCGATCGCCCGGTTCGTCTCGGGACCCGGGCTCGCCGCGGTGATGGACGCGCCCTGGCTTCCGGTCTTCGTCGCGGTGCTGTTCCTGCTGCACCCGGCGTTCGCCTGGGCGGCGATCGCGGGCGCCGCGCTGCTGCTCGCCTTCGCGGCGGCTTCGGAGCGCGCGACGCACCGGCTCCAGGAGACGGGACTCGAGCAGGGGCGCAAGGCCGGCGCCGTGCTCGACGGCGCGGCCCGCGGTGCCGACGCGGCGATCTCGATGGCCATGCTCGACCGGGTCGTCGCGCGGTGGTCGGCGCGTGCGGACGAGAGTTCGCGAGCGCTCGCGACCGCCGGGAGCCGCGCGGGCGACTGGAGCGTCGCGAGCCGCGCCGTTCGGCACCTCGTGCAGACCGGCATGCTCGGCCTCGGTGCGTGGCTGGTGATCGAAGGCGAGATCACCGCGGGCGCGATGATCGCGTCGTCGATCCTCGTCGGCCGCGCGCTGGCGCCGGTCGAGCTCGGCGTGGCCGGCTGGCGCGGCGTCGTGGAGGCACGCGACGCCTGGCAGCGGATCGCCGCGGTGATCGGGCAGGACGACGATGCGAGTCGTCCCCGCTCGCCGCTGCCGCACCCGCAGGGGCGGCTGTCCGTGGCCGGGCTGACCGTCTCGCGGGCGCCCGGTGCCCGGCCCATCCTCGACGGCGTCGCCTTCGACCTGAGTCCCGGCGAGAGCCTCGGCGTCGCTGGCCCGAGCGGCGCGGGCAAGTCGACGCTCGCCCGTGCGCTCGCGGGTGCCCTGCGACCGGCGGCGGGCACGGTGCGCCTGGATGGCGCGCGACTCGAGGACTGGGATGCGGCGCAGCTCGGTGCGCTGATGGGCTTCCTGCCGCAGCAGGTCGAGCTGCTGCCCGGCACGGTCGCCGAGAACATCTCGCGGTTCCAGCCCGACCGGTTCGAGCACGTGGTCGCCGCGGCGCGGCTCGCGGGGGTGCACGAGCTGCTGCTGGCGCTGCCCGGGGGCTACGACGCACCGCTCGGTGAGCGGGGCGCGCCACTGTCGGCCGGGCAGGCGCGCCGCGTCGGTCTCGCGCGCGCGCTGTTCGGCGATCCGGCCCTCGTCGTGCTCGACGAACCGAGCGCGCAGCTGGATGCGGCGGGCCTCGCGGCCCTGCACACGGTCCTGCGCACGCTGCGCGCCCGACGCGTCACCACCATCGTGGTCTCGCACGATCCGGGGCTGCTCCACGCCTGCGACCGGCTGCTGGTCCTGCGCGACGGGCGCGTCGAGCGCTTCGGCCTGCTCGAGGCGCTGCGTGCCGCCGACGCGCGCCGACGCGCGGCGGGGCACGCGCCGAAACCGCCCTCCCCGCCCCAGCCGCCTGCGCCGCCGCGCGCCGGCGACGAGCCGCCGGAGCAGCGCTCTTGAACGCGATCGCCGCACCCGTGGAACGGTCCGCGCTGCCCCTCGACGCCGACGCGATCCGCGCGGTCCGCACCGGACTGGCGACGATCGTGGTGCTCGCGATCGCGGTGCTGGGATGGGCCGCCAATGCGCCGCTCGCCGGGGCGGTCATCGCGATGGGTCAGGTCAAGAGCGATGGCAACCGCCGGGTGGTGCAGCATCTCGAAGGCGGCGTCGTGCAGGCGATCTCGGTGCGCGACGGCGACACCGTGGCGGACGGGCAGGTGCTGATCGAGCTGGCCAGCGAGGTGGCATCGACCAACGCGTCGGTGCTGGCGTCGCAGCGGGATGCGGCGACGGCACGGGCCGCCCGGCTCCAGGCCGAGCGCGACGGCGCGACGTCGGTGACGTTTCCCGCGGCGCTCGCGGCGCGCGTCGCCGACCCCGCCGTGGCCCGGGCGATCGAGGCCGAGCGCATCGCCTTCGCCGCCTCCAGGACGCAGTGGGAGACCCAGCGATCGATGCTCATCGAGCAGCGGCGCGAGACCCAGCGCCAGGCGGCGTCG
>JBILTM010000314.1:0-3919 GCA_044371545.1 Burkholderiaceae bacterium
GTGCTCCGGCCGTCGCACGCCTGTTGCCGAAGCGAATGAGGGCACGGGTCGTGCACCGCGACGCGCTGGCTCGAGGACGCTCGGGCATGCGGGTCGACCGATGACCCGCGACGCACCGATCACGACAGCGGCAGCCGCATGGCCGCGATCCGGGTGCCCACTGGAACGAGCCGCTTGCGCAGCAGTCCGGATGCATCGAGAGGCGCGATGTCGCAGCAGGCGAGCCCGGCGCTGATCTGCCGCACCGGGCACGTCGTCTCAGGCCGGTCGGTCGAGCACGATATCGAAGCGGATCAGTTCGGCCTGTGCAACCGCCGCACCGCCGACGGCGTCCGCGAGCCGGCGGATCGCATCCGACCTCATCAGCTCGTCACGATCCGCCGGGGCCGTCGCAGGCCGCTGCGCGACCACCTTGTCGAGGTCGCACTGGGTGACCAGCAGGTCGCGCTCGAGCGCCCTTACCGCGACGTGGATGTGAGGCACGAAGGTCCTTGCCTATTTGCATGGCTAGCCGGGGCAGACCATCCGCCGCCGGTCGGCTTGCTCGCGCTCATTCCGTTCCTCGGGTTCGCCGCGATGCTGGTCTATTGGCGTGCAATCGCCTGCGCCCGCTGGAAGGCCAACGCACGGATCAGGTCTCACGCGTATATCCGTTTCGGCCAGGCGCCCTCGTCAGCCCTGATCGAACGCGGCCCGGATCGACATCGGACAGCGTGCATAGTAAGCTCGGCCGCCTGGAGCGACGGTGTCGCTCGACGATGGCGAGTGAAAGGCATCGAGGCATGGTCAGACCCGAAGCTGTCTCGATGAAGGTGCTGTGTGTGTGTGTGTTGTGGCCCACCCTCTTGAGTGGTGCCGTTCAGGCGGGGTCCGGCGGGAACTTTTCGACAACCTGCACCCTGACCGAGAAGCGGCAGGTCACCGGCGGCATGCTGGTCGGCACGAAGACGCCCCCCCAGCGGGTGAAGGTGGACTACCTTGATGGTGGGTTCACATTCAGGTTCAAGGGCGTCATGTACTCGTCGCCCCGGCTCGATGCGCGAGGTGTGGCAGCAACGCCGGAGGGCCAGCAGTACATCTATTCCAAGGACGAGCGCGCGTTTTCGGTCGCCCATGGCGAGCAGTACCTGGAGCTGGCCGAGTGCAAGTAAGGGCACGGATCCGGCGCCCGACCGACGAGGGCGGTGGGGTCGCCCAACCCTGTGATGGTCTGTGGCAAGCAGACGCGGTCCCGAGCTGACACCGAGGGGAGTCCCCCGGCCATGCGAATGAATGCCTGGAGGCGAAGGCACAGGCGAGCATGACGCTGCATCTCGTCGCTGGCGACAGCGCGGCGGGTTGCCTGCGAGCAGCGTGCACCTCCTTCGGGTTGCCGGGCGCGGTGGTCGGGTTTTCCGCCGACTTCGCGCAGGGTCCGCTCGGCGATGAGGCGACCAGCGTCGACTACTTGCGGGCGATTGCCAAAGGCTATGGTGAGGGCGACAGGGCCGTTGAAGGCCCCTTCGCGCAGTGGCGAGCGCTTGGCGAGCGTCTGACGCGCGAACGACCGGGCGCCCTGATCGTCTGGGTCGCGGACAACGTCGCCGACGCGACCTTCCTCGCGATGGCCTGTGACCGCCTGGCGCAGCGGGGCGAGCCGCTGTGGCGCGTCAAGGTCCCCCCGGTCGAGCTGCGCGGGCCCGGATCCGGATCGGCGCCGACAGCGCTGCGCTGCAACGTCGCCCTGTACACGCCGGAGCAGCTCGCGCAACTGTTCGTGGCGCGTGAACTGCTGAGCAATGGGGAGCGCCTCCTGCTTGCGCGGGAGTTTGCTCGCATCCGCGATACCACCGGTCTCCTGCGCCGCCTCGAGCGCGGCCGCGTCGTCGACGCGCCGGTCGACTACTACGATCCTTTGCTGCTGTCGGCCTGCAGCACGCACTGGGAGCCGGCGGGGCGCGTCGTGGGCAGGGCAATGGGACGCTGCGACGGGCCCAACAACGTCGGCGACGCCTTCTTCACGATGCGCCTGATGGCCCTGATCGAGGCGGGATCCATCGAGACGAGTGGCCCGCAGTCAAGGGTTCTTGACCGCTCCGTCAGGCTTGCAGCGCGTTGACTGCGCGCGGCGCTGCCGGGCTAGCGCCCGAACAAGGCTTTCGTGTGCGCGGCATCCACCTTGTCGCTGTTCTTCGAGACACGGCAGACCTTCTCCTTGGTCCTGCAGTCGACGCCATTGCTGAAGGCGAACCAGGTGAGGTCGTAGTTGGCCGATCCGCCGCCTTCCTTGATGCGGCCCATCATGGTGTTCTCGGCCTTCTGGCCCAGGTATTCCTTCGTGTAGGCGAGCGAGATGCCCTGTTCGTCGGCGCAGAACTGTGCCTTCTTGTCGCAGACGATGCCGGGTGACGGCGAATAGACGGCGCCCTTGAGTTGCGCGCCCATCGCAAGCGGGGAGGCGAGGCAGAGGAATGCGATGAGGGAAAGGCGTGGCATGTCGGACTCCTGCAGTGGTTGGTGGGTGCCGGCGACAACAGCGTCAGGCGGCAGGGTACTGCAAGACCGCCATCGGGCGTCTCACGCGCGGAGCGTCAAGACCTCGCTTGGCGCTCGCGGCCCGGTCGAGCACCGCAGACACCTGGGGCTCACCGCTCAACAGGTCCAAGTATTCCGCCGCACCCCCCCTCGAGCGGAGAGGTCGCCGCATGCCGTCGTCCCGGGCGCGGTGTCGGCTGGCCTTACAGCGGCCCGCGCACGGATCGCGTCGGCAGGCTCAACCCATTGAATCACAGCGTTTATCCGGATCGGGCGCGGCTCTTGCTTTCGTTCCCAGGAACCCTTTCCCGACCCCAGGACCGCTCCCATGACACCCACCCTCGCTCTGCCGCTCGCCGCCGCGATCCGCGGCCTTCGATCCAGGTGGTCGGCGTCGGCCGCCTCGTTCGGCAGTGAAGGATAGATGACGCGCGTCCATCGTTCGGCGATCGGTGCCGCCGCCATCGTGGCGCTCTCGATGGCTGCGCCGACGCATGCGGGCCAGATCGACATCACGACGTTGGCCGGATACGGCGTCACGTCGCAGACCTTCAACTTCGGCGCCGGCGCGGACTGGAATCGGGTGGTGGTGCCGACGGGCAAGGTCGTGCTCGGGGCGAAGATCGTCTCGGCCGGCGATGGCTTCCAGGACTTCTCGGTCTTCACACCGGCCGGACCCGGGCAGATGTTCCCGACCTTCACCTTCGGGGCCGGCGAATACGGCTGGACGATGCGGTCGGTGCAGGGACAGGCGAATCCGAACGTGACGGTCGACGTCTACTATTCCGACCCGCTGTCGGACTACACCCTCTCCAAGTCGATCGACCAGACGTACGGTGCCGGCGGCCTCGGCGGCTGGGCTGCGCCGGCAGGTCATTCGGTCACGGGTGGCGGCTACTACTTCACGCAGGCCGACAGCTGGGCGGTCTCCTCGCAGTGGACCGAGAACTCTCTCTATTGGAGCCTCTGGCAACCAATCGAGCGCGAGGGATGGCTGATCCAGGCGCGGGACAACAAGACCTGGAGCCCGGCCAACCTCTACGTGGTGTCCTTCCAGCAATCCACCTCCGTGCCCGAGCCCGGCACGATCGCTCTGCTGAGCCTCCCGCTCCTGGGCGTGGCCGCCATGCGCAGGCGCCAGGCCTCGGACCGGCGGTAGGCGCGCGCAGCGCGCGGCGCCGCGTCAGCACCCTCCGTCCGGCGCGCAAGCGTCTTCATGAGCCGGGCGATGACGGTGTGCAGCAGCGCGCGATGTTCCTCGTCGGCGGGAGCAGCCTAGTGCTCCGGCCGTCGCACGCCTGTTGCCGAAGCGAATGAGGGCACGGGTCGTGCACCGCGACGCGCTGGCTCGAGGACGCTCGGGCATGCGGGTCGACCGATGACCCGCGACGCACCGATCACGACA
>JBILTM010000010.1:0-43449 GCA_044371545.1 Burkholderiaceae bacterium
GGCCGCGCTGCAGGCGGTCGCGCTCGTGCGGCTCGGCGCCCGCAAGGCGCGCGCGGGCAGCCTCGCGGCGCCGCACGGCCGCGCCTCGAGCGGCCTGTCGGACGCGCTGGCCACGCGCCTCGCGGCACCCCCTCCCCCACCTGCCCCCGGAGCCGACCGATGAAGCTGCTGCTGATCAATCCGAACATCTCCGAGTCGGTCACCGCGCTGATCGAGGCGGAGGCGCGCCGCGCGGCCTCGCCCGGCACGACCCTCACCGCGGTCACGGCGACCTTCGGCGTCGCCTACATCGAGACGCGCTTCGAGGCGCTGATCGGCGGCTACGCGGCCGCGTGCCTCGCGGGCGAGCACGCGGCGGGCCACGACGCGGTGATCGTCGCGGCGTTCGGCGACCCGGGGCTGCCCGCGCTGCGCGAGGCGGTGCCGGTGCCGGTCGTCGGCATGACCGAGTCGGCGCTCGCGACCGCGTGCCTGCTCGGCGCGCGCTTCTCGATCGTCGCGATCAGCCGGCGCATCGTCGGCTGGTACCGCGACACCGTGCAGGCCTGCGGCGTCGCCGACCGGCTCGCGGGCTTGCGCTTCCTCGACGCGCCGCTCCGGGACCCCGGCACGGTGCAGGCCGACCACGAGGCCGCGCTCGAGGCGCTGTGCCGACGCTGCGTCGACGAGGACGGCGCCGACGTGGTGATCCTCGCCGGGGCGCCGCTCGCGGGCCTCGCACGCGGCATCCGTGACCGCGTGCCGGTGCCGCTGGTCGACGGCGTGTCGAGCGCGGTGCGGCAGGCCGAGACGCTCGCCGCGCTGCGCACGACGCGACCGGCCGCCGGGAGCTTCGCGCCGCCGCCGGCGAAGCCGAACGCCGGGCTGCCCGAGCCGATCCGCCGGCTGCTCGGCGGCGGCTGAGCGGTCCGCGCGGATCAGCCGCGCAGCGCGCCGATCCGCCGCTCGCGCTCGGCCTCGATCGCGGCGGTCGCGACGAGGTCGGGCACGCCCGCGGCCTGCAGCACCACCACCGAGATCTGCAGGCTCGCCTCGAGCGTCTCCAGGATCACCACCGTCGCGCCCTCGTCGCGCAGCACCGCCGCGTGGGCCTCGTCGCGCGAGCGCGCCACGACAGGTACCGAGGGGTACTCGCGCCGGATCGCGCGCAGCGCGTGCAGCGCCGAGGCCGGCTGGTCCATCGTCAGCACCACCGCGGCCGCGTCGCCGACGCGCAGCCGGCGCAGCAGCTCGACGCGCGTCGCGTTGCCGAACCACACCGGCGCGCCGTGCGCGCGCCTGTCGGCGACGCGCGTCGCGTCGGTCTCGAGCGCGACCCAGCGCACGCGCTGCGCGTCCAGCACCTGCGCGATCGCCTCGCCGACGCGCCCGAAGCCGGCGATGACGACGTGGCCGCCGGAGGCCCCGGGCGCGTCGCCTTCGCCCGGCGGCTCGTCGGCGCGCGCGCCGGCGTGCGACAGATCGTCGACGCGCTCGCCCAGCGCGTGGCCGAGCCGCGCGGCGAACGGCGTCGCGACCAGCGACAGGCCGACCACCAGCAGCATGAACCGACCGACGTCCGCCGGCAGCAGCCCTTCGAGCATCGCGACGCCGACCACGATGAACGCGAACTCGCCGCCCTGCCCGAGCAGCAGCCCGCCTTCGAGCGCGCGCCCGGCCGACAGCCCGCCGGCGCGCAGCACCGCCCACAGCACCGCGGCCTTGATCGCGAACAGGCCGAGCACCGACGCAGGCACGAGCAGCGGCGCGGCCGCGACCTCGCGCAGGTCGATGCCCATGCCGACCGACATGAAGAACAGCCCCATCAGCAGCCCGCGGAACGGCTCGATCGTCACCTCGACCTCGTGCCGGAACTCGGTCTCGGACAGCAGCAGCCCGGCGAGCAGCGCGCCGAGCGCCATCGACAGCCCGGCGGCCGCGGTCAGCCCCGCGATGGAGAGCGTCGCGAGCAGCGTCAGCGCCATGAACACGTCGGGCTGTCGATCGCGGGCAAGCGTGCGGAACAGCGGGCGGACGAGACGGCGGCCGATCCAGGCGATCGCGACGATCGCGATGGCCGCCTTCGCGAGCGAGCCGGCGACCAGTCCCACGGCCGCGCCGAGGCCCGCGAGCCCGTCGACGCCGACGCCCGCGCCGCTCGCGCGGTGCACGTCGGCGAGTGCGCCGACCGCGACCAGCAGCGGCACGACCGCGAGGTCCTGCATCATCAGCACGGAGAAGCACGCCTGGCCGAGCGGCGTGCCGAGCGCGCGCCGCTCGGTGAGCAGCTGCATCGCGACCGCGGTCGACGACAGCGCGAGCACCGCGCCCAGCACGGCCGCGACCGGCCACGGATTGCCGAAGGCCCAGGCGATCGCGCCGATCGCGAGCGCGCTCGCGGCGAGCTGCGCGACGCCCGCGCCGAACACCCAGCGCCGCAACGCCCAGAGCCGCTCGGCCGAGAGCTCCAGGCCGATCATGAACATCAGGAACAGCACGCCGAGCTCGGCGAGCGCGACCACGCCCTCGAGCTTCGGGAAGGTGAACGTCGCGAGCCAGGCGTGCTCCCCGGCCCACAGGCCGAGCCCGAACGGCCCGAGCGCGACGCCGGCCGCGAGGAAGCCGACGACCTGGTTCACGCGCAGCCGCTGCAGCAGCGGGATCAGCACCCCGGCGAGGACGAGGAACAGCAGGATCTCGCGCAGGAACGGGAAGGCCGGGGCGTCGTGCATCGCGGGCCACCGTAGCCGAACGGCGAACGGGGCGTCAAACCCGCGCGCGGGCGCGGGCCGGCTTTCGTCGCCCGCGCGGATCGCCTACGCTCGGTGCGATGACCCGACAGGACGATCGCCGCACCGTCCGCACCGTCCGCGCCGCCGCCGCGCCGATCGCCGCGCTCCTGGCCGCGGTCCTCGCGGGCTGCACGACGACGGCCGCGCCGGCCGACGGCGCCGCGCCCGCCGCGGCGCGCGCGCCCTACGGACCGCCGCGCTCGCGACCGGTCACGCCGCTGCCGCCGCGCGCACCGGCCCCGGCGGCCCCGGCGGCCTCGACCCCCGCCACGCCCGCGATCCCGGCCGCGCTGCCCGCCGACCCGCAGGCGCTCGCCGACGCGATGCGCGGCGCGCCCGTCGTGCTGCTCGGCGAGGTCCACGACAACGCCGCGCAGCACGCGCTGCGCGCGGCCGCGCTCGAGCGGCTGATCGCAACCGGCGCGCGCCCCGCGATCGCCTTCGAGCAGCTCGACCGCGAGCGCCAGCCCGACGTCGAGCGCGCGCGCCGCGAGCGGCCGCGCGACGCCGACTGGCTGATCGCGCAGGCGGGCGGTGCGCGCGGAGGCTGGGACTGGTCGCTGTACCGGCCCTTCGTGCAGCTCGCGCTCGAGCACGACCTGCCGATCGTCGCGGCGAACCTGTCGCGCGCCGACGCCTCGCGCGTGATGCGCGAGGGCTACGGCGCGGCGTTCGACGCGCCGACGCGCACGGCGCTCGGCCTCGACGCGGTGCCGCCCGCGCTGCTCGCCGCCCACGAGCGCGAGGTCGACGTCGGCCACTGCGGCGTGATGCCCGCGGCGATGCTCGCGCCGATGGCGCGCGCGCAGCTCGCCCGCGACGCGGCGCTCGCGCTCGCGATCGCGCCGCACGCGGTGCGCGGCGTCGTGCTGCTGACCGGCAACGGCCACGCCCGCACCGACATCGGCGTGCCGCGCTGGCTGCCGCCCGAGCTGCGGGCGGTCACGCGCTCGATCGGGCTGCTCGAGGGCGACGGCGATGCGGGCATCCCCGGCGCGGCCTTCGACCGCGTGGTGTCGACACCGGCCGCGGCGCGCGAGGATCCGTGCGCCGCGCTGCGCGCGCGCACCGGGCCCGCGACTCAGGGCCGGTAGTCGCGGAAACGCTCGACCACGCGCGCCATCTCGTCGGCCGGCAGCGTCGCCGGACCGCCGAGCGACAGCGCGAGCGCGTAGGTGCGCGCGAGCCACTCGAGCTCGACCGCGAGCGCCATCGCCGCCTCGAGCGTGGCGCCGACCGCGATCATCCCGTGGTGCGCGAGCAGGCACGCGCGCCGGCCATCGAGCGCGGCGAGCGCATGGTCCGACAGCGCCTGCGTGCCGAAGGTCGCGTACGGCGCGCAACGCACGTCGTTGCCGCCGGCCGCCGCGACCATGTAGTGGAACGCGGGCAGGCCGTCGCGCTGGACCGACGGCAGGCAGGCGAGCGCGGTGCAGTGCGGCGCGTGGGTGTGCACGACCGCGTGCACGTCGTCGCGGTGCGCGTACAGGTCGTGGTGGAAGCGCCATTCCGACGACGGCCGGCGGTGGCCGTCGGGACGCGGATCGTGCGAGCGGTCCGCGACGATCGGCATCCAGACGAGGTCGTCGGTCGTGCACCGGTCGTAGGGCAGCGCGCTCGGAGTGACCAGCAGCCCGTCCGAGCCGCCGCGATGCCAGCGCACCGACAGGTTGCCGGCGCTGCCGTGATTCAGCCCGAGGCGGTCGAGCGAGCGTGCGGCGTCGAGCAGCGTGCGGCGGACGTCGTCCTCGGCGGGCCGGTCGGCGGTCGGGGTCGGGCTCATCGGCGACGCTCGGGCTCGGGGTGCGGTCGATTGTAGGCCGCGACCCCGCGGGTCGGCACGGTCAGGCGAGCCACCAGGCGAGCAGCGCGGCCACGACGATCGCCGCGACGATCCAGCGGGTGCGCGAGCCGCCGCCGGGCGCGGCCGGGCCCGCAGGCGTGGCAGCGGGCGCGGCTCCGTCATCGGACCGGCCGGGCGTGGACGCCTCGACGGTGCCGGCGGCGGCCGAGCCCGCCGACCCGTCCGGCAGCACCGCGTCGGCTCCGGAGGCTGCGGCCGTCGCGCCGCCCGCGGGCTGCGCCACCTCCGCCGCGAACCGCTCGAAGAAGTCGTCGGCGAGCTTGCGCGCCGACGCGTCCACGAGCCGCGAGCCGATCTGCGCGAGCTTGCCGCCGACCGAGGCCTTGCTGCGGTAGTGCATCGTCGTCGCGCCGTCGGGCATCGCCTCCAGCCGCACCCAGGCCTCGCCCTTGGCGAAGCCGGCCGCCCCGCCCTGCCCCTGGAACGCGAGGCGGTACGACTCGGGTGGCACCAGGTCGTGCAGCGACACGGTGCCGGCGAACTTCGCCGACACCGGACCGACCTTGGCGACCACCTTCGCGGCGAGCGAGCCGTCCTCGCCGCGCTCGAGCGCGTCGCAGCCCGGGATGCAGCGGCGCAGCGTCTCGGGGTCGTTCAGCGCCGCCCAGACCGCCTCGCGCGGGGCGGGCAGCAGTCGGCTGGCTTCGAGCTCCATCGTCGTTCCTTCGTGGTGCTGCGGTGCCCGGGCGCGGCCTTCGGGCGGGTCTCAGGCGGGGACCGCGCGGCCGGCGGCGCGCAGCGCGCGCGCGATGCCGTCCGCGTCGGCGCTCACCACGCCGTGCTCGGTGAGCAGCGCATCGACGAGCCGCGCGGGGGTCACGTCGAAGGCCGGGTTGAAGGCGGCCACGCCGTCGGGCACCAGCCGGACCTCGAGGACGCGGCCGTCGGCGGCGCGCCCGCTCGCGTGGGTCAGTTCGCGCGGATCGCGCGCTTCGATCGGGATCGCAGCGCCGTCGGGCATCGCGGCGTCGATCGTCGGCGTCGGGCAGGCGACCCAGAACGGCACGCCCGCATCCCGTGCGGCCAGCGCCTTCAGGTAGGTGCCGATCTTGTTGGCGACGTCGCCGTTGCGCGCGACGCGGTCGCAGCCGACGATCGCCGCGTCGACCCGGCCCTCGCGCATCAGCTGGCCGCCGGCGTTGTCGGCGATCACGGTGCAGGGCACGCCCGCGTCGGCGAGCTCCCAGGCGGTCAGGCTCGCGCCCTGGTTGCGCGGCCGCGTCTCGTCGACCCACACGTGCAGCGGCACGCCCGCGGCGTGCAGCGCGTAGAGCGGCGCGAGCGCGGTGCCGTGCGCGACCGCGGCGAGCCGGCCGGCGTTGCAGTGGGTCAGCACCTGCAGCGGTGCGCCGGGGCCGACCGGCCGGCCGTCCGCGGCCCGCCGCACGGCCGCGCCGCGCAGCATCGCCACACCGTGCGCGCCGATCGCGCGGTTGATCGCGACGTCCTCGTCGGCGATCGCGATCGCCTCGGTGCGCGCGGCGGCCGCGCGCGAGCCCGGCGGCAGGGGCCGCACGACCGCGCGGATCCGCTCGAGCGCCCAGCGCAGGTTGACCGCGGTGGGCCGGGTCGACGCGAGCCGGGCGACCGCCGCGTCGAGCGCCGCGTCGTCGTCGGCCGCGCGCAGCGCGAACGCGAGCCCGAAGCCGGCGACCGCGCCGATCAGCGGCGCGCCGCGCACCTGCATCGTCGCGATCGCGCGAGCGCAGTCGGCGGCATCGGCGAGCACCACCTCGACGTGCTCGAACGGCAGCCGGGCCTGGTCGACCGTGCGCACGACGTCGCCGTCGACGCGCAGCGTGCGCGGGGCGGGGTCGGCGCTCGGAGAGGTCGGCGGGGCCGGGTCCATCGGTGGCAGCGGGGGGCGGGCCCGCATTGGACCACAGGCGGCGGCGTGGCGGCGAGGCGGGCGGCCCCGGATCGCCGGCGCCGGGTCCGGTTCGTGCTGGCCGGAACGCACGGCGCCCACGAGTCGTGGCACGATGTCGACGACGCGCCCGATGTGATGAGCCAGCCGTCTTCCCCCGCTCCGAGCCCGCCGACCCCGCCGCCCGCCGCCACGCGCGAGATCGCGTCGCTGCCCGGGCCCCGCGGTTGGCCCCTGATCGGCTCGCTTCACCGGTGGGACGCCTCGCGCGCGCACCTGATCCTGGAGCAGTGGGCGCGCGAGCACGGCCCGATCTACCGGTTCCGGCTCGGCCCGCAGCCCCTGGTGGTGATCTCCGAGGCCGACGCGATGATGGCGGTGCTGCGCGAGCGGCCACACGACTTCCGCCGGCACTTCGCGGTCCGGCCGATCTTCCGCGAGATGGGCATCGACGGCCTGTTCTCGGCCGAGGGCGACGACTGGCGCCGCCAGCGCCCGCTGGTGATGCGCGCGCTCGATCCGGCGCACCTGCGGCGCTTCTTCCCGACGATCGCCACCGCGACCGAGCGGCTGCACGCGCGCTGGCTCGCGGCGGCGACCGCCGGCGCGCCGGTGGACCTGCGCGACGACCTGACGCGCTACACCGTCGACGTCACCTGCTCGCTCGCGTTCGGCACCGACGTCGCCACGCTGGCGCGCGACGACGCCGACCCGCTGCAGCCGCACCTCGACCGGATCTTCGCGGGCATCGCGCGGCGCATCAACTCGCTGTGGCCGACCTGGCGCTGGGTGCGCACCCGCGCCGACCGGGACATCGAGCGCTCGCTCGCCACGGCCGGCCGCGCGGTGCAGGGCTTCATCGCGACGCAGCGCGCCGAGATGGCGCGTCGGCCCGAGCTGCGCTCGGCGCCGCAGAACCTGCTGCAGGCGCTGCTCTCGGCCAACGAGGACGCGAAGCTGTCGGACGAGGAGCTGCGCGGCAACGTGTTGACGCTGCTGCTCGCCGGCGAGGACACCACCGCGAACACCATCGCCTGGGCGCTGCACCTGCTGTCGCTGCACCCCGAGGTGCGGCGCGCCGCGCGCACCGAGGCCATCGAGGCGCTCACCGCCGAGCGCGAGGGCGGGCCGCGGCCGGTCGCGCTGCGCGACTTCGAGAGCACGCGCGGGCTCCCGCTGATCGAGGGCATCGTGCTCGAGGCGCTGCGCCTGAAGCCGGTCGCGCCGCTCAACATGTTCACCGCGATCCGCGAGACGACGCTGATGGGCACGCGGATCCCGCCGCGCACGCTGGTCTGCATCCTGAAGCGCCCGCCCGCGACGGATCCGCGCCACTTCGCGAGTCCCGACGCGTTCCGGCCGCAGCGCTGGCTCGCGGGCGAGGCGGCGGCGAGCGGCGCGGGCTCGCAGAGCGCGCCGTCGAGCGTCGGCGGCGGGGGCCGCCGCGCGTTCATGCCGTTCGGCGGCGGGCCGCGCTTCTGCCCGGGCCGCTACCTCGCGCTGCTCGAGGCGAAGATGGTGCTCGCGACCACGCTCGCTTCGTTCGAGCTCGAGCCCACCGGCGAGCCGGTCGGCGAGACGATGGGCATGACCATGCAGCCACGCGGGCTGAAGGTGCTGCTGCGCCTGCCCAAGCCGCACACGCAGCGCGAGCGCAGCGGCCTGGCCTGAACCCGGCGGCCGCGCGTCAGCCGCCCGGCGCGAACCGTCCGATCGTCGCGAGCGCGTCGCCCCCGGGGCGCAGCACGATCGTCTCGCCCATCTCGATCCAGCCGCCGAGCAGCGCGGTGACGTTGACCTGGTGCGTGACCAGCACCGCGTTGTCCGCACCGCGCACGCCGAGCGCCCAGCGGCGCACCGCGTCGGTCCGCGCGCCCGCGTCGCTGCGGTCGTCGAAGAACGAGTCGAGCGCCGGCCACGGCTCGACGCGGCCGAACGCGAGCCGCGCGGTGTCGAGGCAACGGCACCACCGGCTGCTGCGGACCGGCCCGAGCGCGACGCCCGCCTCGCGCAGCATCGCGCCGAGCCGCTCGGCCTGCGCGCGGCCCTCGGCCGACAGGTTGCGCTGCGTGCCGCAGGCATCGAGCCGGAAGCCCGGCGGATCGCCGACGCCGGGGTCGGTCCGCGCGTGGCGCAGCAGCAGCACGCAGCCGCCCTCGCGCAGCGCGGCGAGCACCGGTGCGGGGAGCGCGGCGGCGGCGCCCGAAGGCACCCCGAGCAGCACGGCGGCACCGGCGAGCGTCGCGAGCGCATCGCGGCGCGACGGATCGAACGATGCGTGCGTCCGCCGCGCACCCGCCGCCGCGACGTTCGCGTCCCGCGGCCCGGTCGCGCGACGGCACGACGCCGCCCTCACGCCCCGCCCCGCGCGCGATCGAGCGCGCGCCGGTCGCGCTTGGTCGGCCGGCCCTCGATCGCGAGGGCCGGCTCGGCGGCGAAGCGGCGCCGCTCGCGCGCGGCCTCGCGCGCCGCGACGCTCTCGGCGGTCTCCTCGTAGAGCCGCTGCGCGACCGGCGCCGGCCCGCGCTGCTCGGAGAGCTCGCGCACGATCACCGTGCGCACGACGTCGGCGACGCGTACCGTCACCGTCTCGCCGACGCGCAGCGTGCGCGCGACCTTGATCCGCTCGTCGTCGACGAGCACGCGCCCGTTCTCGATCGCGTCCTGCGCGAGCCCGCGCGTCTTGAAGAAGCGCGCGGCCCACAGCCACTTGTCGATCCGCATCGGTCCCCGCTCCACGACGCGGCGTCCGGCCGACCCGTTCAGCCGGCCGCGCGGTCCGCCGCGTCGCGCGGCGACGCGGCCGGCGTGCCCGGATGCGCGCCGGTCGCGAACGCGAGCGCGTCCTCGAGCCGATCGTCGCCCCAGAACAGCTCGTCGCCGACGGTGAAGCTCGGCGAGCCGAACACGCCGAGCGCCTCGGCCGCGTCGGTGACCGAGCGAAGCAGCTGCTTGGTCGAATCGGACTGCGCGGCGACGAACACCTCCTCCGGGTCGCGCCCCGCGGCGGCGATCGCGCGCTTGAGGTTCTCGTCGGTGCCGATGCACACGTCCTCGGTCCAGTGCAGCCGGAACGACTCGCGCGCGAACGCTTCGCACCAGCCCTGCACCGAGGCGAGCGTGCCCACGCGCGCGGTCAGCAGCGTGTTCGGCGGATAGACCGAGGGCTTGCGGTACGCGATGCCGTGCACCGCGGCGCGGCGCTCGAGGTCGCGCCACATGTACTTGAGCTTCGGCGGGTGTCCGAGGAACGGGCCCTGCGCCATGCCCTGGTGCTTGAAGATCGGCGCGAGCAGGAAGGGCCGCCAGTCGACCTGCACGCCGCGCGCCTCGGCGAGCGCCGGCAGGCGCGCGACGGTGAGCCAGGTGTAGGTGCTCGCGAACTCGAACCAGAACGTCATCCTGCCCATGGGGTCCCCGGTCAGTGGCCTTCGAAGTCGACGAGCGTGAACAGCGGCAGGCCTGCGTCGCGCAGCCTGCACGAGCCGCCGAGTTCGGGCAGCTCGACGATCGCGGCGCCCTCGACGACCACCCCGCCCAGCCGCTCGACGAGCCGCTTGCCCGCCATCATCGTGCCGCCGGTGGCGATCAGGTCGTCGATCAGCAGCACGCGGTCACCCGGCCGGCACGCGTCGGCGTGCAGCTCGACGGCCGCGCTGCCGTACTCGAGCTCGTAGGTCTCGGCCACCGTCGTGAACGGCAGCTTGCCCTTCTTGCGGATCGGCACGAAGCCGAGGTTCAGCTCGTAGGCGACGATCGAGCCGAGGATGAAGCCGCGCGCGTCGATGCCGGCGACCAGGTCGAGGTCGCGGTCCATGTAGCGCAGCACGAACGACTCGACCAGCACGCGCAGCGTCTTCGGGTCCTGCAGCAGCGGCGTGATGTCGCGGAACATCACGCCGGGCTGCGGCCAGTCGGGCACCGTGCGGATGCGATCTCGGATGTAGGAGGGGTCGAGCATGCGGTGGGCGGCGTTGCCGCGTGCGGCGGTCGCGACTATTGTAGGGCCGCGCCCCGAGGAGTCCCGCCGTGCCCCCATCCGCCGATCCGCCCGCCGTGCCGTTCAAGCAGCGGTGGTTCGAGGACTACCGCGTCGGCGAGATCGCCGAGTTCGGCGATCACCTCGTCACCGAGGCCGAGATCGTCGAGTTCGCGACGCGCTACGACCCGCAGCCGTTCCACGTCGACGCCGAGGCCGCGAAGGCGTCGATCTACGGCGGCCTGATCGCGAGCGGCTGGATGACCGCGTCGTGCGCGATGAGGATGATGGTCGACCACTACATCTCGCCGATCGCGAGCATGGGCTCGCCCGGCATCGACGAGCTGCGATGGCTCGCGCCGGTGCGCCCTGGCGACCGGCTGCGGATGCGCGCGACGGTACTGGAGTCGCGGCCCTCGCAGTCCAAGCCCGACCGCGGCATGACGCGCTTCCTGTGGGAGCTCTTCCGGCAGGACGGCACGAAGGTGATGTCGATGTCGGGCTGGGGGATGTACCGCCGCCGGCCGGCCGGCTGAGCGCGCGGCGCGCCCGGGGAGCCTCGCCGCGCGCGACCCGCGCGTGTCCTCCTCAGGCCGTCCGGAGCGTCGCGGCGCGCCGGCGACGCGCGATCCCGGCGGCCGCTCCGAGGCCTGCGAGCATGAACGCCCATTCCGCGGGCTCGGGCACCGCGATCACCATCGAGACCTGGTCACCCGCCGACAGCCCGTCGAGCCGCAGCGTGAAGTCGACCCGCCCGGGCTGGCCCAGCGGATTGCCGAGCGTCGCCTGGAATCCTTCCCCGGTGTCGGGCCCGGCGGACGGGTCCGGGTCGAACACGCCCCCCGCGCTGGTCGGAGTCCACCAGGTCGAGACCACCGGGGCGAACGCGCCGTTCACGCTGCCCGCGGGCTCGACGATCGTGACGCCGCCGGCGAGCAGCGAGAAGCCCGCCTGCGGCAGGTTCAGGCCGGTCAGGTTGTTCAGGACCGCGCTGAACGACAGCGACCCGGCGGCCGCTTCGGCGGCGTCGATCTCGAAGGCGAGCGTCACCGGCTGGCCCGTGGTGAAGTCGATGTCGACGCTCGCGAGGCCCGACACCGAGTAGTCGGTGACGGCCTGGCCGGCGGGAGAAGAGGACGCCAGCGAGGCGGCCTGAGCACCCTGCGCGCAGAGGCCGACCGTCAGCGCGGCGAGCGCGGCGTGCAGGATCGAGGAATGCATCGTGCGGATCATCGGTCGCTCCTCAGAGGTTGCCCTTGGCCCAGGGGCCGGTGATCGCGAACGTGATCCCGGGGGTCTGGATGTTGACGAACAGGATGCGGCCCGACGGGTCGAAGCACGCCCCGCAGAACTCCTTGTCGAGGTTGGTGCCGCCGGCGACGGACTTGCCGACCGCGGCGAACTGCGCGGTACTGAAGTTGAGGTTGTTCTTGGCGAAGATGTACGCCTCGCCCGCCGGGTTAAGCCCGAGCAGGCGCGAGCCGAGGCCGAACGCGTCGCTCGATGCGCCGCCGTCCTCGCACAGCACGATTCCGCCGCGCGGACTGACGACGATGTTGTCCGGGTTGTTGCCGACCGTCGACGCGCCGCTGACGAACACCGCGCGGATGCGCTGCGTCGAGAGGTCGAGCTCCCACACCGCACCCTCGCCGCGACCCGGCCGATTGCTGGTGTCCAGGCCTGCGGCGGTGTCGACGACGTACATCTTGCCCGCGGCGTACCAGAGTCCCTCACCGCGGCTCCAGCGCGCGCATCCGGCCGACAGCGCAGCCGCCGTCGGGCCGGCGATGACGGCGGTCGACACGCCTCCGGGCTGGTTGCTCACGATCAGCGGCGGGGCGTCCGGGTCGGCGATGTCGACCCATTCCAGTTCGTATTCGTCGCCGACCTGCGGGTCGAGGAAGCCGAGTTCGTTCGCCTGCGCGATCGTGGCGGCGACGGCCTTGCGGACGATCGACCTGATCCGCGCGGCCTGCAGCGTGCCGCCCCTGTGCAGGCTGCCCAGCTGGCCGCTGCGATCCTCCGGCACGTAACGGTAGAACGCCGCGACGTTGCGGTTGTCCTCGGTCTCGTACACGATGCCTGTCGCGGGATCGACCGCGGCGGCCTCGTGCACGATGCGCCCCATGCCGACGATCGGGTCCGCGATCGACTCGGACGGATCGAGGTCGACCTCGAACACGTAGCCGTGCTTCTTGCCGCCCAGCGGCGTCAGGTCGGCGACCGTTTCCTCGCAGGACAGCCACGTCCCCCACGGGGTCACGCCGCCCGCGCAGTTGCCGAGCGTCCCGGCCAGCGAGCCGGTCGCGCCCGTCCACTGCCCGTCGGTGAAGGTGAGGGTCGTGGTGCCGCCGCCCGGCTGGCCGCTGACGGTGCCGACCGGCACGCCCTGCACGGTGACCGGTCCGGACACGCTCGCCGCATCGTAGGTCGCCGGCGCCAGGATCAGCCCCCCGTTCGTGCTGGGCAGCACCGGCGCGCGCTCGTGGTTGCGCACCAGCGTGTAGCGGGTCGACCTTCCGACCCGACGCGTCTCGATCACGCCCATCGCATCGTGGTTGCTCGGTGTCGGGCGCCCGTCGCTCATCGGGTCGCCCGTCCAGCCGTAGGAGCGGTAGCTGAACCCTGCGGGCAGCCGCAGCAGCGCCAGTCCGGTGCTCAGGTCGGCCACGGGCGCGATCGGCCCGTACGGCGAGACCGCGGAGACCAGCTGGGTGCCGGCCGCGTGCGCGCGGCGATGCTGCAGCGCGCTGAGGCTGCCGACGAAGGATGCGGCGGCGATCGCGCCGCCTCCCTGGAGCGCACGGCGGCGCGAGGGCGTGAACACGGTTCGCATGAGGGCTCTCCTGAAGGCGCCACGGTCTCGGGGACCGGAGGAGTCTCGCCGCCGTGTGTCATCGGACGGTGAACGTCGCGCGCGGTCGGAGCCCTCGCGCGGATGCCCGAAGGGGCCCGATCGGCTCATCAGGTCGCGACCGTCGCGGCAACGGCCTCGACGGCCCCCGCCGATCCCACCGAGGCTAGAATCCGCGCATCCGGTCCCGGGCTTCGGGACTCCGATCACGCCGACCCACGGAGACGACGATGACCCGCGTC
Organism: Burkholderiaceae bacterium; assembly: GCA_044371545.1. GTDB lineage: Bacteria > Pseudomonadota > Gammaproteobacteria > Burkholderiales > Burkholderiaceae_E > UBA4615. The sequence goes on from JBILTM010000010.1 coordinate 13,578, forward strand.
ATGGCCCGCATTGCGACCCTGCTGTTCGCCACGTTCCTCGCCGCCTGCGCGAGTCCGCCCCCCGGCGCCGGCGTCGTCGGCAACGGCACCGTCAACGGCATCTCCGAGATCCGCGAGGCCTCGCAGGGCGGCGGCCTCGCCGGCTCGATCGGCGGCGCGGTCGTCGGCGGCGCGATCGGCAGCCTGTTCGGCGGCGGCACCGGCCGCACGATCGCGACCGGCGTCGGCGCCGCGGTCGGCGCGGGCGCCGGCGGCCAGGCCGGCGCTAGCGCGGGTGCGGTCACCGCGTGGGACGTGTCGGTGCGCTTCGACGACGGGATCGACCGCGTGATCCGCGTATACCAGCAGCCGACGGTGCGGCCGGGCGGCCGCGTGCGCGTGCAGAACGGCGTGGTCTCGCCGCTCTGACGCGACGCGCGCCCGCGACGGGCGCGCACCAAAGCGAACGGGCCGCCCGAGGGCGGCCCGTGTCCTTCTCCGACGGGTCGGCGCGGCCCGGAGGCCGCGCGCGACGCACGATCAGATCGGGCGGATGCGGCTGGCCTGCGGGCCCTTCTGGCCCTGGGTCACCTCGAACTCGACGCGCTGGTTCTCGGCCAGCGAGCGAAAGCCCTTGCCTTCGATCTGGCTGAAGTGGGCGAACAGGTCCTCGCCGCCGCTGTCCGGCTTGATGAAGCCGAAGCCTTTGGCGTCGTTGAACCATTTGACGATACCGGTCTGGGTAGCCATTCGGGGACGTTCCTCGATCAGGGGGTTGGTATGACGACGGGCCGATGCGGCCCGTGCTGGGCGCCCGAGTTCAAGGCTTGTGTACCGTGGGGATTCGAGACCGGAGCGGGCCCGGGGGCGGGTCCGCGGCGAGACTGGAGTGCCGTGGAAAACAGGGTCTTGATTGCGCGAGCGGGCGCAGTCTACCCGAAGCCGGCCCGCGCCGCCACCCCGCCCCCGAGGGCCCGCGCCCGGTCGTCGCGCGATCGCGTCCGGCCGTCCATCCGCCCGCGCTCAGGCCGGGTCGCGATCGACGCGGATCGAGAGCACGAGCGCCAGCAGGATCAGACCGGCGCCGAGCGGCGCGAGCGCCGCGGTCGCGCCACCGTGGATCAGGGCGCCCGCGGCGGCGGTGCCGGCGGCCTGGCCGACGAACATCCCGGACGAGTTCAGCGCGATCGACAGCGACGCGAGCGCCGGTCGCCCCTGCGCCAGCCGGGCCTGCTGCGCCATGTTGACCGCGAAGACCGGCGTGCCCCACGCGAGCGCGACCCAGGCCAGCGCCCACGGCGAGCCGCCCGACCATTCGATCGCCGGCCACGACGCGAAGCCGACCGCCATCGCCGCCAGGCCGATCGCGACGACCCGGGACGGCGGATCGGTCGCGAGTCGCCGCATCGCGAGAACGCCGCCCGCGAGCCCGGTGGCCGCGAGCGCCGCGAACGCGAGGCCGGCGTGGCGCGGCTCGATGCCGGCCTGGCGCTCCAGCAGCGGGCCGAGGTACGAATAGATCATGAACTGGCCCGTCGCCTGGAGCACGGTCACCGCGAGGATCGCCCGCAGCCTGCGATCGCGGGCGACCTCGCCCGCGGCCGCGAGGCCGAGGGGCGGGACGACGAGTCCGCGCGGCACGGTCGCCGCGACCCAGCCCGCACCCAGCAGCCCCATCGCCCCGACGCCGGCGAGCGCCGCTCGCCACCCGAACGCATCGCCCAGCCACGCACCGAGCGACACCCCCACGACGATCGACAGCGCGTAGCCGTTGAACACGTAGGCGACCGCCGCCGGGCGACGCTCGGGCGGCACCAGCAGGCCCGCGACCGTCGCGGCCTGTGGCGTGATCAGGCCCGCGGCGAGCCCTGCGGCAGCGCGTACCGCCAGCATCGCGGCGAGCGTCGGGACGGCCGCGCTGCCGGCCGTCAGCAGCCCGAAGATCGCGAGCACCGCGACCATCAGCGTGCGGCGGTCGATGTGCGCGGTGGTCGCGGCGAGCAGCGGCGCGCCGATCGCCATGGCGATCGCGAACACGGTCAGCGCCTGCCCGGTGGCCGCGACGCTCGCCCCGAGGTCGGCGGCGATCGGCACGAGCAGCGCCGCCGGCATGAACGTCCCGGCCCCGGCGACGACGTTCGCCCACAGGAGCGCCGGCAGCGCCGCGGGCGCGTTCGGCGAGAGCCGGCTCACGCGCCGACCGTCCGTCCCTGGGCGGCGATCCGCGGCGACGGCCGCACGTTCATCATCATCTGCGCCAGCCCGGCGAGCACGCCGATCGCAACCGCCCCCTTCCACGCCCACTCGTACGAGCCGAGCGAGGCGTAGATCACGCCGCCGCCCCAGGCGCCGAGGAACGAGCCGACCTGGTGGCTGAAGAAGGCGATGCCGGTCAGCGTCGCCATCCACTTGAGGCCGAACAGGTGGACCACGAGGCCGTTGACCAGCGGCACCACGCCGAGCCACAGCGTGCCCATCGCCGCGGCGAAGACCAGCGTGCCCGCGGGCGATGGCGGCGCGACGAAGTAGGCGGCGATGATCGCCGAGCGCAGCAGGTAGATGCCGCCGAGCAGCAGGTGCTTCGGCCAGCGCTGGCCGAGCCAGCCGAACAGGTACGAGCCCGCGACGTTGAAGAGCCCGATCAGCGCGAGCGCGCTCGCGGTCACCGACGGGTCGATGCCGCACAGGTCGAGGTAGTTCGGCAGGTGCGTCGTGAGGAACACCAGCTGCAGCCCGCAGACGAAGAACGCGAGCGCCATCGTGACGTAGCCGCCGTGCGCGGCGGCCTCGCGCAGCGCCGCGCCGATCGATTGGCTCGAGGCACCGGCGTCGTCGCGCTCGATGCGGTCGGCGCGCCCCGCCATCAGCGCCGCGGGCAGCATCACCGCGGCGAGCCCGAGGAAGGCGACCAGCGCGAGCTGCCAGCCGCCGCGCGCGATCATCGCCTGCGCGAGCGGCGACGCGATCGCCAGGCCGAGCGAGCCGGCCGCCGACACCGCGCCCATCGCGACCGAGCGGCGCGCGGCCGGCACGGTGCGCGCGGTGACGTTCATCGCGAGGTTCGACGCGGTGCACGACAGCGCGAGTCCGATCAGGATGCCTGCGCCGAGCGTCAGCACCAGCGCCGACTGCGCGAGCGACATCGCGACCAGCCCGAGCGCGTAGACGATCACGCCGGCGACCGCGACCGGCCGCGCGCCGATCCGGTCGACCAGCAGCCCCACGAACGGCTGCGTGACGCCCCAGACGATGTTCTGGATCGCGAGCGCGAGCGAGAAGTCAGCCGCGGTGATGCCGAGGTCGCGCACGACGTGGGGCTGCAGCAGGCCGAAGCTCTGCCGCATGCCCATCGCGAGGCTGAGCATGACGGCCGCGCCGCCGAGGATCGCGGCGGACTGGGCGCGGGAGAGGTCGGTCGGCTTCATCGGGGGGCGCCCGGGCGGCGACGCGGCCGGGCCGTCGAGCATACGACGGCCGCCACGGCCTGGCCGGCCGCGCGTTCCGGTTCCGCCCGCGCCCGTGGCCGGGGGCCGGGCCTCAGCCGGGCTGCGGCGCAGCGGCCGCGTCCCGCGTCGGTGCGACCGCCGCCGCCGCGCGCGGATCGCGCAGCGCCGCGAGCCGGTCCGGGGTGAGCACGACCACGCCGCCGTCCGTCACGTGGAAGCGCTCGCGGTCGAGCGCCGGGTCGACGCCCACGCGCAGCCCGTCGGGCAGCACGCAGTCCTCTTCGACGATCGCGCGGCGCAGCACCACGTCGCGACCGACGGTCGCGCCCGGCATCACGACGGCGTCCTCGACGACGCTGCGCGCACCGACGCGCACCTCGGTCGAGAGCACCGAGCGGCGCACCGACGCGCCGTCGACCACGCAGCCGGCGGCCACCAGCGAATCGACCGCCCGGCCGCGGCGGCCGGCCGAGCTCGCGAAGCGGGCGGGCGGCAGCGCTCGCGGCGCGCCGCGGATCGGCCACGCGGCGTCGTGCAGGTCGAGCGGCGGCACCGGGCGCAGCAGGTCGCGGTGCGCGGCCCAGTACGCGTCGAGCGTGCCGACGTCGCGCCAGTACGGCTCGCCCGCGCAGAGGTCGATCGCGCCGTCGGCGAGCGGGTGCGCGCGCGCGAGCCCGGCCGCGACCAGCCGCGGCAGCAGGTCGCGGCCGAAGTCGTGCGACGAGCGCACCTCTGCGGCGTCGCGCCGCAGCGCCTCGGCGAGCAGCGCCGCGTCGAACACGTAGATGCCGGTCGACACCAGCGACGCGTCGCCGCGCCCGGCCAGCGGCGCCGGCCGTGCCGGCTTCTCGTCGAACGCGAGCACCCGCCGCGACGCGTCGACGTGCATCACGCCGAACGCGCACGCCTGGGCGCACGGCACCTCGACGCAGGCGACGGTGACGCCGGCGCCCGAGCGCGCGTGCGCGACCAGCATCGGCCGCAGGTCGAGCCGGCAGACGTGGTCGCCGGCCAGCACCAGCACCCAGCGCGCGCCGCTCTCCTCGAGCAGGTCGAGGTTCTGGTGGACCGCGTCCGCGGTGCCCGCGTACCAGCCCTCGCCGGTCTTCTGCTGCGCGGGCACCGCATCGATGAGCGCGCCCGCGGCCGCGTCGCGCCAGCCCTGCGAGACGTGCCGGATCAGGCCCTGCGCCCGGTACTGGGTCATCACCGAGATGCGCCGCAGTCCCGAGTTGATCGCGTTGCCGAGCGCGAAGTCGACGATCCGCAGGGAACCGCCGAAGGGCACCGCGGGCTTCGCGCGCCGGTCGGTGAGCGGCCCGAGGCGCGTGCCGCGCCCGCCCGCGAGCACGACGGTCCAGGTCGCCTGCACGATCTGCTGCGGCCCGGGCGCGCGCCGCTCGAAGACGGGACGCATCGGGTCGCGCCAAGGCGCCGACGCGTCCGCGGCCCCGGCGACACTCGACGCCGCCTCGCGCGGCTCGAGCCGCGCGTTCATCGGCGGGACCCGTCGTCGGCGTGCTGTGGCATGGATCCTCCCCGGCCGCGATGAGGTCGCGGTCGGGACGAGTGTGAGCCGCGGACGTCGGGCGCCGGTTGACGCAGCGCAAGCCCACGCGTCGGGGCGCGTCGGTGCGCGGCGCGCCGCCTCACAGCTGCGGCGCGAGGCTCCGTTCGGCCGCGGCGGCACGCTCCAGGAACACCGCCGCGGGCACGCCGACCAGCTGGGCCGCGGTGCGGCCGGTGCCGCGCACGTGCCGCGCGACCAGCTCGAAGCCGAGCGAGTAGCCGGCATGCCGGGGCAGCCCTCGCTCGGGCGCGCCGAGGAACCACTCCCGGTGGCCGTAGCGGCGGTCGTCGTAGTGCGGACGCGCCGTCGCCTCGACGTCGCGCAGCGCGGCGGCGTCGAGCGCGCGCGCCCGGAACGGCGGCACGCCGCCGCGAAAGCCGGTCTCGAACACGCAGGCGAGGCCCTCGCTCACCAGCGCCTCGCCGAGCGTCGTGTGCCGTAGCCCGGCCGCGTCCAGCGCGCGCAGTGGTGCAGCTCGTGCGCGAGCATCGCGAGCAGCTCCTCCTCGCCGACGGCTGGGACCCGAGCCCGTTCCGCCATGTCGCGAAGCTCTGCGACGGACAGCCGGGGTGGTCGGTCACGAAGCTGCCGTGCAGCCACGACGTGATGGTCGACATGCCGGACGCCCTCGCGGAGCTGCTCGCGACGCTGGCCTGACGAGGAGCCCGAGCGCAACCGCCCGGATTCGCCGGGCGGCGCGCGAGGCGTGCTAGCGTCTGCCATGACGACGGTCGGCCCGACACGCCCGATCCCCCAGAGACTGCGATGACGACCTCGGATCCGGCACCCCAACGTCCCCGCCCACCGGATGGAGCGGTTTCGCTCGATGCGCAGGGCGCAGGCGGTGCGTACGGCGTGCAGCGGCCTGCCGATCGACTGCGGCACATCGTGCGGGCCGCGGGCATGGCGATCCTCACGATCGATGCCCGCGGCCGCATCGTCCACGTCGACGGCGACTGCGAGCGGCTGCTCGACCGGCCCGCCTCGACGCTGCTGGACCAGCCCCTCGAAGCCGTGTTCCCCGATCCGGAATCCGGCCGCGCCGCCGTGCAGGCGGCGGTCCTCGTGCGCTCGCGCGGCGGGCCGACCCGGGTCGACGGCCCGACGATCGACCTGCAGGCGCGCGGCGGCGGCACCCGGGTCGTGCAGTGGACCCTGGCGGGCGTCGCTGACGGCGCCGGCGGAGAGGCCGACGTCGTCGCGGTGGCGGTCGATGCGACGCCGCGCCGCGAGGCCGAGCAAGCCCTCGCGCGCAGCCGGTCCCGACTGGAGCAGTTCCAGGAGATGATCGAGCGCTCGCCGCAGGAGGTCTGGATCGTCGGCCCGGACGGCCGGATCCGCTACGTGAACGCCGCCGGTGCCGCCAGCCTCGACTACCCGACCGACGCGCTGATCGGCCGGCCGGCCACCGAGATCGACGCAGCCGGCGTCGAAGGCGTCGAGGCCGCGTTCGATACCGCGATGACGGCCTTCCGGCGCGGCGAGCCCGCCGTCGAGCTCGAGGTCGAGCACCTCGCCCGCGACGGCCGCCGGATCCGCAAGGAGATCAGGGCGATCCTGATCGAGATCGACGGCGAGCCGCTCGGCGCGCTGTTCGCGACCGACATCACCGAGCGGGCGCGCCAGCAGGCGGCGCGGGCCGAGTACGCGAGGATGCTCGGCACGACGCTCGACCTGTTCCCCGGCTGGGTCGCCTGCGTCGACGACGACATGCGGTACCTGTACGCGAACGAGCCGTTCGCGGCCGACCGCGGCCTCGAGCGCGAGCAGGTGCCCGGCCGCACGGTCGCGCAGCTCCGCGGGCCGGAGACCGAACGCGCGATGCAGGGCCTGATGCAGCGCCTGCGCGCCGGCGAGCAGGTCGACCACTCGCGCAACATGACCGACGTGCGTGGCGAGCCGCGTACCTTCTGGATGTCGTACCGGGCGCAGCGCGACCCGCTGAACCCCGAGCGCCACGTGTACTTCGCGTTCGGCGTCGACATCAGCGAGGCCCGGCGCAACGAGCAGCGCCTCGACGCGGTGCTCACCGGCACCCGCACCGGCATCTGGGAGTGGAACGGGCGCACCAATCGACTGCGGGTCAACCCGCAGTTCCCGGCGCTGGTCGGCGCGGACCCGGCCGCGGCGGAGGCGCCGATGCTCGACATGATCCGCGAGTGGGTGCACCCCGAAGACCGGCCCGGACGCAAGGCGCGCTTCCGCGACCTCGTGGAAGGGCGCATCGACAGCCTCGACGACGAGTTCCGCGTGCGGCACGCGAACGGCGGCTGGATCTGGCTGCAGGGGCGCGTGCACGTCGCGTCGCGCGCACCCGACCGCTCGCCGCTGTCGATGAACGGCATGCTGCAGGACGTGACCACGCGCAAGCTGCAGGAGCGCCAGCTGCACGAGCTCAACGCGGCGCTCGAGGCGCGGGTCGCCGAGCGGACCGCGGAGCTCGCGGCCGCGACGGCGCGCGCCGAGCAGGCGAGCGCGGCCAAGACCGAGTTCCTGTCCCGGATGAGCCACGAGCTGCGCACGCCGCTGAACGCGATCCTCGGCTTCAGCCAGCTGCTCGGCATGGCGACGCTGCCGACGGGCCAGTCCGAGACGGTCGGCGAGATCCTGCGCGCAGGTCGCCTCCTGCTCGCGCTGATCGACGAGGTGCTCGACCTCGCGACCGTCGAGTCGGGCGGGGTGCAGCTGCGCACCGAGCCGATCGCGCCGGCGGCGCTGGTCGACGAGTGCCTCGCGCTGGTGCGCCCCGATGCACTGCGCGCCCGGATCTCCGTCGACAACCGGGTCGAGCCGTTCGCGCCGCCGGTGCTCGCCGACCGGATGCGGCTGCGGCAGGTGCTGCTCAACCTGCTGTCGAACGCGGTCAAGTACAACCGCCCCGGCGGCCCGCTGGTGGTGTCCTCGCGACGCGTCGAGCCCCGCAGGCTCGAGCTGCGGGTCGCGGACGGCGGTCCGGGCCTCGCGATCGACCAGGTCGCCCGGCTGTTCCGGCCGTTCGAGCGGCTCGACGCCAAGCGCGGCTCGATCCCGGGCACCGGCATCGGCCTGGCGGTCAGCAAGCGGCTGGTCGAGCTGATGGGCGGCAGCATCGGCGTCGACAGCGTGCCCGGCGAAGGGAGCACGTTCTGGGTCCGCCTGCCGCTCGCCGACGCAGCGCAGGACCCGCGACCCGACGCGGGTGACGCGCCGGTGCCCGAGCGCGGCGCGCCGTGCGCCGACGACCGCCCGCGGCGGCGCGTGCTCTACGTCGAGGACAACGTGTCGAACCAGCGGCTGATGCGGCACCTGCTGCAGATGCGCCCCGACGTCGAGCTCGAGGTCGTCGGCGACCCCCGGACCGCCGTCGACCTGGCGCGCGAGTGGCGGCCCGAGCTGGTGCTGCTCGACATCCAGCTGCCGTACATCGACGGCTACCGGCTGCTCGAGGCAATGCGCCTCGCCGACGTCGACGCGCCGATCGTCGCGGTCAGCGCGAACGCGATGCCGGAGGACATCGCCCGCGGCGCAGCCGCCGGCTTCGCGGCCTACCTCACGAAGCCGCTCGACGTGCGACGGGTGCTCGAGGTCGTGGGCGAGCAGCTGGACGCGTGACGCTCAAGTCCACGCCTGCAGGACGTAGTCGTACGCGGCCTGCCCGTTCATCATGTCCACGCGCTGCAGCGCGATCCGGAATTCGCCGCCGGCCGCGCGCCTGAGCGTGTGCCGGTAGCTGCCGCCGAAGTGGCGCACCGCGTCGCGGCGCAGCTCCATCATCTGGAAGCGCGAGTAGGTGCGCACCGTGTCGCCCTCGACCGCCTCGATCACGACGTTGCCGACGAGGTGGTTGGTGCCCCACGCCGCGGCCTGCGACCACGCGTTCGGATGCATCAGCCGGCCCATCCGTACCTCCATCAGCAGCCGGTCCTCGGCGAAGATCGACGGCTCGCCGAGCCAGTCGGTCTGCTCGGGCGCGACCGGCATCCAGTAGACGCCGTCGTCGGCGAAGAGCTCGGTCCATTCCTGCCAGCGCTTCGCATCGAGCAGCGCGGCCTGCCGGTACAGGAAGGTCTCGACCTCGCGCTGAAGCGCATGCGAGGCGTGCGCGACGTCGGGCACGTATTGCGTCGAGGGGCGCGCGCCGCGCCCCATGTGGTCCGGCGCGATCGACTCGGCGCCGGTCATCGACTCCACCGCCTCGATCACCACGCCGGTGCCGAGGGCCTTGCCCACCTGGTTCGTGCTCATCGTGTGCTCCCGGGGGTGTCGTTCAGGCGGCGCGGACGGTCTGCGCCGCCGCCGGCTTCATGTACTCGGCCCACGCACGGAACTGGCTGCGCATCACCGCCTCGGACGTGCCGTTGTTCGAGTAGACGACGCCGTCCTTCTCGGTGTCGCCGCCGTAGTTGCGGTGAAACGAGACCCAGTCGCCGGCCTTGCTCGCCTCCAGCCCCCACTGGCCCTTGGTCCAGTTCTCGAGGTCGTCGGCGTTGATCATCGTCGCCGGGGAATTGACGAGGTTGTAGTACCAGAGCGAGCGTCGGTAGATCGCCTCGGGCACGCCCTTCAGGCGGAAGTGCCAGATCTCCGACAGGGTCTTGTTCGCCGCCATCGGCCGCAGGCAGCGCAGCTGCTGCAGCGGCGACTGCACCGACAGGTACGGGTAGATCAGCACGTGGTGGATGCTGCGCGACAGGTATTCCTCGGCCTTCTCCTCGCCGTAGGCCTTCTTCAGCAGCGCCTCGTGCTCGAGCGTGTCGGGATCGGTCGGGCGCAGCCCCATGTACCCCTTCAGGATCCCGTGGCCGTTCGGGAAGTTGACCGTCTGCACCGAGTCCCACTGGTCGAAGCTCGACGCGAAGGTCGACAGGTAGTGGAAGAACAGCGGCGCCTTGCCCTGCTCGGCCTTCACGCGGTTCTCGACGCGGCGCGCCGGCACGCCGGTGCTCTGGTGGGTGACCGACGGATGCAGCGCGTCGAGCTGGTTCTCCATGAAGAACTTCCAGTTCGAGTGCTGGACCACGCGGTGGCAGATCGGGACCACCTCCACCTCGCCGACCGGCGAGCGGTCGCACATGTCGTCGAATGCGACCTTCGCGTCGCCGAGGAACTCGGCGAGCGACGGGCCCTCGGCCGACAGGCTCGCGAACACGAAGCCCCTGTAGCTGTCGACCCGTGCCGCGGCCTTCATGCTGCAGTCGGGGTTGTCGGGCGTGAGCCGCGTGCCGTCGTAGCCCTTCACCAGCGGGATCGCGCGCACGCGCCCGTCGAGGTGGAAGGTCCACGCGTGGTACGAGCAGACGAACGCCTTCCCGGTGTTGCCCTTCTGGTTGCCGCAGAGCTCGACGCCGCGGTGCGGGCAGCGGTTGTAGAGCACGCGGACCGAGCGGTCCTGGTCGCGCACCATCACCATCGGCTGGCGGCCGATCTGCAGGGTCCAGTAGTCGCCGACGTTCGGCACCTGCGACGCGTGGCCGCAGTAGACCCAGGTCTTCTCCCAGATGTGCGCCATCTCGAGCTCGAAGAGGGCGGGGTCGGTGTAGACGCTGCGGTGGACGCGGTCGGGTTCGACGAGCGCGGACGGGTTCATGGCACGGGTCTCCTTCGGGCTGCCGGCGGCGGGCCGCGGCGGTGCGAGGCCGGCGGCGTGCGGGCGATCTTAACGAGCGCTCGAGACGCGAGCACATGAACCGACTTGCCGGACCCATCACTTCCGGTTATGTATCGGCATGCCTGCCGATCTCGACCCCCGCCGCATCGCCCACCTCGCCGCCGCCGCGCGCTGCGGCAGCCTGACCGCGGCCGCCGCCGAGCTCGGGCTCACTCAGCCGGCGCTGTCCAAGTCGATCCGCGAGCTCGAGCGCGCGCTCGGCGTGCCGGTGCTCGAGCGCGGCCGCTTCGGCGCGACCCCCACCGAGTACGGCGAGGCGCTGATCGCCCGCGGCCGCGCGATCGAGGCCGAGCTGCGCGCCGCGGCCGAGGAGGTCGATGCGATCCGCGGCGCGCGCCGCGGGCGGGTCGTCGTCGGCTGCGGACCGTCGGAGGCGACGCGGCTGCTGCCGATGGCGCTCGAGGCGCTGCACGCGAGCGACCCGGGGCTGCGGGTGACCGTCCTGTACGGCCTGAACGAGGCGCTGATGCCGATGGTCCGCCGCGGCGAAGTGGATTTCGCGCTGTCGTCCGTGCCGCGCACCGCATCCGATCCGGAGCTGCAGCACGAGACGCTGCACACCGATTCCGCGGTGGTCGTCGCGCACGCCGATCATCCGCTCGCCGCGCGCCGCAGCGTCCGGCCCGCCGAGCTCGCGGGCCAGCGCTGGGTGCTCGCGCGGCGCCACGAGCTCGAGCGCCGCGCGCTCGACGAACTCTTCCTGCAGGCCGGGCTCGGGCCGATCGACGCGGAGATCGAGACGACGTCGGCGGTGCTGATGAAGACCGTGGTGCTGCAGGGCCGGCACCTGAGCTTCCTGCCGCGGGAGATGATCCACTGGGAGGAGCGCGCCGGGCTGCTGCGGCCGATCGCGGTCGCGGCGCCCCAGTGGGCCCGCGCGGTGGGCATCACCCGGCGGCGGCGCGCCCGCACGACCGAGGCCGCGGCGGCGCTCGCGGCCGCGCTGCGGGCGAGCGCCGCGCGCCTCGCGGGACGCGCTCGCGGGGCGCGCTGACCGCAGGCGCGCCGCGTGCGTTGCGCCGACCGGCCACGCTTGCTAGGCTCGGTCGCCCGACCACCCCAAGGAGACGACCATGATGCCGGACGAGCAACGGATCGCGCAGTATCGCCGCGACGGCGTCGCGCGCCTCGAGCGGGTGATCGCGCCGGAATGGATCGAGCGGCTGCGCGCCGGCGTCGAGGAGAACATGGCCCGACCGGGGCCGTACGCCAAGCTCTACACGCCCGAGGGCCAGCCGGGCAAGTTCTTCGGCGACTACTGCAACTGGCAGCGGATCCCGGAGTACCGGGCCTTCTTCGTCGAGTCGGGCCTGGCCGCGATCGCGGCCGCGCTGATGGGCAGCGGCAAGGTGAACCTGTATCACGAGCACGTGCTGGTGAAGGAACCGGGCACGCGCGAGAAGACGCCCTGGCACCACGACCAGCCGTACTACCCGGTCGACGGCGTGCAGATCGTCAGCTTCTGGATCCCGCTCGACCCGGTGCCGAGCTCGACCTGCCCGCAGTACGTCGCGGGCTCGCACCGCTGGGGCAAGTGGTACGCGCCCAAGCGGTTCGCCGACTCGCAGGACCATGCGAACACCTCGGCCGACTACGAGGGGGTGCCCGACGAAGAGACGCTGCGTCGCGAGCACGCGCTCGTCGCCTACGACCTGGCGCCGGGCGACTGCATCGCGTTCCACGGGCTGACGCTGCACGGCGCGCCGGGCAACGAGCACGCGGGGCGCCGGCGCGCGTTCGCCGCGCGCTTCACCGGCGACGACGCGCGCTTCGTGCCGCGAGAGGGCTTCATGTCGCCGCCGCCGCCGGCCTCGGGCGGCCCCGCGACGGGAGGCCCGATGGACTCCGAGGCGTTCCCGGTGATCTGGAGGGACGGGGTCGCCGCGTCGCTGGGCGCCGACGGCGCGATCCGGACGGTCTGAGCGGCCGCGCTTCAGCGCGGCTCGAACGCGAACACCCGGCGCCAGTCGCGCCGCATGTCGATCACGGTCCAGCCGCGAGCGCCGGCCTCGTCGAGCGCGCGGTCGAGCCGGCCGACCTTCGAGGCTCGGTCGTAGGCCCACTCGCGCTCGGCGTCGGTGTGGCGGACGATCGCCGCGAGCCGCGGACCCGGTCCGGCCGCGGTCCACTGCAGCATCTGCAGGTCGCCGTCCGAGTTGCCGAAGGCCGCGATCGGTCGACGTCCGACGTGCCGGTGGATGCCGACCGGCTTGCCGGCCTTGTCGTCGACGAAGTCGATCTCGGGCAGGCGCACCAGCGTCGGCACGCCCTCGCGCAGCTCGAAGCGCGTGCGCACGCTGCTGCCGATCACCCGCTCCGGCGGGATGCCGTAGACGCGCTCGGTCCAGGGCCGCATGAACTCGATGCCGCCGCCGGACACGATCCAGTTCGAGAAGCCCGCCTCGCGCAGCAGCGCGAGCAGCTCGAGCATCGGCGCGTAGACCATCTCGGTGAACGGCCGGCCGGTCTTCGGATGGCGCGCGGTCGCGATCCAGTCGTCGACGGTCTTCGTGAACTGCACGTCGGTCATGCCGGCGTGCGTGGCCATCACCAGCTGCGCGAGCCCCTTCTCGCCGGCGGCGGCGAGCCCGCGCAGGTCGCCGCGCAGCACCGACGCGTAGGGCTCCTTCGTCTTCCACTCCGGACGGGTCGCCGCCAACGCGCGGATGCGGTCGGCGACGAAGAACGCCTGCACGTAGACCGGCTGCTCGGCCCAGAGCGTGCCGTCGTTGTCGAAGACGGCGACGCGCTCGGCGGGCACCACGAAGTCGGGGCCGCCCGCCTGCGTCACAGACCGCACGAACGCGAGGATCCGGGCCTTCGCGGGCCCGTCGTGCCACGAGGGCAGCGGGTCGTCCGGCTGCGGCTGCTGCGCGAGGACCGTGCCGAGCGGCGCGGTCGCGGCGAGCGCGAGCAGCGCGCGCCGGGTCGCCGATGCCCGCGGCGCGGCGGACGTCGGCGCGGGCGGATGCGTGGCGTCCGACCGGACCGCGACCGGACGCACCGCCATCAGTTCTTCTGCGGCCGCGTGACCGCTTCCATCACGCGCTCGAGGTTGAAGCTGCCCGGCTTCTGCCGCGGCGGGAACTCCCGGAAGCTCTGCAGCCAGCGGCCGACGAAGGCGCCGGCCGGCGCGATCGCGAACATCCGGTCGAGGTACCACTTCTGGTAGCCGACCGCGTGCTCGGCCTCGGCGCGCTCGAACGGGTCCATCCGCAGGTTCGTGAGCGTCGGCGCGCGCAGCACGGTGAACGGCTGCTGCCAGACCTTCAGGCCCTCGGACTCCTGCTTGAGGAACGTGACCTTCCAGTTGTCGTAGCGCAGCGCCGCGACGCTGCCGTCGTCGGTCCAGTAGATGAACTCGCGCCGCGGCCACTTCGCCTCGCCGCGCAGCGCCGGGCCGAGGTCGTAGCCGTCGAGGTGCACCTTGTAGTTCATCGAGCCGATGCGCCGGCCCTTCTTCAGGTCCTCGACCGCGGTGCGGTCGCCGGCCGCCGCGAGCAGCGTCGGCAGCATGTCCTCGTGCGCGGCGATGTCGTTGATGACCGTGCCGGGCTTGATGACGCCGGGCCAGCGGATCAGCGTCGGCACCCGGTAGCCGCCCTCCCACTGCGTGTTCTTCTCGCCGCGGAACATCGTCGTGCCGCCGTCGGGCCAGGTGAAGGTCTCTGCCCCGTTGTCCGTCGAGTACATGACGATGGTGTTCTCGTCGAGCCCGAGCTCCTTGAGCTTCGCGAGCACCTGCCCGACGTGGCCGTCGTGCTCGACCATGCCGTCGGCGTAGACGCCGAGCCCGGTCTTGCCCTTCGACGACGCCTTCAGGTGCGTGAAGATGTGCATCCGGGTGGAGTTCCACCACATGAAGAACGGCTTGTCGGCCTTCTTGGCGCGCTCCATGAAGTCCAGCGCCTTGACGGTGACCTCGTCGTCGATGGTCTCCATCCGCTTGCGGGTCAGCGGCCCGGTGTCGGTGATGCGTCCGTCGGCGAAGCTGTGGATCACGCCGCGCGGGCCGAAGTTCTTCTTGAACTCGGGGTCCTTGGGATAGTCCTCGTTCTCCGGCTCCTCCTCGGCGTTCAGGTGGTACAGGTTGCCGAAGAACTCGTCGAAGCCGTGCGCCGTCGGCAGCATGTCGTCGCGGTCGCCGAGGTGGTTCTTGCCGAACTGGCCGGTCAGGTAGCCCTGCGCGCGCAGCAGCGTCGCGACCGTCGGGTCTTCCTTCTTCATGCCCTCGGGCGCGCCCGGCAGGCCGACCTTGGTCAGGCCGGTGCGGATCGGCGACTGGCCGGTGACGAACGCGGCGCGGCCGGCGGTGCAGCTCTGCTGGCCGTACCAGTCGGTGAACATCGCGCCCTCGCGGCCGATGCGGTCGATGTTGGGCGTGCGGTAGCCCATCATCCCGTGGTTGTAGGCGCTGACGTTGAACTGCCCGATGTCGTCGCCCCAGATCACCAGGATGTTCGGCTTGCGGGCGGGGCCGGCGGTCTGGGCCTCGGCGGAGGGACTCGCCGAGGACAGGATCGTCGCGGCGGCCATCGCCGCGAGCGACGCGGCGAGGGAACGAAGGGAGCGCATGGGACCTCCTGCTGGACGTTCGGGCGTGCGGACGCCCGGCGCCTGGGGCCGGGCGCCGGAGCGGCGTCGTGGATTGTCTCGGGGATGACCCGCCGGGTCCAATGGTTTCGGATCATTCCTTTGATACGCTCCGTGCATGGACTTCGACCTGCGCCAGTTGCGGCACGCGCGCGCGCTCGCCGAGGAAGGCAGCTTCGCCCGGGCGGCCCGCACGCTGCACCTGACCCAGCCGGCGCTGTCTCGGAGCATCCAGATGCTCGAACGGCGCGTGGGCGTGCTGCTGTTCGACCGGGGCAAGGGACGGGTCGAGCCGACCGACATGGGCCGGGTGTTCCTCTCCCACGCCAAGGACGTGCTCGACGGCGCCGAGGCGCTCGACCGCGAGGTCGCCCTGATGCGCGGCGCGGCGTCGGGCAGCCTGGTGCTCGGCGCCGGCACGATCCTGTCGGCGATCTCGGTCGAGCGGGCGCTCGCGGCCTTCGTCGCCCGCCATCCCGGCGTCGCGATCCGGGTGGTCAACGACAGCGGCTCCGACCTGCTCGGGCGGCTGCGGATCGGCGAGATCGACCTCTACGCCGGGAGCCTGCCGGTCGGCGCCGACCGCGACGGCCTGGCGCTCGTGCCGCTGCGCACCCGGACCGCGCGGTTCTACGCCCGGCCGGGCCACCCGCTCGCGTCGCGCCGCCACCTGACGGTCGACGAGGTGCTGCGCGCGACGCTGGTGGGGCCGACCCGACTGCCCCCCCAATTCGTCGAGCGGATCCTGAAGGCGCGCGGCGGCGAGGACGCCGGCGCGATCTTCGCGTTCGCGTGCGAGTCGGTCAGCATGATGCGCATGGTCGCGCGCGAATCCGACCACGTGCTGCTCGGGACGCCGTCGATGGTCGCCGACGACCTGATCGCCGGCCACCTGGTCGCGTTGCGGATCGACGGGCAGGCGCCTGTGCAGGACTTCGGCGTGGTGCGCCTGTCGGGACGCACGCTGCCGCCGACTGCGGACCTGCTGGTGGAATCCATCGTCGCGGCCGACGCCGCCTCGGACGACGCGGAGATCGCGCTGGAGACCGAGGTGGCGGCGGCGGTCGCGCCGCGCTGACGGCCGAATCGGTCGGGTTCGCGCCGGGGCGGACCCCGGGACGCCCCGGCGATCAGACCCCCAGGTAGCGCTGCCAGGCGCCGCGGTCGGCGTCGAGTTCGGCCGAGGTCCCGCGCCACGCGATCCGCCCGCGCTCGACGATCACGTGCCGATCGGCGATGGCGATCAGCCGGTTCACGTACTTGTCGACGACGAGGATCGTCTGGCCGGCCTCGCGCAGCTGGCGCAGGCAGCGCCAGATCTCCTCGCGGATCAGCGGCGCGAGCCCCTCGGTCGCCTCGTCGAGGATCAGCAGCCGCGGGTTGGTGACCAGCGCGCGGCCGATCGCGAGCATCTGCTGCTCGCCGCCGGACAGCTGGTTGCCGAGGTTGTCGCGCCGCTCGGCCAGCCGCGGGAAGAGCGCGTAGACGCGCTTCGCGTCCCAGGGCTCGCCGCGGGCCTCGCCGCCGCGGCGCGCGGCGAACGCGGTCAGGTGCTCGTCGACCGACAGGTTCGGGAACACCTGCCGGCCCTCGGGCACGACCGCCACGCCCAGCCGCGCGATCCGGTCCGCGCTCGTGCCGCGCACCTCGCGGCCGTCGATCGCGACGCTGCCGGCCCGCGCCGCGACCAGCCCGATCACCGAGCGGATCAGCGTCGTCTTGCCCATGCCGTTGCGCCCGAGCAGCCCGACGACCTCGCCGGCGCGCACCTCGAGGTCGATGCCGAAGAGCACCTGGCTCGCGCCGTACGCGGTCTCCAGGCCCTCGACCTTCAGCAGCGATGCCGCGCTCATGCTGCCCCCGACGGCCTGCGGCCGGCCCCCCCGAGGGGGTGCGAGCGCCTCCGATGCGGAAGGGCGCCGCAAGCATGCGGCGCCCGCTCCGCCGGCGGCGAGCAGTGCTCGCCGAAATCCCGGCTCCGCCGTGCGGCGCTCATCGATGCACCTCGTCTCCGAGATACGCGGTGATCACCTCCGGGTCGTTGCGCACCGCATCGGGCGCGCCGGACGCGATCACGCGGCCGTTGACCAGCACCGACACGCGGTCGGCGAGGCGGAACACCGCGTCGACGTCGTGCTCGACCAGCAGCACGGTGGTCTTGGCGCGCACGCGCTCGATCAGCGCGACCATCCGGGCCGACTCCTCGGGGCCGGTGCCGGCCATCGGCTCGTCGAGCAGCAGCAGGCGCGGCCGGGTCGCGAGCGCGAGGCCGACCTCGAGCGCACGCTGCTCGCCGTGCGACAGCGCGGCCGCCGGCACGTCCGCGCGCGCGGCGAGCCCGACCTCGCCGAGCAGCGCGCGCGCCGCATCGACGAGCGCGGCCTCGCGCGCAACCGGCCGCCAGAAGCGCAGGCTCGAGCCGTCGCGCGCCTGCACCGCGATCGCGAGGTTGTCGAGCGCGGAGAAGCTGCGGAAGAGCCGCGTGATCTGGTAGGAGCGCGCGAGGCCGCGGGCGACGCGCGCGTGCTGCACGAGGCGCGTCACGTCGTCGCCGGCGAAGCGGATCGTGCCCGAGTCGGGCATCAGGCTGCCGGAGAGCTGCGCGATCAGGCTGGTCTTGCCGGCGCCGTTCGGGCCGATCAGCGCGTGGACCTCGCCCTCGCGCACGTCGAGCGTCACGTCGTCGGTCGCGACGACGCCGCCGAAGCGCTTGCGCAGCGCGCGGACCTCGAGCAGCGGCGCGGCGCTCACTTCGCCCCCCCGTCGCGGCCGGCCGCGCGCCGGATCAGGCCGACCAGCCCCTTCGGCGCGTACAGCACGATCCCGAGCAGCACCCAGCCCACATAGAACTGCCAGTGCTCGGTGTACGCCGCGACCACCTCCTCCAGCACCAGCAGCGCGAACGCGCCGAGCACGCCGCCCCACAGCGTGCCGACGCCGCCAAGGATCACCATCACCATCAGCGTGCCCGACTGCGTCCAGTGCAGCACGTTCGGGTTCACGTAGTTCTGCTGGTTGACCATCAGCGCGCCGGCCAGGCCGCCGAGCGCCGCGCCCAGCACGAACAGCACCAGCTTGTAGCGGAAGGTCGGCACGCCGATCGCCTCGGCGCGCACGTCGTCGTCGCGCATCGCGAGCACGATGCGACCGAACCTCGAGCCCATCACCCGGTGCACGACGAGCAGCGTGCCGGCGAGGCATGCGAGCACGACGAAGTAGAAGGTGACGTCGTCCTTCAGGTTCAGCCCGAGGCCGAACGCCGAGCGCACCTTGATGTTCAGGCCCTCGTCGCCGCCGTAGGCCTTGATGCTGTTGACCAGGTAGAACAGCATCTGCGCGAACGCGAGCGTGATCATGATGAAGTAGACGCCGCGCGTGCGCAGCGACACCGCGCCGATCGGGATCGCGACCAGCGCGGCGAGCAGCATCGCCGCGGGGATGCCGATCCAGCCGCTCACCACGCCCTCGGTGATCAGGATGCCGACGGTGTAGGCGCCGATGCCGAGGAAGGCCGCGTGGCCGAAGGACACCAGCCCGCCGTAGCCGAGGATCAGGTTCAGGCTGGTGGCGGCGATCGCGTAGACCATGATCCGGCTCGCGACGCTGACGTAGAACTCCTCGCCGAGCGCCTTCATCACGAAGGGATAGGCGATCGCGGCGATCGCGAGCACGACGAGGGCCGCGGCGGGCGCGGCGCCGCGGCGCGCGGGCGCGGCCGCGGAGGGCGAGGCGGAGGTCGGCGTGGCCATGGTCACCCGCGGGCCGGGAACAGGCCCTGCGGCCGCACGAACAGCACCACGGCCATCAGCACGTAGATCATAATCGAGCCGACCGCGGGCCCGGCCGCGCTCGCCAGCTGCGGCGGCAGGAACTCGCGGAACAGGTGCGGCAGCACCGTGCGGCCGGCCGTGTCGACGAAGCCCACCAGCAGCGAGCCGACCAGCGCGCCGCGGATCGAGCCGATGCCGCCGATCACGATGACGACGAAGGCGAGGATCAGGATGCCCTCGCCCATGCCGACCTGCACCGCGAGCAGCGGCCCCAGCATCGCGCCGGCGACCGCGCACAGCGCCGCGCCGATGCCGAACACCGCGGTGAAGAGCCGCCGGATGTCGACGCCCATCGCCATCGCCATCTCGCGGTTCGACGCGCCCGCGCGCACCAGCGCGCCCATCCGCGTCTTCGTGACGAGCACGTAGAGCAGCAGCGCGAGCGCGAGGCCGACGCCGATGATCAGCAGCCGGTAGGCCGGGTAGTACAGGCCCGGCAGCAGCTCGACCGGACCCGACAGCGCGGCGGGCGCGGACAGCGGCAGGTCCGAGCCCCAGATCATCCGCACGCCCTCGTTGATGATCAGGATCAGCGCGAAGGTCGCGAGCACCTGCGACAGGTGGTCGCGCGCGTAGAGCGATCGCAGCAGCGCCGACTCGAGCGCCATGCCGAAGGCCGCGGTCGCGGGTATCGCGAGCAGCACGCCGGCGACGAACGAGCCGGTCAGCTGCACGAACCAGGCGGCGAGGAACGCGCCGACCATGTACAGCGAGCCGTGCGCGAGGTTGATCATGTCCATGATGCCGAACACCAGCGTCAGCCCCGCGGCGAGCAGGAACAGCATCAGCCCGAACTGCAGGCCGTTCAGCGACTGCTCGAGGAGGAGGAGTCCGGACATGGACGGGTCGGCGCCGAAAAGCTTTAGACCTAAAGTATCTTGCGGATGCTAGCAGAAACGACGCGGCGCGCGGGGACAGCCCCGCGCGCCGCGTCGCGCCTCGCGCCCGCGGTCCGGACGGCGGCACCGGGCGGGCGCGCGAGGCGCCGGCCGGACGCCGTCCGGACGCCTCACGACGGCATCTTGCAGTCCTGCACGTACGCGTCGCCGTGGTTCTTGAAGATCGGCTCGCCGAGCACCTTGTTGACCAGCCGGCCCTGACCGTCCTTGCCGACCACGCGCAGGTAGTAGCTCTGGATCGGGTACTGGTTGGTGTTGAACTTGAAGTCGCCGCGGACCGACTGGAAGCGGGCGGCCTTCAGCGCCTTGCGGACCGCGTCCTTGTCCTCGATCTTGCCCTTGACGTCGCGCACGGCCGCGTCGATCAGCATCGCCGCGTCCCAGCCCTGCGACGCGTAGACGCTCGGCAGGCGCTTGTATTCCTTCTCGAACTCGGCCACGAACTTCCTGTTCGCCGCGTTCGGCAGCTCGAGCGCCCAGTGCGCGGTGTCGAAGGTGCCGAGCATCGCGTCGCCGACCGCGCGGATGATGTCCTGGTCCGCGCCGAAGCCCGGCTGCAGCAGCGTCATCTCCTTCGAGAGCCCGGCGCCGACGAACTGCTTGATGAAGTTGATGCCCATGCCGCCGGGCAGGAAGGTGTAGACCGCGTCGGGCTTGGCCGCGCGCACCTCGGCGAGCTCGGCCGAATAGTCGAGCTGGCCGAGCTTGGTGTAGACCTCGCCGGCGACCTGACCCTTGAAGTAGCGCTTGAAGCCCGCGAGCGAGTCCTTGCCGGCCTGGTAGTTCGGCGCGATCAGGTAGACCCGCTTGAAGCCCTTCTGCGTCGCGTGCTGGCCGGCGGCCTCGTGGTACGCGTCGTTCGGCCAGGACACCGCGAAGAAGTACGGGTTGCAGTCCTTGCCGGCGAGCGGCGACGGCGCGGCGTTCGGCGAGATGTAGAAGGTCTTCGCGTCGAAGGCCTCGGGCACCGCCGCCAGCATGATGTTCGAGAACACCACGCCGGTCATGAAGTCGACGCGGTCGCGCTTGACGTTCTTCTCGAACAGCTGCTTCGCGACGTCGGGCTTGAACTGGTCGTCCGAAACCAGTACCTCGGCGGGCAGGCCGCCGAGCTTGCCGCCGTTCGTCTTGACGGCGAGCAGGAATGCGTCGCGGATGTCGACGCCGAGCGCGGCCGACGGGCCCGACAGCGTGCTGACGAAGCCGATCTTCACCTTGTCGGCGGCGTGGGCGCCGGCGCCGAGGAGCAGGCCGGCGGCGAGCAGGGCGGTGGCGAAGGGGCGCGTGGCGTGGCGCATCGGGACTCTCTCCTGGTCTGGGGCGGCGGCCGGCGGCCGCGTCGGCGGCGATTATGGCAGCGCCGTCGCGCGGCGGGGCAGCGCCGTGGACGCCGCGAGGGGCTCGGCGCGGGCGGACACCGCGCCTCGGAGGACGCCCCGTCGTCCGGGCCGCACGGGTGCGGCCCCGCTGCCCGGGTTCCGCGATCCGCGCGACACCCCGCGGCGCGGCGCCGGAACGCGCCGATAATCGATCCGACGCGTGCCCCGACGGACACGGGCCCGCGCAGGGAGACGTACACCGATGACCGCCACCGCCCGACTGATCCGCCACGACGACGTCGGCGTGATCGAGCTCGACAACCCGCCTGTCAACGCGCTGGCCCTCGGACTGCGCGCCGGGCTGTCCGCGGCGCTCGACGCCGCGCTCGCCGATCCCTCGATCGTCGCGATCGTGCTCGCCGGCGCCGGTCGCATGTTCTGCGGCGGCGCGGACCTGCGCGAGTTCAACACGCCGGCCGCCGCGCAGCCGCCCGCCACCACCGACCTGCGCGGGCGCATGGAGCGCGCGCCCAAACCGGTCGTCGCCGCGATCCACGGCAGCGCGCTCGGCGGCGGCCTGGAGATGGCGCTCGCCTGCCACTACCGCGTCGCCTCCACGGGCACGAAGCTCGGGCTGCCCGAGGTGCAGCGCGGGCTGCTGCCCGGCGGCGGCGGCACGCAGCGGCTGCCGCGGCTGGTGGGCGTGGCGACGGCGCTCGAGATGATCGTCGGCGGCGAGCCGGTGGACGCCGCGCGCGCCCGCGCGATCGGCCTCGTCGACGAGGTCGTCGACGGCGACGTGCGCGCGGCCGCGGTGGCGTTCGCGCGCAGGAAGGCCGCGGCCGGCGGGTCGCATCCGGTCGCCTCGACGCGCACCGCGTCGATCGACGAGCCCGAGGTGTTCTTCAAGGCCGCGCGCGAGCGTGTCGCGAAGGCCTCGCGCGGCCTGGAGGCGCCGCTCGAGTGCGTCGCCTGCGTCGAGGCCGCGACGCGGCTGCCGTTCGAGGAGGGCGTCGCGTTCGAGCGCGCGCGCTTCCGGGTGCTGGTCGAAGGCAACCAGTCGAAGGCGCTGCGCCACCTGTTCTTCGCCGAGCGCGCGGCCGCGCGGATCCCGGGCATTCCCGAGGACCTGCCGACGCGCCCGATCCGCCGCGTCGGCGTGATCGGCGCGGGCACGATGGGCGGCGGCATCGCGATGAGCCTCGCCAACGCGGGGCTCGAGGTGGTGCAACTGGAGACGGCGAGGGAGGCGCTCGACAAGGGGCGCACGACGATGTCGCGCAACTGGGGCGCGAGCGTCGAGAAGGGCAAGCTCACGAAGGACGAGATGGACGCGCGGCTCGCGCGCGTGCGCGGCACGCTGTCCTACGACGACCTCGCCGACGTCGACCTCGTGATCGAGGCGGTGTTCGAGGACATGGCGGTCAAGAAGCAGGTGTTCGCGACGCTCGACGCGGTCTGCCGCCCCGGCGCGATCCTCGCGTCGAACACCTCGCGGCTCGACATCGACGAGATCGCGCGCGCGACGAAGCGCCCGCAGGACGTGATCGGCCTGCACTACTTCTCGCCGGCCAACGTGATGCGTCTGCTCGAGGTGGTGCGCGGCGCGGCGAGCGCGCCCGACGTGATCGCGACCTCGATGGCCTTCGGCCGCGCCACGGGCAAGCTGCCGGTGCTGGTCGGCAACTGCGAGGGCTTCGTCGGCAACAGGATGCTGTCGGCGTACGTGCGCGAGGCCGGCTTCCTGCTCGAGGAGGGCGCGAGCCCCGCGCAGGTCGACGGCGCGCTGCAGCGCTTCGGCCTCGCGATGGGCCCGTTCAGGATGGGCGACCTCGCCGGTCTCGACATCGGCTGGGCGGGCCGCAAGCGCGCGGCCGCGACGCGGCCGAAGCACCTGCGCTACAGCAAGGTCGCCGACCGCATCTGCGAGCTCGGGCGCTTCGGGCAGAAGACCGGCGCGGGCTGGTACCGCTACGAGGCGGGCAGCCGCACGCCGGTGTCCGACCCGCTGGTCGAGCAGATCGTGCGCCAGTGCGCGGACGAGGCCGGCATCGTGCGCCGCACGGTCGCCGACCAGGAGATCGTCGAGCGCACGATGTACGCGCTCGTGAACGAAGGCGCGAAGATCCTCGCCGAGGGCATCGCGCTGCGCGCCTCGGACGTCGACCTCGTCTACGTGAACGGCTACGGCTTCCCCGCGTGGCGCGGCGGGCCGATGTTCCACGCCGACACGATCGGGCTGCGCGAGGTCGCGGACCGGGTCCGCGAGTTCCATGCGAAGCACGGCGAGTGGTGGGCGCCCGCGCCGCGCCTGCTCGAGCTCGCCGCCGCCGAACGCCGATTCAACCAGGGAGAATGAAGCCATGGCCGATGCAGTGATCGTCTCCACCGCGCGTACGCCGATCGGCAAGGCGCATCGCGGTGCGTTCAACATGACCACCGGGCCGACGCTGGGCGCGCACGTGATCGCGCACGCGGTGAAGCGCGCCGGTGTCGACCCCGCGGAGATCGAGGAGGTGATCCTCGGCGTGGGCCGTCCCGAAGGCACGACCGGCGGCAACGTCGCGCGCCAGAGCGCGATCAAGGCCGGCCTGCCGGTCGGCTCGACCGGCTCGGTGATCAGCCGTGCCTGCGGCTCGGGCCTGAACGCGATCGCCGCGGCCGCGCACCGCGTGATCGTCGACCGCGTGCCGATCGTCGTCGCCGGCGGCATGGAGTCGATCAGCCTGACGGTCAACGACAAGACCAACACCCACATGGCGCGCGACCCGTGGGTGCTCGAGCACAAGCCCTCGCTGTACGACACCATGATCCAGACCGCCGAGACCGTCGCGAAGCGCTACGGCATCGGGCGCGAGGTGCAGGACGAGTACGGCGCGCGCAGCCAGCAGCGCGTCGCCGCCGCGCTCGCCGCCGGCCGCCTCGCCGCCGAGGTCGTGCCGCTGACGACGATGAAGGCGGAGACGAACAAGGAGACCGGCGAGACGCTGATGCGCGAGATCACGCTGGCCCACGACGAGGGCATCCGTGGCGACACCACCTACGAGGGCGTCGCGAAGCTCAAGCCGGTGATGGAAGGCGGCACGATCACCGCCGGCAACGCGAGCCAGCTGTCGGACGGCGCCTCGGCCTGTGTGGTGATGGACGCGACGCTCGCCGAGCGGCGCGGGCTGCAGCCGCTGGGCATCTTCCGAGGCTTCGCGACCGCCGGCTGCGAGCCCGACGAGATGGGCATCGGCCCGGTGTTCGCGGTGCCGCGCCTGCTCGAGCGCACCGGCCTGAAGGTGAGCGACATCGGCCTGTGGGAGCTCAACGAGGCGTTCGCGGTGCAGGTGCTCTACTGCCGCGACCGGCTCGGCATCCCCGACGAGCGGCTCAACGTCGACGGCGGCGGCATCGCGGTCGGGCACCCGTTCGGGATGTCGGGCGCGCGGCTGGTCGGGCACGCGCTGATCGAGGGCAAGCGCCGCGGCGTGAAGTACGTCGTCGTCACGATGTGCATCGCCGGCGGGATGGGCGCGGCGGGACTGTTCGAGGTCGCCTGAGGCGGGCTCCGGATGGGTCGTGAAAAATCCATGACAAGCGTGAGGACATAAGTTTGGCGTAAGGCACGGCTCCAAGGATCGGGCTCCCGGATCGGGGCCGGGCGGGCACGCATGTGCCGGTCGCCCCTGTCCGTCCCACACCGACACAGAGGAGCCCCCCAATTAGCGCATCAGCGCCCCCCCTGCCCACCGTCGACGAACGGAAGCGACCCATGACCCGCGAGGAGAAGCGGGTCATCCTGGCCTCGTCGGCCGGCACGATCTTCGAGTGGTACGACTTCTACCTGTACGGCTCGCTCGCCGCGATCATCGGCGCCCAGTTCTTCTCCTCGTTCCCCGAGGCCACCCGCAACGTGTTCGCGCTGCTGGCGTTCGCGGCGGGCTTCCTGGTGCGACCCTTCGGCGCGCTGTTCTTCGGGCGCCTGGGCGACCTCGTCGGCCGGAAGTACACCTTCCTGATGACGATCCTGATCATGGGCATCTCGACCTTCGTGGTCGGCCTGCTGCCCGGCTACGCGACGATCGGCTGGCTCGCGCCGGTGACGCTGATCGCGCTGCGGATGCTGCAGGGTCTCGCGCTCGGCGGCGAGTACGGCGGCGCGGTGGTCTACGTCGCCGAGCATGCGCCGAACGGCCGTCGCGGCTTCTTCACCAGCTGGATCCAGACGACCGCGACGCTCGGGCTGCTGCTCAGCCTGATGGTGATCCTGTCGGTGCGGACCATCGTCGGCGAGAAGGACTTCGCCGAGTGGGGCTGGCGCATCCCGTTCCTGCTGTCGATCTTCCTGCTCGCGATCTCGGTCTGGATCCGCCTGCAGATGGAGGAGTCGCCGGCGTTCAAGAAGATGAAGTCCGAGGGCACGCAGTCGAAGGCGCCGCTGTCGGAAGCCTTCGGCACCTGGAAGAACGGCAAGTTCGCGCTGATCGCGCTGCTCGGCCTCGTCGCCGGCCAGGCGGTGGTCTGGTACACCGGCCAGTTCTACGCGCTGTTCTTCCTGCAGACGATCCTGCGCGTCGACATGTTCTCGGCGAACGTGCTGATCGCCTGGTCGCTGATCCTGGGTACCGCGGGCTTCGTGATCTTCGGCAGCCTGTCCGACCGGATCGGCCGCAAGAAGATCATCCTCGCCGGCTGCCTGCTGGCCGCGGTCACCTACTTCCCGGTGTTCAAGGCGATCACCGCGATCGCGAACCCGACGCTGAACGCCGCCCAGCAGAACACCAAGGTCGTCGTCACCGCCGACCCGAACGAGTGCTCGTTCCAGTTCAACCCGACCGGCACCGCGAAGTTCACCAGCTCGTGCGACGTGACCAAGGCGCTGCTCGCGCGCAGCTCGGTCAACTACTCGGTGCAGCTGGTGCCGGGCGCGTCGCCGGCGAAGGTGAAGATCGGCGAGACCGAGATCGTGTCCTACGACTCGAGCAAGCTGACCGGCGACGCGGTGAAGGCCGCGCCCGCCGCCTTCGCGAAGAGCGTCAACGAGGCGCTCGCGGCCGCCGGCTATCCGGCGCCCGGCAAGCCCGCCGCGGGGATCGTGAAGCTGAACAACTTCTTCGACATCTTCAACGCGCAGACCTTCCCGCTGGTGCTGATCCTGACCTACCTGGTGGTGCTGGTGACGATGGTGTACGGTCCGATCGCCGCGGCGCTCGTCGAGCTGTTCCCCACGCGCATCCGCTACACCGGCATGTCGCTGCCGTATCACATCGGCAACGGCTGGTTCGGCGGCCTGATGCCGGCGACCGCGTTCGCGATGATCGCGCAGACCGGCGACCCGTACTACGGGCTCTGGTATCCGATCGTGATCGCGCTCGGCACCGTGGTGATCGGCCTGCTGTTCGTGCCGGAGAACCACAAGAAGGACATCTTCGCCGAAGACTCGAAGTGACCTGACGCGCGTCGGTCGACGCGTGCGCGAAACGAGGGGCCGGCGACGGCCCCTCGTCGTTCCTGGCGGTTCCTGGGTCGCTCGTCGCGGTCCGGGCGGTGCGCCCGGAACCGTCAGGCGAGTCCGGTCCGGTACAGCCGCCCGAAGCCCTCGATGCGGTCCTCGATGCCGGCCAGCCGGAGCATGTGCCAGGCGAGCGCGTGGTTGCTCGAGGTGACCGGCTTGCCGATCATCGCCTCGGCCTGCTCGGCGATCCGCGCGACGCGCAGCGAGGTGCAGGACACGAACACGCCGTCGCAGCTCGACTCGCTGCCGATGCGCACGATCGCGTCGAGCAGCGACTGCGGCGTGATGCGCGCGACGACGTCGTCGTCGGGCTCGTTGAACGAGCCCATCACCGGGATGCTCAGGCCGCGCTCGATGAGCGCGGCGCGCAGCCTCAGGTTGATCTCGCGCAGGTAGGGCGTGAGCAGCGCGACGCGTCGCACGCCGGTCGCGCGCAGCGCGGCGATCGCGGCGGTGACCGGATCGGTGACGCGGGCGTTCGGCCGGACGCTGCGTACCAGCTCGGCGACGTGCGACTCGCCGATCACCAGCGAGCCCGAGGTGCAGGCGAACGCGACCACCGACAGGTCGACCATGAAGGGCAGCAGCCGGGTCGTCGGCGCGATCAGGTCCCGCATCTCGAGCAGGGTCTCGGGCGTGATCTGCACGTCGTTGTGAAGGCGCGCCGCGTACAGCGCGACGCCGTCGCCGGGCCAGACCGCGCGGAACTCGTCCTCGATCGTCTGGTCGGTCTCGAGGACCAGCAGGCCGAGGGCCGCGCGCGAGCCGATGCCGCGATCCGTCTGGAACGGCAGCCCCTCGAGGTCCACCTCGGGGCGGTCGGCGGCCGGTGCGGCGGGGGTGCTCATCGGGCGTCTCCGGGTCACGGTGCGGGTCGCGAAGTGTATGCACCTCGCGCGGGTCGTCGCGGCGACGATACCCGCCGCGATCGTGACCCGCAAGGCCGGCGGTTCAGCCGCGGATCCGGGCCACGACCTGCTCGGTGACCGCGATCGCGCGCTCGCGGCTCAGCACGACGTGCCGCTCGACGAGCTCGCCGGCGCGCCGGGCGTCGCGGCGGGCGAGGCAGGCGAGCACGCCGCCGTGCTCCCGGTAGGTGCGGTCCCGGCGCTCGGGCAGCTCCTGGTCGACGCGCCGGAAGAAGCGGATCTGCGCGTTGACGCGCTCGAGCGTCGCGACCAGCTCGCCGTTGCCCGACAGCCGCGCGATGCCGCGGTGGAAGGCCTCGTCGGCCGCGGTCAGCCGGTCGATGCGGCGGCTGGCTGCGTCGGCGGTCGCGGCGTTCCAGGCGTCGGCGAGCTTCGCGATCGCGTCGTCGCTCGCGCGCGCGCAGGCCAGTCGAACCGCCGCCACCTCGATCGCCGCGCGCAGCTCGTACAGGTCGCGCACCAGCTCCGGGGTCAGGTCGCGCGCGAGGAATCCCCGGTTGGGGACGAAGCGCACGAAGCCGTCGCGGGCCAGCCGGTTGAGCGCCTCGCGCACCGGCGTGCGACTGACGCCGAGCTCGCCGGCGAGCGCGACCTCGTTGATCCGCTCGCCCGGCGCGAAGCCCCAGTTCACCGCCCGCTGCGTGACCGCCCGGTAGACGCGCTCGACGCTGTCGGCGGGGCGCGCGGGCGCGGCGATCGGGGGCCGGGAAGCGGGCGGCGGCGGTGTCGTCCGGGAGGCGCGCGGCATCGGGCCATTGTAGCGGCCGGCCGGCGAGGCCCTCCGCGCGGCGGCGGGCTCCGGGCCCGGCGCACGGGTGAGGGACGGGGCTTGTGTATACAGTTTGCGTGCGGGTAAGCTCGGGCCGCGTTCTTGCCGAGGAGACAGCGCGATGACGATCAGACGGATCGAGGCCGGCCCCAGGATGAGCCAGGCGGTGGTGATGAACGGCACGGTCTACGTGGCCGGCCAGGTGGCGCTCGAGACGCCGGGTGCGAGCGTGACCGAGCAGACGCGCACGGTGCTCGCGCGCATCGACCGGCTGCTCGCCGAGGCGGGCACCGACAAGACGAAGCTCGCGCAGGCGACGATCTGGCTCACCGACATGTCGACCTTCGCCGAGATGAACGCGGTCTGGGACGCGTGGGTCGCCCCGGGCTGCACGCCGGCGCGCGCCACCGTCGAGTCGAAGCTGGCCGCCCCGCACTTCAACGTCGAGATCGCGGTCGTCGCGGGTCTCTGAACGACGCGGGACCCCGCGCCGGCGGGGTCCGGGGAGCACACATGCGCATCGTCGTGTTGGGCGCCGGCGTGGTCGGCGTCACCGCCGCCTACGAGCTCGCGAGCGACGGCCACGAGGTCGTCGTCGTCGACCGGCAGGAGAAGGCCGCGATGGAGACCAGCTTCTCCAACGCGGGGATGGTCTCGCCGGGCCACGCCTACACCTGGGCCTCGCCGCGGGCGCCCGGCATCCTGTGGGACTCGCTGTTCCGCGACGACGTGGCGCTGCGTCTCAAGCTGC
Source organism: Burkholderiaceae bacterium (assembly GCA_044371545.1). Classification (GTDB taxonomy): domain Bacteria; phylum Pseudomonadota; class Gammaproteobacteria; order Burkholderiales; family Burkholderiaceae_E; genus UBA4615. Next base: position 42,810 of record JBILTM010000010.1, read on the forward strand.
GCCTCGACCCGAGGATGTGGGCGTGGTGCTGGCGCTTCCTCAAGGAGTGCTCGGCCGAGCGCGCGGCGATCAACACCGGCCACAAGGTGCGCCTGTGCCTGTACTCGCAGCAGCGCTTCGAGGAGATCCACCGGCGCCACGGCTTCGACTACGACCGGCGCACGCAGGGCGCGATCTACGTGTACCGCGACCGCGACCACTATGAGCGCGGCGTCGGCGCGATGCGCGTGCTGACCGACAACGGCGTCGGCCTGCGGCCGGTGAGCACCGACGAGGCGGTCGCGATCGAGCCGGCGCTCGCGCCCGACCGCGCGAACATCGCCGGCGCGATCCACTGCCCCACCGACGAGTCCGGCGACTGCCACCGGTTCACCAACGCGCTGGCCGCGCACTGCGCCGAGAAGCTAGGCGTCGAGTTCCGCTGGTCGACGACCGTGCAGCGCGTGCGCGCCGAGGGCGACCGGGTGGTCGGCGTCGACACCGACCGGGGCGCGCTGCAGGGCGACGCCTACGTGCTGGCGCTCGGCTGCTACAGCCCCGGCATCGGCCGGCCGCTCGGCCTCGACCTGCCGGTGTACCCGGTCAAGGGCTACGCGCTGACCGTGCCGATCGAAGACCGCCACCAGGGCGCGCCCGGCAT
>JBILTM010000147.1:0-13424 GCA_044371545.1 Burkholderiaceae bacterium
TGAACCCGAAGCGCGTCAGGTCCCGGATCCGGCGCGGATAGAGCACGCCGTCGAGGTGGTCGCACTCGTGCTGCACGACCCGCGCGTGGAAGCCGCCGGCCTCGCGCTCGATCGGCGTGCCGTTCGCGTCGAAGCCGCGGTAGCGGATGCGGGCGAACCGGGGCACCCAGCCGCGCAGGCCGGGCACGGACAGGCAGCCTTCCCAGCCCTCCTCCTCCTCGGGGCCGAGCGGCTCGATCACCGGGTTCACCAGCACCGTCGGCGGCACCGGCTCGGCGTCGGGATAACGCGGGTTCGACTCGAAGCCGAAGATCACCACGCGCAGGTCCACGCCGATCTGCGGCGCGGCGATGCCCGCGCCGTTGCGGGCGGCCATCGTGTCGAACAGGTCCGCGACCAGCGCGTGCAGCTCGGGCGTGTCGAGCCGCTCGACCGGCTTGGCGACCCGCAGCAGCCTCGGGTCGCCCATCCTCAGCACCTCGCGGATCATCGCGCGGCCCCGGCCGCGAGCGACGCGCGCAGGTAGGCGGCGAGCACGCGGCGCGCGCGGACCATCGCCGCGTCCATCACCGCGCCCATCGCCTCCATCGAGATCGCGCGGCGGCTGTCGCCAAGGCCGGCCGCGTGGTTGGCGACCACCGCGAGCACCGCATACGGCAGCGACAGCTCGCGGGCGAGCACCGCCTCGGGCATGCCGGTCATGCCGACCAGGTCGCAGCCGTCGCGCTCCATGCGGCGGATCTCGGCGGCGGTCTCGAGGCGCGGGCCCTGGGTGCAGCCGTAGCAGGCGCCGGCCGCGACCGGCTCGCCGGCGGCCGCCGCGGCGGCGAGCAGCCGAACGCGGATCGGCTCTGCGTAGGGCTCGGTGAAGTCGACGTGGGTGACCGGCGCGTCGCCCTCGAAGAAGGTGCCCTTGCGGCCGTGGGTGTAGTCGACGATCTGGTCGGGCACGGCGAGCGCGCCGGGTCCGAGGTCGGCGCGGATCCCGCCGACGGTCGCGATCGCGACCACCTCGGTCGCGCCCACGTGGTGCAGCGCCCAGAGATTGGCGCGGTAGTTGATCTGGTGCGGGGCGATGGTGTGACCATAGCCGTGGCGCGCGAGGAACACGACCTCGGCGCCGTCGATGGTGCCGAAGGACAGCGCGCACGAGGGATCGCCGTAGGGCGTGCGCACCACCTCGCGGCGCTCGAGCTTGAGGTCGGCGAGCCTGGCCAGCCCGCTGCCGCCGATGATCGCGTGCATGCGTGGGGACTCCGGGGCCCGCGCGGGGCCTGGACGGGAGGAACTCGTTCGGGGCCGGCCGCCGCGGCGTCGGTGACGCCGCGCTGCCGGTGGCTCAGCGGACCTGGCGCTTCGCGAGGAAGGCGGCGAAGTCCTTGCCGACCTCGGGATGGCGCAGCGCCAGCTCCACCGTCGCCTGAAGATACCCGATCTTCGAGCCGCAATCGTAGCGGGTGCCGTCGAAGCGGTAGGCGAGCACCGGCTCGTCGTTGATCAGCTTCGCGAGCGCGTCGGTGAGCTGGATCTCGCCGCCCGCTCCGGGCTTGATGTTGGCGAGGTGGTCGAACACCAGCGGGGTCAGCACGTAGCGGCCGACGACGGCCTGCGTCGACGGTGCGGCCTCGGGCTTCGGCTTCTCGACGATGCCGGTCACGCGCGCGGTGCGCTCGCCCCAGGGCGAGCTCGACACGATGCCGTACGACGAGGTCTCCTCGCGGGCCACCTCCTGCACCGCGAGCACGCTCGAGTGATGCTTGCCGTACTGCTCGACCATCTGCGCGAGCACCGCGGTGCCCTCGGCGCCAGGCTGCATCAGGTCGTCGGCGAGCAGCACCGCGAACGGCTCGTCGCCGACCACGGAGCGCGCGCACAGCACCGCGTGGCCCAGCCCGAGCGGCTCGGCCTGGCGGATGTACACGCAGTTGATGCCCTTCGGGGTGATGCCCTGGACGACCTCGAGCAGCGCCTTCTTGCCCTTGGCCTCGAGCTCCGACTCGAGTTCGTAGGCCTTGTCGAAGTGGTCCTCGATGCTGCGCTTGTTGCGCCCGGTGATGAAGATCATCTCGGTGCATCCGGCGGCCGCGGCCTCCTCGACGGCGTACTGGATCAGCGGCTTGTCGACGACCGGCAGCATCTCCTTCGGCGAGGCCTTCGTCGCCGGGAGGAACCGCGTGCCGAGGCCCGCGACGGGGAACACCGCCTTCCTGATTTTCTTAGCCATCGTGTCCGATCATCCGAAGCAGTTGGTCGAGGTCGATCACCGGAATGCCCAGTTCCCGGGCCTTGGCAATTTTGCTGCCCGGGCTGTCGCCGGCGAGCACGAAGCTCGTCTTCTTCGAGACCGACCCGGTCGCGGCGCCCCCGTGGCGGCGGATCAGGTCCTCGGCCTCGTCGCGGCCCAGCCCGGGCAGGGTGCCGGTGACGACGATGGTGCGACCGGCGAGCGCCCCGCCCGCCCCGTCGGCCGACGGCTGGCCGACGGCGACCCCCTCGGAGGCGGCGGGGGCGTTGCGCCGTCGCGCCGGTGGCGTCGGCTCGACGCCCGCGGCCCGCAGCGCCGCCACCACCTCCCGATTGTGCGGCTCGGCCGCGAACGCCTCGATGGCGCGCATGATCTCGGGGCCGACGCCTTCCAGCGGCACCTGCACCAGGGGCTCGCCCTTGGCCCGCGCCTTCGCGTTGAGCTTCTGCGCGGCCGCCTTGGCCTCGATCGTCGCCGCCCAGTCCGCGTCCAGCACCGCCTCGACGCCGCCGAGCTCGGACGCGAGGATCCGCGCCACCTCCTCGCCGACGTGGCGGATGCCGAGCGCGAACAGGAAGCGCTCGAGCGCGACCCGCCGCGAGCCGTCGATCGACGCGACCAGGTTCGCCGCCGACTTCTCGCCCATGCGGTCGAGCCCGGCGAGCGTGGCGGCGTCGAGCCGGTACAGGTCGGCCGGCGTCTGCACCAGGTCGCGCTCGACCAGCTGCTCGACGATCCGCTCGCCGAGCCCGTCGATGTCCATCGCCCGGCGCTGCGCGAAGTGCAGCAGCGCCTGCCTGCGCTGCGCCTTGCAGTAGAGGCCGCCGACGCAGCGCCACGCGACCTCGCCCTCCTCCCGCACCGCGGCCGAGCCGCAGACCGGGCAGCGCGCGGGCATCGTGAAGCGGCGCGCGTCGGGCGGCCGGCGCTCGGGCACCGCGCGCGCGACCTCGGGGATCACGTCGCCGGCGCGGCGCACGACGACCGTGTCGCCGATCATCAGGTCCTTGCGCGCGAGCTCGTCCTCGTTGTGCAGCGTCGCGTTGGTGACGGTGACGCCGCCGACGAAGACGGGCTTCAGGCGCGCGACCGGTGTCAGCACACCGGTGCGTCCGACCTGCACGTCGATCGCGAGCAGCTCGGTCAGCGCCTCCTCGGCCGGGAACTTGTGGGCGACGGCGAAGCGCGGCGCGCGCGCGACGTAGCCGATCGCCTCGTGCCAGGCGCGCTGGTCGACCTTGTAGACGACGCCGTCGATGTCGAAGGGCAGCGTCGGGCGCTTCGCGCCGACGTCGCGGTAGAACGCGAGCAGGCCCTCCGCGTCGGGCACGGTGCAGCGGTGCGGACCGACCGGGAAGCCGAGCGCGGCGAACCAGTCGAGCAGGCCGGCGTGCGACGCGGGCACCTCGACCTCGTCCGAGACCTCGCCGAGGCCGTAGGCGAAGAAGCTCAGCGGCCGCTGCGCGGTCAGCGCCGGGTCGAGCTGGCGCAGGCTGCCGGCGGCGGCGTTGCGCGGATTGACGAAGGTCTTCTCGCCGCGCGCGGCCTGCTGCGCGTTCATCCGCTCGAAGTCGCGGCGGAACATCAGCACCTCGCCGCGGACCTCCAGGCGGCGCGGCGCCGGGCCGTCGAGCTTGAGCGGGATCGCCCGGACGGTGCGCAGGTTCGAGGTCACGTCCTCGCCGACCGCGCCGTCGCCGCGGGTCGCGCCCTGCACGAAGCGGCCGTCCTCGTAGCGCAGGCTGATCGCGAGGCCATCGAACTTGAGCTCGGCGCAGTAGCGCAGCCCGGCCGCGTCGATCCCGGCCGTCAGCAGCGCCTCGCGCACCCGGCGGTCGAAGCCGCGGACGTCGTCGTCGGCGAACGCGTTCTGCAGCGACAGCATCGGGAGCGCGTGGACGACCTGGCCGAATGCGGCGACCGCCTGGCCGCCGACCCGGCGGGTGGGCGAGTCGGGCGAGTCGAACTCCGGGTGCTCGGCTTCGAGCCGCTGCAGCTCGAGGAACAGGCGGTCGTACTCGGCGTCGGGCACCGACGGCGCGTCGAGCACGTAGTACGCGTGGTTGTGCCGCGCGAGTTCGTCGCGCAGTGCCTCGATGCGCGCCCGGGCGTCGCCGGGACCGGGAGCGCCGGGCGGGCTCATCCCCGCGCGCCCCTCAGTTGAAGACCCGCAGCGCGGCGGGCGAGCCGGCGTCGAGTCCGGCCTCGTGCAGCGTGCGATAGCGCATCGCGAGCTGACGCTCCACCTCGGCCGCGGCGGCGTCGGTCAGCGGCCGGTTCGCGTCGTCGACGACCTGCCCGCCGGTGCGCTCCGCGCAGGCGCGCGCGGCCTCGACCATCCGCTGCCACGGCTCGAGGTGCTCGGGCGCGCGCGGCACGTCGAGCAGCAGCGTCAGCTGCTCGGCACGCTCGCCGAGCGCGAGCGAGAACAGCACCTCGCCCTCGTCGCCGAGCGCGGCGAACCGGGTGTTGCCGCGCTCCAGCAGGCCGAGGCCGCCGGCGAGCGCCGCGAGGTCCGCGGGCGACAGCGCGGTCGGCGTCTCGACGTTCAGGCCGATCACCGCGTCGAGCTGGGCGCAGGCCTCGTCGAGCTGGCGCGCGTGGTCGAGCACCGGCCCCATGTCGGGCACGATCGCGCCGCCGGCGCCGATCGCGCGGCCGAGCGCCTGCATCGCGCTCGCGAACTCGGAGAACTCCATCGCGTTGAGCGGGCCGTGACGGTTCGCGAGCAGCACGCCGGCTCGCGCGCGCCGCACCGCGCCGAACGAGGCCTGCGGCACCGACCAGCGGCCGTCGCCGACGTCGGCCTCGACCGCGATCGGCTTGGAGCCGGCGCGCCGAAGCGTCGAGGCGGCTCCGAGCAGCCGCTCGGGGGCGATCGGGGCGCCGAGGCCGAAGACCACGATGCAGTCGAGGCGCGGGTCGAGGATCGGTCCGGCGACGCCGTCGGGTGCGAGCGTCGCGGTCTCGTCGTCGAACCCGGGCTCGTCGTCGTCGGCCGACGCGTGCTCGAGGGTCGGCACGTCCTCGTCATGACCGATCGGCTCGGGCGCGGCGGCCCGGGGCACCGTCGCACGCGGCTCGGACGGGGCGGCGGGTACGGGCGGGGCGGGTCGCGGCCCCGAGGGGCCGAGGGTCGGCTCGATGCGCTGCCCGGGCGTCGGCGCGGCGGGCGTGGCCGGCGCGGACGCGCCGCCGCCGACCGTCGGCTCGGCGCGCGGTGCGGGAGCGTGCGGGCGCGCGGCCGGCCTGCCGGCGCCCGCGAGCTTCTCGCGGAACGCGTCGCGCAGCCGGGTCTGGCGGCCCTGCAGCAGGTTGAACGCCAGCACCACCGCGATCGCGATGACGAACAGGCCGATCAGGCTCGCCCAGAGCGTGTCCATCAGGCCGCCTCCGCGAAGCCCGCCGCCGCCTCGAGGTCGACCGCGACGATCCGCGACACGCCGCGCTCCTGCATCGTCACGCCGACCAGCTGCTGGGCGAGCTCCATCGCGATCTTGTTGTGGGTGATGAACAGGAACTGCGTCTGGTCGGCCATCCGGCGGACCATCGCGCAGTAGCGCTCGGTGTTCGCGTCGTCGAGCGGCGCGTCGACCTCGTCGAGCAGGCAGAACGGCGCCGGGTTCAGCTGGAACAGCGCGAACACCAGCGCGATCGCGGTGAGCGCCTTCTCGCCGCCCGAGAGCAGATGGACCGACTGGTTGCGCTTGCCCGGCGGCTGCGCGACCACGGTGACGCCCGAGTCGAGGATCTCCTCGCCGGTCAGCACGAGCCGTGCCTCGCCGCCGCCGAACAGCTCGGGAAACAGCGTCCCGAAGTGCGTGTTGACGGTGTCGAAGGTCTCCTGCAGCAGCGAGCGGGTCTCGCGGTCGATCCTGCGGATCGCGTCCTCGAGCGTCGTGATCGCCTCGTTCAGGTCCTTCGACTGCGCGTCGAGGAAGTCGCGACGCTCGCGCGACGCGGTCAGCTCGTCGAGCGCCGCGAGGTTGACCGCGCCGAGCGCGGCGATCGCGTTCGACAGGCGCGTGACTTCGCCCTGGAGCCAGGACGGCCTCGGCGCCTGCTCGAAGCGCGCGCGGACCTCGGCCTCGTCGACCTCGGCCTGCGCGAGCTGCTCGGCGAACTGCTCGGCGCCGATCCGCGCGGCCTGCTCCTTGAGCTGCAGCTCGGTCAGGCGCGCCCGCAGCGGCTCCTGGGCGCGCTCGTGGCCGAGCCGCGCCTCGTCGAGCTCGCGCATCCGGGCGGTCAGCGCGTCGAGCTGGGCGCGCACCTCGGCGAGGGCCCGCTCGGCGCGCACCCGCGCGTCGAGCGCGTCCTGCAGCCCGGCGCGCGCCGCCTCGTCCGACAGCTCGGCGAGCCGGGTGTTCAGCGCTTCGGACTCCCCGAGCCCCTGCTCGATCGCGATGCGGGCCTGGTCGATCTGCTCGCGCAGTGACTGGCGCCGCGCCTCGATCTCGCGGACCGAGAACGCCGCCTCGCGCTCCTCGCGCTCGAGCTCGCGCTGCCGGTCGCGCGCGGTGCCGAGCGCCGCGTCGGCGTCCTCCCAGGCGACGCGCCGGGATTCGACATCCTCCTGCCGCTCGGCGAGCTCGAGGTCGAGCGACTCGAAGCGCGCCGCCTCCTCCTCGAGCGCGCGGCCGCGCTCGGCGAGCTGTCCCTCGACCTCGGCGAGGTCGGCGTCGAGCCGTGCGCGATCGGCGCTCGCGCGCTGCACCTGCTGCGCGCAGCGCTCGGTGTCCAGCCGCAGCGCGGCGGCCGCGCGCACCGCCTGCGACAGCGCGTCGCGGTCGGCGGCGACCGTCGTCCGCGCCTCGCCGGCGGCGGCCTCGGTACGCGCCGCGGTCGCGCGCGCCTCGTCGGCGATCAGCTCGAGCGCGCGGTGCTCGCGGGTCAGGTTCTCGAGTTCCTGCTGGCGCGCGAGCACGCCGTCCTGCTCGGCGTCGAGCGCGTAGAGCTGCACGCCGAAGCGGCCCACCGCATGCCCGCTGCGCAGCACGTACTGCCCGCCGAGCGGCAGCACGTCGCGGCCCGCGAGCGCCTGCGCGGCCGAGTCCGCGCACCAGCTGCCGTGCAGCCAATCGTCGAGCAGCGCGCGGACCTGCGGGTCGGGCGTGTGGACCTGCGACGAGAGCGCGGCAAGCCCCGCCGGCACAGGGCCGGGCTCGGCCGGCGCGCGCGGCGCGGTCGCGTAGAAGCCGACCTTTGCCGGCGGCCGCTCGTCGAGCAGCCCCGCGAGCGGGTCGATGCGACCGACCTCGAGCGCCTGCACGCGTTCGCGCAGCACCGCCTCGACCGCGGCCTCCCAGCCGGGCTCGATGCGCAGCCGCTGCCAGAGCCGCTTCATGCCGTCCAGGCCGTGCTGCTTCAGCCACGGCGCAGTCTTGCCCTCGGTGCGCACGCGCTCCTGGATCTGGCGCAGCGCCGCGATCCGCGCGTCGACCTGCGCGACCTTCGCGAGCGCCTCGCGCAGCGCGTCCTGCGCCGGCGCGCGGCGCGCGTCGAGTTCGCCCCAGCGCGCCTCGCCCTCGGCAACCCGCTCGCCGGCCGCCTCCTCGACCGCCTCGGCCTCGGCGAGCCGCTCGCGCAACGCGTCGAGCTGCGCCTGCGGCGCCTCGCCGAGCCGACCGAGCTCGTCGCGCAGCCGGGCCTCCCGGTCGCCCAGGCCGCGCAGCGCCTCCTCGATGCCGCGCTGCCGGGTCGCCGCGACCTGGATCGCCTGTGCGGTCTCGGCCGCGCGGGCGCGCGACACGTCGAGCGCCTCGCGCGCGTCGCGCAGCGCCTCCTCGACCGCCGGCAGCCCCGCGCCCGCGTCGTCGAGCCGCTGCGCGAGCACCGCCTGGCGCTCCTCGGCGGCGGCGAGGTCCTCGTCGCTGCGCACCAGCCCGTCCGCTGCGGCCGCGTCTCGCTCGCGGGCCGCCTCGACCTGCGCCTGCAGTCCGGCGAGCCGCTCGCGCAACTGCGCCTGCGAATCGGCGACGAAGCGGATCTGGTTCTCGAGGCGGGTCACCTCGCCGTTCGCCTCGTAGTACGCCCCCTGCGCGCGGTGCACCGCGTCGCTCGAGCCGTAGTGCGCGGCACGCGTGTGCTCGAGCTCGGCCTCGACCGAGCGCTGCTTCGCGAGCTCGGCCTCGATCGCGTTCGCCACCTCGTCGAGCTGGCGCGCGACCTTCTGCTGCTCGCCGAGCGCCTCGTCGCGCCGCACGATCCACAGCATCCGCTGCTTGCCCTCGCGCTCGGCCTCGAGCTCGCGGTACTCGCGCGCCACCTCGGCCTGCCGCTCGAGCTTCTCGATCTGGCCGCCGAGCTCGCGCAGGATGTCCTCGACGCGGGTCAGGTTCTCGCGGGTGTCGGACAGCCGGTTCTCGGTCTCGCGGCGGCGCTCCTTGTACTTCGAGACGCCGGCCGCCTCCTCGAGGAAGACCCGCAGCTCCTCGGGCTTGGCCTCGATGATCCGCGACACCGTGCCCTGCCCGATGATCGCGTAGGCGCGCGGACCGAGGCCGGTGCCGAGGAACATGTCGTGCACGTCCTTGCGCCGGACCACCTGGTTGTTGATCAGGTAGGTCGACTGCCCGTCGCGGCTCAGCACCCGCTTGACCGAGATCTCGGCGTAGCCCGCCCACGCGCCGCCGAGCCGCGACGACGCGTTGTCGAAGATCAGCTCCACGCTAGCGCGCACCGAGGGCTTGCGGTCGGACGAACCGTTGAAGATCACGTCCTGCATCGACTCGCCGCGCAGCTCGGAGGCCTTCGACTCGCCGAGCACCCAGCGGACGGCGTCCATGATGTTCGACTTGCCGCAGCCGTTCGGGCCGACCACGCCGACGAGCTGGCTGGGCACCTCGAACGCAGTGAGGTCGACGAACGACTTGAAGCCGGCGAGCTTGATCTGTTTCAGACGCACGGGAAATGCCCTGGCTACCCTCGGCAGGAGGGGTCGATCGGATCGTCGGTGACGGGACCGGACGCGGGGCCCGCGGGGCGGGCGGCGGCGGCGTCCACGGGTGGCGCGGGCATGGTGCCGGGCCACGCCTATAATACCACCCCAGCTCCGGCGGCCCCGCTGGCGCCGGCCGGCCCCTGGCCTGCCGCGCGCGGGGGGCCGGGGCAGCCGACCAGGCCCTCGCGGGCCTTTTTTTCGTGCCTCACGCGTCCCCGTGCCGGACGCACCGCGGACGCCGCGCGCCCCCACCGGCCCGCGCGCCGACGCCCCGGAGACCCCGATGCCCAGCGCACCGTCCAAGCAGCTCGACACCTTCCCGAATCCCTCCCCCGGTCGCGACTATCTCGTCCACATCGAGGTCCCCGAGTTCACCTGCCTGTGCCCGCTGACCGGCCAGCCCGACTTCGCGACGATCGTCATCGACTACGTGCCCGACCGGAAGAACCTCGAGCTGAAGGCTCTGAAGCTGTACATGTGGTCGTTCAGGGACGAGGGCGCGTTCCACGAGGCGGTCACCAACCGCATCCTCGACGAGCTGGCCGCGGCCACGAAGCCGCGCTTCATGCGGCTGACCGCACGCTGGTACGTGCGCGGCGGCATCTTCACGACGGTGATCGCCGAGCACCGCAAGCGCGGCTGGACCCAGGCCCCGCGCGTCGACCTCGGCAGCTTCCCGGTCGAGTCGAGCACCCGCGGATGAACGCCGACAGAACCGTTATGATTCAACGGTCTGGAGACGAATCTTGAACCGATTTCTCGATTCCCTGCAGCCGTATCCGTTCGAGCGGCTGCGCGCGCTGCTGAAGGGCGTCGAGCCCGCCGCGCACCTCGCGCCGATCTCGATGTCGATCGGCGAGCCGAAGCACGCCGCCCCGCAACGGGTGCGCGACGCGATGGTCGCGGCGCTCGACGGCCTGTCCTCGTACCCGCCGACCGCCGGCGGCGCGCCGCTTCGCGAGGCGATCGCCGCGTGGCTGCAGCGCCGCTACGGGCTGCCGCGGATCGACCCGGCGACCCAGGTCCTGCCGGTCAACGGGTCGAAGGAGGCGCTGTTCTCGATCGCCCAGCTGGTGGTCGACGCCCGCCCCGGCGCGCCCCGTCCGGCGGTGGTGCTGCCGGACCCGTGCTACCAGGTCTACGAGGGCGCGGCGCTGCTGGCCGGCGCCGAGGCCGTCTACCTCGAGCAGTCTGAGGCGAACGGCTTCGCGCTCGACTGGGACGCGATCCCCGAGGCGACCTGGGCCCGGGTACAGCTCGTCTACGTCTGCTCGCCCGGCAACCCGACCGGCACCGTGGTCACCCGCGCGCAGTGGGCACGGCTCTTCGAGCTGTCGGCCCGCCATGGCTTCGTGATCGCCTCCGACGAGTGCTACTCCGAGATCTACGCGGACGAGGCCGCGCCGCCCGAGGGCGCCCTCGCGGCGGCGCACGCGCTCGGCCTGCACGGCTTCGACCGCCTGCTGGTGTTCTCCAGCCTGTCGAAGCGCTCGAGCGTGCCCGGGCTGCGCTCGGGCTTCGTGGCCGGCGACGCGGCGCTGATCGCCCGCTACCTGCTGCTGCGCTCGTACAACGGCGGGGCGATGAGCGCCACCGTGCAGGCCGCGTCGCTCGCCGCCTGGACCGACGAGGCGCACGTCGTCGAGAACCGGCGCCTGTACCGCGAGAAGTTCGACGCGGTGCTGCCGCGGGTGGACGGGGTGCTGCGCGTGCGCCGGCCGGAGGGCGGCTTCTTCCTGTGGGCCGGCGTCCCCGGCGGCGACGATGCCGCGTTCGCCCGCGACCTCCACGCCCAATATAATGTGCTCGTGCTGCCGGGCAGCTTTCTCGCCCGCGGCGCGTCCGGTCGCAATCCGGGGGCCGGCTTCGTGCGGCTCGCGCTCGTCGACGGCCTCGCCGCCTGCGTCGAGGCGGCGGACCGCATCCGGGCCTTCGCCGGCCCGTCCGGCGCCCTGTCGTCCCCTTCCCTCCAAGCCTCGCGACCCACCCACACACGATGACCCTCCAGAGCACGATCGAACAGGCCTGGGACCAGCGCGCCGAGCTGAGCCCGTCCACCGCCCCCGCAGCCGTCCGCGAAGCGGTCGGGCACGTGATCGCCGAGTTGAACGCCGGGCGGCTGCGGGTCGCCGAGAAGCAGGCCGTCGACTGGGTCGTCCACCAGTGGATCAAGAAGGCGGTGCTGCTGTCGTTCAGGCTCGAGGACAACCGCCCGATCGAGTCCGGCGGGCTTCGCTTCTACGACAAGGTGCCGACCAAGTTCGAGGGCTTCACCGCGCAGGACTTCGCCGCCGGCGGCTATCGCGTGGTCCCGCCGGCGGTCGCCCGCCGCGGCAGCTTCATCGGCCGCAACGTCGTGCTGATGCCGTCGTACGTCAACATCGGCGCGTACGTGGACGAAGGCACGATGGTCGACACCTGGGCCACCGTCGGATCGTGCGCGCAGATCGGCAAGAACGTGCACCTGTCCGGCGGGGTCGGGATCGGCGGCGTGCTCGAGCCGCTGCAGGCCAACCCGACGATCATCGAGGACAACTGCTTCGTCGGCGCGCGCTCCGAGGTGGTCGAGGGCGTGATCGTCGAGGAGAACTCGGTGCTCGGCATGGGCGTGTTCATCGGCCAGAGCACCAAGATCTTCAACCGGGAGACCGGCGAGATCACCTACGGCCGGGTCCCGGCCGGGTCGGTCGTGGTGGCGGGCTCGCTGCCTTCGGCCGGATGCAACCTGTACTGCGCGGTCATCGTGAAGCGGGTCGACGCCAAGACCCGTGCGAAGACCGGCATCAACGAACTGCTGCGCGGCGACTGAGCTCGCGCCGCGCGAGCGCTCCGGAGAGGCACCGACCGATGGCGATGGAACGACTGCTGGCGCTGATGGCCGATAAGCAGGCCTCGGACCTGTTCATCGCGGCCGGCACGGCGGTGCAGATCAAGATCAACGGCACGACGGTGCCGATCAACCAGCAGCGGCTCGACCCGACGACGATCGAGTCGCTGCTGCGCGAGGTGCTGACCGATCGGCAGTGGGCGCAGTTCGAGCACGACAACGAGCTCAACTTCGGCTATGGCCTGCGCAACGTCGGCAGCTTCCGCTTCTCGCTGTTCAAGCAGCGCGGCACCGCGGCCGCGGTCGTGCGCTACATCCCGGGCGACGTTCCGCAGTTCGAGTCTCTGAGCCTGCCGCCGGTGCTCTCCGAGCTGATCATGGAGAAGCGCGGCCTGCTGCTCGTCGTGGGCTCGACCGGCTCGGGCAAGACGACGACGCTCGCCTCGCTGCTCGACCACCGCAACACCCACCGCAGCGGCCACATCCTGACGCTCGAGGACCCGATCGAGTTCACGTTCCTGCACAAGCGCTCGGTGGTCAACCAGCGCCAGATCGGGACCGACGCGGTCTCGCTCGGGATCGCGCTGAAGAACGCGCTGCGCCAGGCGCCCGACTGCCTGATGATCGGCGAGATCCGCGACGTCGAGACGATGAGCGCCGCGATCGCTTACGCGCAATCGGGCCACCTCGTGCTCTCGACGCTGCACGCGAACAACGCCGCTCACGCGCTGAACCGGATCGTCGGCTTCTACACGCCGGAGAACCGGCGCACGCTGCTGTCGGACCTCGCGGCGACGCTGCGCTGCGTGGTCTCGCAGCGCCTGATCCGCTCGGCCTCCGGCGGGCGGCTGCCGGCGGTCGAGATCCTGCTGAACACCACCTTCGTCTCCGAGCTGATCGAGCAGGGGCGCCTGTCCGAGATCAAGGAGGCGATGGAGAAGAGCATGGCGCCCGGCTCGCAGACCTTCGAGCGCGCGCTGGTCGACCTGGTCCGCACGAAGAAGGTCACCAAGGAGGATGCGCTCGCGCAGTCCGACTCGCCGACCAACCTGCTCTGGCTGCTCGAGAACACCGAGGACACCGGCCCCAATGCCGCGCCGCCGCCGCTGCGCGGGCCCGAGCTGCCCTCGGCGGCCGACGGCCAGAAGGCGACCGAAGGGCCGACCTTCTCCGAATTCATGCTGAACATCTGATGCCGCAGCCGGTCGTCGTCTACGGGATCGACAGCTGCGACCAGGTCCGCAAGGCGCGCGCCTGGCTGCGGGCGCAGGGCGTCGCGTTCCGCTTCCACGACTTCCGCGCCGACGGCCTCGACGCCGCGCTGCTCGCCCGCTGGATGGGCCACCTGCCCTGGGACGCGCTGCTGAACCGTCGCGGCACGACCTGGCGCCAACTCGATCCGCAGCGCAAGG
>JBILTM010000146.1:0-13424 GCA_044371545.1 Burkholderiaceae bacterium
ACGCGCGCCGGCGCGACGCGCTCGCCGGCGCGCTCGACGATGGGTTCGGCGCGCGGCTCGAGGTCCGCGTGCCCGACGGCGGCATGTTCCTGTGGGCGCGCTTCACCGACGGCACCGACGCGCGTGCGCTGCTGCCGCTCGCGCTCGGGCGCGGCACGATGTTCGTGCCGGGCGACGCGTTCTTCGTCGACGCGCCCGACACCGCGTCGCTGCGGCTGAACTTCAGCGCGGCCCCGCCCGAGCGGCTGAGCGAGGGCGTGCGGCGGCTGGTCGACGCGCACCGCGCGCTGCACGCGGGCGCGGCGGTCGCGGCGCGCTGAGGACGCGGGCCGCTCGCACCCGACGCGCGGCGACCGGCCGGCGCACGCGGAGGCCGCGGACCGCTCCGTTACACTGCGCGCGTCCCGAACGAGGAGGAGACCCCGTGGATCGCCGAACCGCCCTGCAGGCCGGCATCGCCGCCGCCTGCGCCGCCGCCGCGCCGCGCGCCATTGCGCAGCCCGCCTTTCCCACCTCGCCGGTCAGGCTGATCGTCACCTTCCCGGCGGGCGGCCCCACCGACGTCACCGCGCGCGCCCTCGCCGAGGCCACCTCGAAGCACCTCGGCCAGCCGGTCGTCGTCGAGAACCGGCCCGGTGCCGCCGGCACGCTCGGCTACGCGGCGCTCGCCTCCGCCAAGCCCGACGGCTACACCGTCGCGATGACGCCGGTCACCGGCCTGCGCGTGTCGCAGATGGAGAGCACCGCCTGGAATCCGCTGAAGGACGTCTCGTACGTGATCGGCCTGACCGGCTACGTGTTCGCGGTCGTCGTGAAGGCCGATGCGCCGTGGAAGACGATGAAGGAGCTCGCAGCGCACATCGCCGCGAACCCCGGCAAGCTCACCTACGGCTCGCACGGCGTCGGCAGCTCCGTCCACATGGCGATGGAGGAGCTCGCGGGCACGCAGAAGTGGTCGGTCACGCACGTGCCGTTCAAGGGCAGCGCCGACATGCTCGCCGCGCTCGTCGGTGGCCACGTCGACGTCGCGATGGACTCGACCGGCGCGGTGCCGATGGCCGAGGCGGGTCGCGTGCGCGTGCTCGCGGTGTTCACCGAGCAGCGCACCCAGGTCTGGCCCGATGCGCCGACGCTGAAGGAACTCGGCCTCGGCGTCGTCGCCACCGGCCCGTACGGCATCGGCGCGCCCGCCGGCACGCCCCCCGCGATCGTGAAGGCGCTGCACGACGCGTTCAAGCGGGGGCTCGAGGAGCCGTCGCACCTGAAGGCGCTCGAGCGCTACAACCAGCCGGTCTGGTACAAGTCCTCGGAGGACTACGCGGCCTGGATCCGCACGCAGCACGAGGCCGAGCGGCGCACGCTCGAGCGGCTGGGGCTGCTGAGGAAGTGAAGGCAGGGCGAAGGCAGGGCGCCCCGCGGGCTCAGCCCGCGGCGGCCGTCCAGCAGCGCGCCAGCACCTCCGCCGGCCACCGCATCGACCGGCCGCTCGCGCGCTCGGTCCACACGTGCACCGCCCGCCCGCGTCCGGCGAGCGCGGGCTCGCCCGCGGCGTCGACGCCGAGATCGTGGATCTCGATCGCGTGCTCGAGACTCGTGCGGCCCGCGCGCGCGACCTCGAGCCGCACCTCGACGACCGCCGGCGGCCGGACTTCGCGCAGGAAGTCGTACTCGAGGTGCGCCATCACCGCCTGCTGCCCCGGCACGCCGCCGCGGATGCCCATCTCGCGGTACCAGCGCTGGAACGCGCGGTTCACGAAGACGAAGTAGCGCGCGTTGTTGACGTGGTGGTTGAAGCGGTCCTCGGGCAGGTCCTCGTCGCCGGTCTCGATCCGCATCGACAGGGTGCGCAGCGGCGGGGCGTCGCTCATCGGGCGCTCATCGGGTGCTCACGCAGCGGCGCGCGCGGCCTCGGCGCGGGCGGCCTCGGCGGAGCACGTGGCGTCCTCGGTGGCGGTGCCGCATCCGGCCGCACGCAGCGCGTCGTCGAACGCGTCGGGCACGTCCGAGGTCGTCGCGCGCTGCATGTCGCGCGGCCAGCGCGTGTCGTCGAACTCGGTGCCTCGGTGCATCGTGCAGCGGTTGTCCCACATCACCAGGTCGCCGACGCGCCAGCGGTGCAGGTAGGTGAAGCGGCGCTCGGTCGCGTGCGCCACCAGCCGCGCGACCAGCGCCTCGGCCTCGTCGTCGGGCAGGCCGCGCACGCGCCCGATGTGCGACGCGAGGTAGAGCGAACGGCGGCCGCTCTCCGGGATCGTGCGCACCAGCGGCCGCGCGACCGGCGCGAACGCGACGCGCTCCTGCGGCGACCAGTCGGCGAAACCGAGCCGGCGGCGCGAGAACTGCAGCGAGTGCTCGGCGATCAGCCCGTCGACGCGCGCGTGCGTCGCCTCGTCGAGCGCGTCCCACGCGGCGCGCAGGTCGGCGAACTCGGTGTGCCCGCCGATCGGCGCGACCGAGCGCGCGTAGAGCATCGACGCGTAGCCGGTGGGCTGCTTGAACGAACTGTCGGTGTGCCAGAGGCGGTTGCCCATCTGGAAGAGGCGCAGCCGGTGGTCCTTCGCCCAGACGCGCCCGTCGGACGTGAGGTTCGCGATGTCGGCGATCTCGGGGCGCACGCGCAGCGTCTCGCCGGGCATCACCGTCGCGACCGAGCGCTCGAGCGGGCCGAAGTGCCGCGCGAACGCGAGGTGCTGGTCGACGGTGAGGTCCTGCGACGGGAACACCAGCACCGCGAAGTGCGCGAACGCGCCGCGCACCGCGGCGAGGTCCGCGTCCTCGAGCGGGCGGGTCAGGTCGACGTCGCCGACCTCGCAGGCGAAGCCCGGGGTCAGCGGGGACAGGGTGATCGGCATGCTCGTCTCCTCGGCGCCGTCGCGGCGCGTGCGGCGCGCCGTCGTCGCCAGCTTAGCGCCGCGGGCGCGGCCACGCCGAGCGGTGCGCGTCGGCACGTTCCGCAAAGGGGGGCCGGCCGTCGCGCGGCAGCGTCCCCCCCGGCGTCGCACCGCTCTGCGCCATGCCGCGCTGCGCCGCGGGTTGCGCCCGAAGCGAGGTCGCGGACGACGGCTCAGGGCGCCGTCGTCGCCGCGCCCGCGTCGCGCACCGGCCCGACCCGCCCGAAGCCCGGCAGGCGCAGCGCGAGCTCGCCCGGGTCGACGCCGACGTTGAGCCCCAGCACGTTGAGCTCCAGCCCCTCCTCGAGGCCGACCGCCACGCCGAGCAGCCCCGCGAGCGACAGCTGCCAGCCTGTGCCGCTCGGTGTGCGGTCGACGATCGTGCCCGGCAGCCAGTCCTTGCCGAGTGCGTTGGCGGGCAGGTCGAGCCGCAGCTCGGGCACCTGCCGCGCGACGAACGCGGTGAAGGTGTTGCTGTTCGGGCCCGGCCACGCACGGTAGGTGCCGGGGTAGGGGTAAGCGGCGACCGCGGCCTCGATCCGCTCGATCGTCGCGTCGACGCCGTCGCCGCGCAGCTCGGCGAGCTTCTCGGGCCACGCGCCGAACCAGCGGAAGTCCGGCGTGCCCGGTTGCGTGACCACCGCGCCCGAGCCGCGGAACACCCGCCAGCCGATCACGTGGTGGACGACGTATTCGGTCGCGCCCGAGCGCTTGGTGGCGATCCAGGTGTGCACGCCGAATGCGCCGCGCCAGCCGACGGTGCGCGCGGCGAACACCTGCACGACGGCGCGCGGCTCGTCGGCGGGCGAAGGCGACTGGCCGCTGCTCTCGCGGCTGCCGGAGCGCCAGGTCGCCGACGGGTCGACCTCGCCGATCGCGATCGTGCCGAGCGGGCCGAGCAGCAGCACGCCGACGACGGCGAGGACGGCGAGCATCGCGCGGGCGGCTCGGCGGACGGCGGACGCGGGGCCGCGACGGACCGGGTCGGCCGCGCTCAGAGCGGGGCGAGCCCGATCGCGGCGCGGAACCGGTTCTTCAGGAACGCGCCGTCGCGCGGCGGCAGCGCGCGCGGCAGCGCGTCGCTGTGCACGTGCACCTGCGCGAACGAGGGGCCCGCGCGCGCCGCGATGCGCCGCGCGACCGCGTCGGCGCCCTCGAGCGTGCGGACCTCGGTCGCGTCCTCGATGCCGCAGGCCCGCGCGACCTCGGCGAGCCGAGTGCCGAGGCCGGTGTGGCTGCGCTGCATGCCGGTCTCGCCGTAGTGCGCGTTGTCGAGCACCACGATCGAGAGGTTGGGCGGCCGCTGCGCGGCCACGGTCGCGAGCGCGCCCAAGCCCATCAGCGCCTCGCCGTCGCCGGTCAGCGCGATCACCGCGTCGCCGGGGCGCGCGAGCGCGAGGCCGAGCGCGACCGGCACCGCGCCGCCCATCGCGCCCCACAGGTAGAACGTGCGGTCGCGGTCGCCCGCCGCGAACGCGTCGTAGCTCGGCGAGCCGAGGCCGGTGACGACCAGCGCGTCCGGGCAGGCGCCCAGCAGTCGCGCGACGAAGGCGCGGCGGTCCACCCGCGCGTCGGTTCCGCAAGCGCTCATTTCGCCACCCACTGCTTGCGGCCGATCAGCCTCTGCGACAGCAGCACCGCGACCCGCTGCCCGCCGCGGAACGCCGCGTCGAGTGCGGCGCCGACGGTCTCGCCGACGTCCTCGGCGCGGTCCACCCGGTGCACCGCGAGGCCCATCATCGACATCGCCTCGCCGGCGGCGCGACCCATCGGCACCTGCCACGGATTGAACTCGGCGTGCTCGCCGCGCATCGTCACGAGCGTGACGAACGGCACGTCGGCGCTCGCGAGCAGCGAGAACATGTTGACGCAGTTGCCCACGCCGCTGCTCTGCATCAGCAGCACGGCGCGCTGCCCGCCGAGCCAGGCGCCGGCCGCGACCGCGACGCCCTCCTCCTCGGTGGTCAGCACGACGTCGCGCATGTCGGGGTCCGCCTGCACGCGGCGGATCACGTGGGCGTGGCCGGCGTCGGGCACATAGGCCACCTGCCGGACGTCGGCCGCCTTCAGCAGCTCGAAGATGCGCTCCTGCCAGGGCGCGTGGGTGGTGTCGTCCATGGGGCGATGGTAGGCCGGGGCCGCGGCGCGTGTCGAATCGCCCGGCCGCATGGCGGGTCTGGCCAGGGGCTACCATCGGGCCGTGCGCGGCGTATCGACCGCGCCGCGAAGGAGACCATGGTGGAACGGATCGGATTCGTCGGCCTCGGCCGGATGGGGCGGCCGATGGCCGCGAACCTGCTGAAGAAGGGCTTCGCCCTGACGGTGCACGACATCGACCCGCGCCCGGTGCGCATGCTGGTCGAGGCGGGCGCCACCGCGGCGGCCGACGTCGCGCAGGTCGGCCGCGACTGCAGCATCGTGATCACGATGCTGCCGACCGCGGCCGAGGTCGAGCAGGTCGCGCTCGGCGCCGATGGCGTGCTCGCGCACGCGGCGCCCGGCACGCTGCTGATGGACATGAGCACGATCGACCCGCTCGCGACCGACCGGATCGCCGCCGCCTGCGCGGCACGCGGCATGACGATGGTCGATGCGCCGGTCGGTCGGCTCGCCGAGCACGCCGACCGCGGCGAGTCGCTGTTCATGGTGGGGGCGAGCGATGCCGACCTCGCGCGGGTGCGGCCGCTCCTCGACGCGATGGGCACGACCGTCCTGCACTGCGGCGGGGTCGGCACCGGCGGGCGCACCAAGCTCGTCAACAACTACGTCGCGATCACGCTCACGCAGGTCAACGCCGAGGCGATCGCGCTGTCGCAGCGGCTCGGCCTCGACCTGACCCGCACGCTCGCGGTGCTGCTCGGCACCTCGGCCAACAACGGCCAGTTGCGGATGAACTTCCCGAGCAAGGTGCTCGCCGGCGACGTCAGCCCGGGCTTCACGATCGACCTCGCGCACAAGGACCTGGGCCTGGTGCTCGGCGCCGCGCACGCGACGCGCGTGCCGATGCCGGTCGCGGCCGCCGTGCACGAGTCTTACAGCCTCGCGCGGGCGAGCGAGTACGGCGGACAGGACTTCTCGTCGATCGTCGACGCGCTGTGCGACCACGCGAAGATCGATCGGCCGCGGGTCCCGGTCGGCTGGAAGCCCGCCTGATCCGCCGGGTCCGCGCGTTCAGCGCGTGAACGACCAGGTCCAGGTGCCGGGTCCGTCGGGCGCGGACAGTCGGCCCTGCAGGGCCCCGTCGCGCAGCGGCTGGAACGCCTCGGTGGTGCCGAACCACGCGACCGGCATCGTCTGCGTGCCCGATGCCTTCGGGCAGACGAAGCGCAGCGGCATCGACTTCATGCCGAAGCCGCGGTAGGCCGTCGGCTGGCCGTCCGGCCCGAGCTTGAGCTCGAGTTCGCCATCGGCCTCGGTGATCCGGGCCTGCTCCTGCACCGTGCAGTCGCGCTGCCGGCCGGTGACCGTCAGCGTGCCGCTCGCGACGAACTCGGTCTTCGAGCCAGGCTTCGCGGTCCAGACCACGTCGGCGACCGACTTCACCACGCGGCTCCCCTCCCGGCTCTCGAAGGTGACCTGGCCGGCCCAGCCGTCGTGGATCTGCACGGTCGCGGTCGACAGCACCTTCTGCCGCGCGCTCTCGCGGCCGACGAGGATCTGCGCGGACACGGTCACCGTGTCCGGCGAGGGCACGTTCGCCGGCGCGGTGTAGGTCGCATTGCTCGTGCCGCCCACCGTGCCCTTCTGCGGCGAGCCGCCGGGCGTGCCGTCGACCGCCCAGCCGCTCGCGCGCGGGCCGATCGGCGCGAGCTCGGGCTCGTCGCAGGCCGCGATCCGCTTCGGGACCGTGTAGGTCTCGCCGTCGACCGTGAAGGTGCCGGTCTGGGTCACGCACTCCTTCACCTCGAACCGGACGGTGCTGCCGACCTTGACGCGGGCCCGCGCCGGGCGGATCTGCCAGCCGGACACGAGCGACCAGTCCGAGAAGGACGCGGTCCGCACGGTCACCGTCCGCGACGCGGGGTCGCGGGCGAACGCGTCGTCGCCGTCCTCGAACGCGCCCCATCGGCCGTCCTTCATCCGTCGCGCGATCGCGAGCGCCTCGAACGCCGTGCCTTCGAGCGACGCGTCGTCGGCCTTGAAGACGAGCGCCACCGGTTGCGCGAACCGCGCCCCGCCCGCCTCGATCCGGTAGCCGGCCCCGACGCCGCCGTGGGCGGTGTTGGCGATCGGCGTGATCGACAGCTCCGTCGGCGCCGGCAGCGCGCCCGCCGGCACCTCGACGGACAGGCGCCCGTCGGCGGATCCGAGTCGGCCGCCCTCGGGCCCGATGCGGCGCCGCACGGCCGGTCCGGCGACTTCGCCCGCCGGCGTGGCGTGCTTCGGGTCCGACAGGTCGGGCGGTGGCCGCTTCGGGGCGGGGGGCGGCGCCGGTGCGGTCGCCGCGGCTGGCGCGCCCGCCGCCGCGGGCGGCGCCGGATCCTTGCCGCAGGCAGCGAGCAGCGCGGACACGACGAGCCAGAGCCCGGTGCGGGCACGATGGATGGGCATGGCGGCGAGTCCTCGCTGAAACGGGATGCGGCGACTTTAACCGCAGCCCGCGTAGGATGTGTGTCATGGATACGCCCGTTGCAGGACCGCCGGCAGGCGATGCCGAGCTCGACGCGCTGCTCGCCCGCGCCGCCGCGTTCGCGCGCGAAGTCGTCGCGCCGGCCGCGCCCGCGTGGGAGCGCGAGCGTCGGATCGGCCGCGAGGCGATCGCCGAGGCGGCTGCGCTCGGCCTGTGCCGCATCGAGCTGCCGCGCAGGCACGGCGGCTTCGGCCTGCCGTTCTCGGCGAAGGCGCGGATCGTCGAGGTGCTGGCCGGCGCCGACTTCGCGTTCGCGTTCTCGCTGGTCAACACCGGCAACGTCGCGACCAAGCTCGCGCGCGAGGCGCCGCCCGAGGTCGCCGGGCGCTGGGTGCCCGAGCTCGCCGCGGGCCGCGCGATCGGCTGCACCGCGCTCACCGAGCCGCAGGCCGGCTCCGACTTCGCCGCGATCCGCACGACGGCGACGAAGGTGCCCGGCGGCTGGCGGCTCGACGGCGAGAAGGCCTGGATCACCAACGCTTCGGACGCCGACGTCGCGGTGCTCTACGCGCAGACCGAGCCCGGCTCGGGCGCGAAGGGCGTGGCCGGCTTCGTGATCGACGCGCACCGCGCGGGCTTCGCGCGCCGGCCGCCGTTCGCGCTCGCCGGCCAGCACGCGATCGGCGCGGGGGGCTTCGCGCTCGACGGCTACCTCGCCACCGACGTCGAGCTGCTGCAGCCTGCGGGCCGCGCGTTCAAGGCCGCCATGGCGTCGATCAACGGCGCGCGGACCTACGTCGCCGCGATGTGCTGCGGCATGCTCGACGAGGCGATCCGCGTCGTGCAGGCGTACGGCGGCTCGCGCCGCGCGTTCGGGGTGCCGCTCGCCGACCACCAGGGCTGGCGCTGGGTCGCGGCCGAGGCGAGCGCCGAGCTCGCGGCGGCGCGGGCGCTGGTCCGCGAGGCGGCGGCCCGCATCGACGCCGGCGCCGACGCGCAGCTCGTCGCAGCGCAGGCCAAGCTCGTCGCAACGCGCACCGCCGAGCGCCAGCTGCCGCGGCTCGCGCAGGCGATGGGCGCCGAAGGGCTGCGCGAGACGCATCCGTTCGGCCGCCACCTGCACGGCGCGCGCGTCGCCTCGTTCGTCGACGGCTCGAGCGAGATGCTGCTCGAGCGGATCGCCGCGGTGCTGCGGACCGGCGAGGGCTGACCGCCGCGTCGCGGCGGGAGCGGTCAGTCCCTGACCTGCAGGATCGTCTCGACCTCGACGGCGATCTGCATCGGCAGCGCGGCCATGCCGACCGCCGAGCGGGCGCCGCGGCCGCGCTCGGGACCGAACACTTCGACGAACAGGTCCGCGTAGCCATCGATGACCGCGGGGTGGCGGTCGAAGCCGGGCGCGCTGTTCACCATGCCGAGGGACTTCACGACGCGCTCCACGCGGTCGAGCGAGCCGAGGATCGCGCGCACGTTGGCGAGCATGTTGAGGCCGACGAGCCGCGCGGCCTCGCGGCCCTGCTCGATCGTCAGGTCCGCGCCGAGCTTGCCCTGGATCATCGTGCCGTCGGCGCGCCGCGGGCCGATCCCGGACATGAACAGCAGGTTGCCGACCTGCACGCCGGGCACGTAGGTACCCATCGGTTTCGGGGCGGGCGGGAGCTCGAGGCCGAGCTCGACGAGGCGTCGTTCCGGGGTGGTCATCGCGCGTCTCCTGGGAGGCGGCGCCCGTCGGGCGCTCCGAGCCCGATGATACCGGGCGCGCTGCGCGCCGGCCGCCGCACCGCGCGCGCCCCCCGCGGACGATGCCGCCGGCGCTGGTGCGGCGGCGCCGTCCGATCTACAGTCGCGTGCAGCCGGCCGACGCACGCGGCCGGCACAGACGCGGAGGAGACGGAATGAGCATGAAGACCACGATCGACGGGCTGCTGAAGGCGGCCGTCGAGGCCGGCGACGTGCCGGGCGTCGTCGCGATGGCCACCGATCGCGACGGCACGATCTACGAGGGGGCGTTCGGCGAGCGCACGATCGGCGGCGGGCAGTCGATGACGCTCGACACCGTCGGCTGGATCGCGTCGATGACCAAGGCGATCACCTCGGTGGCCGCGGTGCAGTGCGTCGAGCGCGGGCTGCTCGATCTGGACGCGCCTGCGGCGAAGGTGCTGCCGGCGATCGGCGAGGCTGGCGTGCTGACCGGCTTCGACGCCGAGGGCCGGCCGCGCACGCGCCCGCCGAAGCGCCCGATCACGCTGCGCCACCTGCTGACGCACAGCGCCGGCTTCAGCTACGAGATCTGGAACACCGACATCCAGAAGGTGCAGGCGGCGCTCGGCATCCCGAGCGTGACCGAGTGCCGCAACCGCGCGATCGAGCTGCCGCTGCTGTTCGATCCGGGCGAGCGCTGGGAGTACGGCGTCAACATCGACTGGGCCGGGAAGATGGTCGAGGCGGCGAGCGGCCGCACGCTCGGCGCGTACCTCGAGGAGAACCTGCTCGGGCCGCTCGGCATGACCAGCACCGCGTTCCGGATCACGCCGTCGATGCGCGCGCGGCTGGCCGGCACGCACCTGCGCGGACCCGACGGCACGCTCGCGCCGTTCCCGTTCGAGATCACGCAGGAGCCCGAGTTCGAGATGGGCGGCGGCGGCCTGTACGGCACGATGGGCGACTACCTGCGCTTCGTGCGGATGATCCTGAACCTCGGCCAGCTCGGCGGCGAGCGGGTGCTCAGGCCCGAGACCGTCGTGTCGCTCGGCCTGAACCACATGGGCGACTGCCGGGTCACGAACCTGAAGGCCGCGATCCCGCTGACCAACGACGCCGAGTTCTTCCCGGGCGTGCCGAAGAGCTGGAGCCTCGCGTTCCAGATCAACCACGCACCGGCGCCGACCGGGCGGCCCGCGGGCGGCCTGATGTGGGCGGGCCTCGCGAACTCGTACTACTGGATCGATCCGGCCACCGGCATCGGCGGCGTCTACATGACGCAGATCTTCCCGTTCGCCGACCACCGCTCGCTGCCGACGTACTACGGCTTCGAGAAGGCGGTCTACGACGGCCTGCGCTGACCGGCGAACCGTGGCCGGCCCGGACGGGTCGGCCACGGTCGGCGCACGGTGCACGGCGCGCGCCGACGTTCCGCTTTCGCCGCGGCGCCGAGCGCCCGACGGGACGGCCGGCCGGCGCCCCTCGCGCCGCGTGACAAGATGGCGACCGTGCACGCGACGTCGACCGCCTCCCCGCCCGCCGCCGCGATCCGCGCGAACGCGCGCGGCATCCGGCTGATGGTCGCGGCGATGGCCTGCTTCATCGTCAACGACATGCTCGTCAAGATCTCGAGCGCGTCGCTGCCCTCGGGCCAGCTGATCTTCGTGCGCGGGGCGATGGCCTCGCTGCTCGTGCTCGCGGTGATGCGCGCCACCGGCGTCGAGGCGCGGCTCGGGCAGCTCGCGCGCGGCTGGGTCGCCGGGCGCGCGGCGATCGACGCGTTCGCGAGCCTCGCCTACCTGATCTCGCTGTTCCACCTGCCGATCGCCAACGCGACCGCGATCAACATGGCCTCGCCGCTGTTCATCGTCGCGCTCGCGGTACCGCTGCTCGGCGAGCGCGTCGACGCGCGCCGCTGGGTCGCGATCGCGGTCGGCTTCGTCGGCGTGCTGCTGGTGATCCAGCCGCGCGTCGAGGGCTTCAACGCGTTCGCGCTGCTGTGCCTGGGCGCCACGCTGCTGCACGCGCTGCGCGACTTCGCGACGCGCAAGGTGCCGGCCGGCATCCCGTCGCTCGCGATCACGCTGTCGACCGCGGTCGCGGTGACGCTGCTCGCCGGCCTGCTGTCGCTGTTCCAGGGCTGGGTCGCGATCGGCGTGCGCGAGTGGGCGCTGCTCGCGACCGCGTCGGTGTTCCTCGCCACCGGCTACCACTGCATCATCCGCAGCGTGCGCGCAGGCGACGTGTCGGTGGTCGCGCCGTTCCGCTACAGCGGGCTGCTGTTCGCGCTGGTGCTCGGCTGGGCGGTGTGGGGCGACGTGCCGAACGCGCTCGCCTGGGTCGGCATCGTCGCGCTGATCGCGGCGGGGCTGTACCTGATCCGGCGCGAGCGGGCGCGGTGAGCGGGGCGCCGTATCATCGGGGGCCGTCCCGCCCCGCGTCGCGCGCATGAATCCCCCCGACCCCGCCGACTTCGTTGCCCCCGCCTATCGCAGCATCGGCGAGTCCCTGGTGCGCGAGCTCGGCAAGCTGATGGTCGACCCGGAGATGGTCTCGCTCGCCGGCGGCTATCCCGGCCCCGAGCTCTTCGATCGCGAGGGCCTGCGCGCGGCGGTCGACGAGGCGCTGCGCGAAATGCCGGTGCCGGCGCTGCAGTACGGCCCGACCGAGGGCCTGCCGGGGCTGCGCGAGCAGGTCGCGCGGCTGCTCGAGGCCCGCGGCACGAAGGCCTCGGCCGGCGACGTGCTGGTCACCGGCGGCTCGCAGCAGGGCTTCGACCTGCTGGTGCGCACGCTGCTGCGCGCGGGCGACGCCGCGGTCGTCGAGCGCCCGACCTACACCGGTCCGCTGCGCGTGCTGAAGGTCGCCGGCGTGCGCACGCTGACCGTCGGGGTCGACGCGCACGGGCTCGACGTGGACGAGCTCGAGGCGATGCTGCGCGACGCGGCGACACCGCGCCCGAAGCTCCTCTACGTCGTGCCGACCTTCGCGAACCCGAGCGGCGCGACGATGCCCCGCGCGCGGCGTCTCAAGCTGCTCGCGCTCGCGGTCGAGCACCGCTTCGTGATCGTCGAGGACGATCCGTACGGGCAGCTGCGCTTCGAGGGCGCACACGAGCCGCACATCGCCGGTCTGGTCGACGAGGTGCCGGGCTCGAAGGCCTGGACGGTCCACCTCGGCAGCTTCTCCAAGATCGTCGCGCCGGGCCTGCGGCTCGGCTACACCGTCGCGCCGCCGCCGATCCGCACGGCCTGCGTGCTCGCCAAGCAGCTCGACGACATCTCGAGCCCCGGCTTCACGCAGGCGACCGTGCAGCGCTACGTCGCCGCGGGTCGGCTCGACGCGCACCTGCCGAAGATCGTCGCCGCGTACCGCGAGCGTGCGAACGCGATGCGCGACGCGATCGCCGGGCACCTCGCCGACCGCGTCGAGTTCAACATCCCGCAGGGCGGCATGTTCATGTGGGGCCGGCTGCGCGACGGCGCGAGCACGCGCGCGCTGCTGCCCTTCGCGATCGAGCGCAAGGCGACCTTCGTGCCCGGCGACATCTACTACGCCGAGCGCGCCGACCCGTCGTCGATGCGGCTGTCGTTCGCGACGCCGTCGCCCGCGCAGATCCGCGAGGGCGTCGAGCGGATCGGCGCCGCGATCGAGCGGATGCGCGAGCCGGGCGCGGTGCCGCCGGCCTGGCCGTCGGTCTCGGCCGCGCGATGAGCCTCGCCCGCGTGCAACCCGTCCGCACGGCCGCCCGAGGACGCGCCGAGTGAGTGGCCGCCGTCCGAGCGGCCCCGCGGGCCGGGCCCCTCGCCCGGTCGCGCGCGCGGCCGAGCCTGCGGTGCCCGCCGAGGCGCGCCCGCACAACCACTTCTTCGCGCTGCTGCCGCCCCCGCCGGTGCGCGATGCGCTCGCCGCGCTCGCGCGCACGCTGCCCGACGTGACCGGCGGCCGCGCCGAGCCCGCGCGCCGGCTGCACATGACGCTGCTGTTCCTCGGCCCGCTGCCGCCCGGCCACGAGACCGCGCTGCGCGCGGCCGGCGACGCGGCCCGCGCGGCGACCGGGCCGTTCGCGGTCGAGCTCGACCACCTCGGGCGTTTCCCGCGCAGCGACGTGGTGTGGGCCGGGCCGTCCTCGCCGCCCGAGCGCGGGCTGCCGGCGCTGCACGCGGCGTTGCGCCGCGCGTGCGCGGCCGTGCCGACCGCGCGGCCGCTCGGTCCGTTCTCGCCGCACGTCACGCTGCTGCGCAACGCGGCGCGCGACGCGG
>JBILTM010000315.1:0-3886 GCA_044371545.1 Burkholderiaceae bacterium
GTCCTGGCTGATGCCGGCGCGCCTGCGGCCGGCGGTCGTCGCGATCTACCGGTTCGCGCGTCACGCCGACGACGTCGCCGACGAGGGCGACGCGCAGCCCGAGGCGCGGCTGGCCGAGCTCGCGGCGCTGCGCGCCGACGTCGCCGCCGCACGGGCCGGACGCGCGCCCGCCGCACCGACGGTGGCCGGCCTGGTGCCCCACGTGCGCGCCCACGACCTGGACTGGTCGCGCTTCGACGCGCTGCTGTCGGCGTTCGAGCAGGATGTGCTCGTCAAGCGCTATGCCGACTTTCCCGCCCTGCTCGACTACTGCACGCGCTCGGCCGATCCGGTCGGCCAGCTGGTGCTGGCGCTCGCCGGCCGCCTCGACGCGGCCACGCGGCCGCTGTCGGACCGGATCTGCTCGGCACTGCAGCTGATCAACTTCCTGCAGGACGCGGCGATCGACTGGAGGCGCGGCCGGCTGTACCTGCCGCTCGACGCGCTGGCCCGCCACGGCTGCACCGAGGCCGACATCGAGCACGCCGTGCGCGACGGCCGTGCCGGCGAGGCGCTGCGCGCCTGCGTCGCCGCCGAGGCGCGCCGCGCCGGCGCGATGCTAGCCGAGGGCGCGCCGCTCGCCGCGCGCGTCGGCGGCCGGCTCGGCTGGGAGTTGCGCGCGATCGTCGCCGGCGGTGCGCGGATCCTCGCCAAGCTTGCCGCCGGCGGCCACGACCCGTACGCCGCCCGCCCCGCCCTCACCGGCCGCGACGCGCTGCCGCTCGCCGGCGCCGTGCTGCGGCTCGCGCTCGGCGCCGCCGCACCGGTGCCCGCCCCCGACCGACCGACCGACCGATGACGCCGGACGAGTACTGCCAGGACAAGGCCGCGAAGAGCGGCTCGAGCTTCTACTACAGCTTCCTCTTCCTGCCGCCCGAGCGCCGGCGCGCGATCACCGCGCTCTACGCGTTCTGCCGCGAGGTCGACGACGTGGTCGACGAGATGCGCGACGCCGGCATCGCGCGCACCAAGCTCGACTGGTGGGAGGCCGAGGTCGGCCGGATGTTCGCCGGCGACCCGCAGCACCCGGTCACGCGCGCGCTGCAGCCGCACGCGGACCGCTACGACATCACCCGCGGCCGCCTGGTCGAAGTGATCGACGGCATGCGGATGGACCTCGAGCAGAACCGCTACCTCGACTTCCCCGGCCTCGCGCTCTACTGCCGGCGCGTCGCGGGCGTCGTCGGCGAGATGGCGAGCGGCATCTTCGGCCGCGACGACCCGTCGACGCTGAAGTACGCGGACACGCTCGGCCTCGCGTTCCAGCTGACCAACATCGTCCGCGACGTCGGCGAGGACGCGCGCAAGGGCCGCGTCTACCTGCCGCTCGACGACCTGCAGCGCTTCGGCGTGACCGTCGGCGAGATCCTCGGCGCCCGCCACTCGGACCGCTTCGTCGAGCTGATGCGCTTCCAGGCAGCCCGCGCGCGCGACGCCTACCGCGACGCCTATGCGCTGCTGCCCGAATCGGACCGCCGCGCCCAACGGCCGGGGCTGATCATGTCGGCGATCTACTCGACGCTGCTCGAGGAGATCGAGCGCGACGGCTTCCTGGTGCTCGACCGGCGGACCTCGCTGACGCCGATCCGCAAGCTCTGGCTCGCGTGGCGCACCTGGGTGTCGGGGCGGCCGCCTGGGTTCGAGGCGGCGAGGCGCGCGGCGGCGCAGCGGTGAGCGCGACGCCGGCGCACGGTCCGGTACAGGGCCCGTTGCACGGGGCGATGAACGGGCCGGGCACGGGCCGAGGCGCGGACCCGGCGGGCGGCGGCGACACCGACGTGCTGGTCGTCGGCGCGGGCTGGGCCGGTCTCGCCGCGGCGGTCGGCCTGGTCGAGTCCGGGCGCACGACGACGCTGATCGACGCCGCGCCGCAGGCCGGCGGCCGCGCGCGCGCGCTCACGCTCGAGCTCGACGGCGAGCGCGTCGAGGTCGACAACGGGCAGCACCTGCTGATCGGCGCGTACCGCTCCACGCTCGCGCTGATCGCGCGCGTCGGCGCCGATCCGGACGCGGTGCTCGCGCGCTCGCGGCTGCGGCTGTCGGGCCCGGACGGCTTCGAGCTGCGCGCGGCCCCGCTGCCCGCACCCCTCAACCTCGGCGTGGGCCTGCTCGCCGCGCGCGGCTTCCCGTGGCCGGAGCGGATCGCGATGGCCCGTGCGATGGCCGGCCTCGCACGCCGCGGGCCGGCATCGGTACGCGACGGCGAGACCGTCGCCGGGTGGCTCGCGGCGCAGCGCCAGCCGCCTGCCCTCGTCGAGCGGCTGTGGGCGCCGCTGTGCATCGGTGCGCTCAACACGCCGCTCGAGCGCGCCTGCGCGCGCGCGTTCGCGCAGGTGCTGTGCGACGCGCTGCTCGCGCGCGCCTGCGATGCCGACTTCCTGCTGCCGCGCGGCACCCTCGGCGACGTGCTGCCCGATCCGGCGCTCGCCTGGCTGCACGAGCGCGGCGCGACGGTGCGCCTGCGCACCGCGTGCCGCGGGCTCGCGCGCGAGGCCGACGGCCGCTGGCGCGCCGAGACAGACGCCGGGCCGATCCGCTCGCGCGCGGTGGTGCTCGCCGTGCCGCCGCTGCAGATCGCCAAGCTGCTCGACGGCGCGGTGCCCGCCGCACGGCTCGCGCCGTTCGACGCGTTCGAGCACGAGCCGATCGCGACCGTCTGGCTCGCGTGGCACGAGCGACTCGTGCTGCCCGAGGCGACGATGCTCGCCGAACGGGCCGGCGCCGGCGAGCACGGGCAGTGGCTGTTCGGCCGCACGCCGCCGGCGCACGGCGGGATCGGTGCGGTCGCGGGCATCGTCGTCAGCGCCGCGGGGCGCCTCGCCGAGCGGCCCGCCGAGCTCGCCGACGGCGTCGCGCGCCAGGTCGCCGCACAGCTCGGCCTGCCGCGCGCGCGCCACGCCCGCGCGATCGTCGAGCGACGCGCGACGATCCGCTGTTCGCCCGAGCGACCGCGCCTGGACACGGACGCGCTCGCCGACCTCGTGCCCGGCCTCGCGCTCGCCGGCGACTGGAGCTGGCACCGCTATCCGGCGACGATCGAGTCGGCGGTGCGCAGCGGCGACGCCGCGGCGCGCTACCTCGCCACCGGGGTCGCGCCGCGACCCTGAGTCCGCGCGCAAGCTCCGGGCCCGCCGCCCCGCGCCCGGCGCGACACGCGCTCCGACCGGCCCGACGCGGCGCCTACCAGGCCGCCGACAGCGCCGCGTCGATCCGCTCGAGCGGCACCACCTCGAGCCCCTCGATCGGCTTCTTCGGCACGTTCGCCTTCGGCGCGATGACCCGCGAGAACCCGAGCTTCGCCGCCTCGCGCAGCCGCTCCTGCCCGCGCGGCGACGGCCGGATCTCGCCGGCCAGCCCGACCTCGCCGAACACCGCGAGGCCGCGCGGCAGCGGCCGGTCCTTGAGCGACGAGACGATCGCGAACAGCACCGCGAGGTCCGCCGCCGGCTCGCCGATCTTCACCCCGCCCACCGCGTTGATGAACACGTCCTGGTCGAAGCAGGCGATGCCCGCGTGCCGATGGAGCACCGCGAGCAGCATCGCGAGCCGCGCGGGCTCCAGGCCCACCGACAGCCGGCGCGGGTTCGGGACGTGCGCGGTGTCGACCAGCGCCTGCACCTCGACCAGCAGCGGCCGCGAGCCCTCCTGCGTGACCAGCACGCAGGAGCCCGCGACCTGCTTGTCGTGCTGCGACAGGAACAGCGCCGACGGGTTCGCGACCCCGCGCAGCCCGCGGTCGGTCATCGCGAACACGCCGAGCTCGTTGACCGCGCCGAAGCGGTTCTTGAACGCCCTCACCAGCCGGTACGACGAGTGCGTGTCGCCCTCGAAGTAGAGCACGGTGTCG
>JBILTM010000148.1:0-13390 GCA_044371545.1 Burkholderiaceae bacterium
GCACCGGCGCGTTCGTGCTCGCCGCGGCGGGCCTGCTCGACGGCCGGCGCGCGACCACGCACTGGTCGGCGTGCACGGCGCTCGCCGCGCGGTTCCCCGCGGTGCGCGTCGAGCCCGATCCGATCTGGGTGCGCGACGGCGAGGTCTGGACCTCGGCCGGCGTCAGCGCCGGCATCGATCTCGCGCTCGCGCTCGTCGAGGACGACCTCGGCGGCGACGCCGCGCTCGCGATCGCGCGCTGGCTGGTGCTGTTCCTGCGGCGCCCGGGCAACCAGAGGCAGTTCAGCGCGCACCTGCAGGGCCAGCTCGCCGAGCGCGACGCGCTGCGCCGGGTGCAGGCCTTCGTCGCGGAGCACCTCGGCGAGGATCTCGGCGTCGAGCGGCTCGCCGGGCTCGCGGCGATGAGCCCGCGGCACTTCGCGCGCCGCTTCCGGGCCGAGACCGGCACGACGCCCGCGCGCTGGATCTCGCGCCTGCGCGTCGAGACCGCCCGCCGCATGCTCGAGGAGGGGCGCCGCCCGATCGAGCACGTCGCGCGCGACTGCGGCTTCGGCACGCCCGAGACGCTGCGCCGTACCTTCGCCCGCCAGCTCGCCACCGCGCCGCGCGAGTACCGGCGACGCTTCCTCGCGCCGTCTTCCGGCGCAGACGTTCCCACCGCACGAAGGAGCCCCCGATGAGAGTGACCTTCCTGACCTTCGACGGCATGACCGCGCTCGACGCGCTCGGCGGCTACGAGGTGCTGGCCCGCGTGCCCGGCCTCGAGGTCGAGTTCGCCGCGCGCGAGCCCGGCGTCGTCGCGGCCGACACGCGGCGGCTCGGCCTGGTCGCGTGGCGCGGCTTCGACGAGATCGGCGGCACCGACGTCGTGTACGTGCCGGGCGGGCCCGGCGCACGCGCGCTCGAGTCGGATCCGGCGTTCCTCGAGCTGCTGCGCTCGCTCGACCGGACCTCGACCTGGACGGTCGGCATCTGCAACGGTGTCACGCTGCTCGCCGCCGCGGGGCTGCTGGACGGGCGCGGCGCGACCGGCAACTGGTACGACCGCGAGCGCATCGGGCGGTACGGCGCGCGCTTCGTCGCGGCCCGCCACCACCGCGACGGGAAGTACCTGACCGGCGCGGGCGTGTCGGCGAGCATCGATGCCGCGTTCTTCCTCGCGCGCACGCTCGCCGGCGACTCGGTCGCGCTCGCGCTGCAGCTCGGGCTCGAGTACTTCCCCGAGCCGCCGTTCCCGTACCGCTCGCCGGCCGAGGTGCCCGAGGGGATGCAGCGCGCGGTGCGCGCGTTCAGCGAGTCGAGCTGGACCACCCAGCGCGACCTCGTGCCCCCGTTCTCCGGGTCGTACGGCGTGCTCGGTCCGGGGCGCTGACGCCGGCGGCGATCAGCGGGCGCACCAGCGGCTCGGGGTTCATGCCCCAGCCGACGCCCAGCCGCGCGGCCTCGACGAAGGACGCGGTCGACGGCAGGGTGGGCCGCGGTCAGCGGAACGGGTCGACAACGCGCAGGCGGCGGTCGAAGACCCGACCGTGCTGCAGGTCCTCGCTGTACAGGATCGGGCAGCCGGCTTCGAGCGCCGTCGCGACGATCGTCGCGTCGTGGATGCCGAGCCCGTCGCGCTGCGCGAGGTCCAGCGCGCGCTCGTGGACGGCCAGGGTCGCGACGCCGATGCCGCAGGTCGCGCGGACCGCGGCCAGCAGTTCCCGCACCAGCGGCCACTCGACGTGCCACTTCCCGAGCAGCACCGCGGCCATCTCGTTCAGCACCTGGACGCTCGCCATGCCGCCGGCCGTCACCAGGCGCTCGGCGACGTCGGCCTTGCGTGAGTCGGACGACAGGAGGTAGAGCGGGACGTTGCTGTCGAGGAACGGCGGCAGGCGGCGCGACGCCGGCCCCGACACGAGGCGCACGGTCATCGGTCGCGCCGCGCGCGGCGCGGCACGGCGACCGCCCGTTGCGCGTCGAGCCGTTCGAACCGCACGTCGGCCGGCAGGGTGCCTCGGAGCCGGCGCAGCCGCTCGACCAACTCGCGAGGCGCGGGTCGCCGCCGCACCTCGAACGCACGTGCGCCGACGACATCGATCTCGATCTCGTCGCCCTCCGCGAGGCCGAGCGCCTCGACGACCGACACGGGCAAGCGCACGCCCAGGCTGTTGCCCCAGCGGGAGACCTTCATCGACGGGCTCCTGAGTGGATATACATGACGCGGAGCGTATATCTGCGAGCGCCGCCGTGCAATCGATCTCCGGTCGTAGGTCGGATGGCTCGGCGCCCGCTCCGCTCGAGCGCCGGCTCAGCGCAGCGTCTTCGCCGCCGCTGCCACCGCCTGCGTCAACCGGTCGAGTGCGTCGGTCGACAGCCGCGGGTGCTGCCAGTGCAGCGGCGTGTCGAGGGGCCGGCCGGGCACCAGCTCGACCAGCTCGCCCGCGGCGATCAGCGGGCGCACCAGCGGCTCGGGGTTCATGCCCCAGCCGACGCCGAGCCGGGCGGCCTCGACGAAGGACGCGGTCGAGGGCAGCCAGTGGTGCGGCGTGTCGACCGCGCGGCCGGCGACGCGTCGGATCCAGCGGTCCTGCAGCGCGTCCTTGCGGTTGAAGCGCAGGCTCGGCGCCTGCGCGAGCGAGGCCGCGCCGACACCGCGCGGGAAGTGGCGCGCGACGAACGCCGGGCTCGCGGTCGCGAGATAGCGCAGCTTCCCGAGCGGCAGGCTGCGGCAGCCCTGGACGGGCGAGGCGCGCGAGGTGACCGCGGCCAGCACCTCCCCGCGACGCAGCGCCTCGGCACTGTGGTCCTGGTCCTCGAGCACGACGTCGACGAGCGCCGCGCCGTCGGCCGCGAACGTGGCGAGCGCCGGCATGAACCAGGTGCCGAGGCTGTCGGCGTTGACCGCGATGCGCAGCGTCGGGCGCGCCGGATCGCCGCCCGCGCCGCGCAGGCGGCCCGCCAGTTCTAGCTCGAGCAGTTCGAGCCGCTCGGCGTGGCGGCACAGCAGCCGGCCGACCTCGGTCGGCACGCAGGGCGCGCCGCGCGCGACGACGACCGCGCCGCAGCGCTCCTCGAGCGCGCGCACGCGCTGCGACACCGCCGAGGGCGTCAGGTGCAGCGCGCGCGACGCTGCGAGGAAGCTGCCCTCGCGGACGACTGCGAGCAGGGCGCGGAGCTGGTCGGGGTCGGTCCTCACGATGAAGCACAGCTTAATTCCGTTCAGGAAAGCGAGCTCGACTTTATCGGCACGACGCAGGACGATGGCTGCGTGGACCCCGCCGCCTCCCTCCCCGACGCGTTCGCGACAGGCTTCGGCCTGTGCGGCGCGCTGATCGTCGCGATCGGCGCGCAGAACGCCTTCGTGCTGCGCCAGGGGCTGCAGGGGGCGCACGTCGGCCCGGTGGTGGCGCTGTGCGCGAGCGCCGACGCGGCGCTGCTCGCCGCCGGGTCGTGGGGGCTGGGTGCGGCCACGGCGGGCCTGCCGTCGCTCGCGCGCTGGATGGCGGCCGCGGGTGCCGTCTTCCTCGCGGCCTACGGGGCGCTCGCGCTGCGGCGCGCCGTGGCGCCCCGCGACGCGCGCGGGCTCGACGCCGCCGCGGCCGCGGCCGAGGCGGCGCCGCGCTCGCTGCGCGCCACGCTCGCGGTCGCGGCGGGCTTCACCTTCCTCAATCCGCACGTCTACCTCGATACGGTGGTGCTCGCCGGCTCGGTCGGCGCCCGCCTCGCGCCGGACGCGCGCGCGGCGTTCGTCGCAGGCGGCGCGTGCGCGAGCCTCGCCTGGTTCTCGGCGCTCGGATGGGGCGCGGGCCGGCTCGCGCCGGTGTTCCGCTCGCCGCGAGCGTGGCGCGTGCTCGACGCGGGGGTCGGCGCGACGATGCTCGCGCTCGCGGCGGCGTTGGCGGTTCAGGCCGCGCGGGCGGTGCCGGCGGGCTGACCGCGAGCGGGGGCGCGCCGGCGGGCCCGTCGGCGCGCCGCTCGGGCCGGTCCGTCGCGTCGTACGCCCGCGTGACGCCGCCCGCGGTTCGCGGCACAGTGGCGCCGTGACCCGCGCACCCGACGCGGGCGCATCCGCAGGAGGCCGCGATGGACAAGCAGCGATCCCAGCAGTTCATGCTCAAGCTGGTCGGCGACGTCGCGACCGCGATGGCGGCCTCGCTCGCCTTCGTCGGCGACGAGGCCGGCCTGTTCCGCGCGATGGCCGGCGCCGGCCCGCTGTCGGCGGCCGAGCTCGCCGCGCGCAGCGGCGTGCACCCGCGCTACGTCGAGGAGTGGCTCGCCGCGATGGCGGGCGCGGGCTACGTCGAGCACGACGCGGCCACGGAGCGCTTCACGCTGCCCGACGAGCACGCGCTGTTCCTCGCGGACCCCTCCTCGGAGTACTACCTCGGCGGGCTGGCCCGCGCGGTGCCGGGCATGGCGGCCATCGCGCCGAAGCTCGCCGAGGCGTTCCGCAGCGGCCGCGGCCTGTCGTTCGCGGAGTTCGGTGCCGACCTTCCGGTCGGCCTCGAGCGGATGAACCGCACCGTCTACGAGTCGCGGCTCGCGACGACCTGGCTGCCGACGATGCCCGCGGTCGTCGAGCGGCTGCGCGCGGGCGGCTGTGCGCTCGACGTCGGCTGCGGCACCGGCGTCGCCGCGATCACGATCGCGAAGGCGTTCCCCGACGCGCGGGTCGTCGGGCTCGACCTCGATCCGCGCTCGATCGGCATCGCCCGCGGGTACGCGGCCGAGGCGGGGCTCGGCGATCGCGTGTCGTTCGTCGCCGCGAGCGCCGAGGCGATCCCGCGTTCGCCCGCGCCCGACGGCCGCTGGGACCTGGTGTCGACCTTCGACGTGATCCACGACCTGCCCGACCCGGACGCCGCGCTGCGCGCGATCCGCGCAGCGCTCGGCGACGGCGGCTCTTACCTGATGGTCGAGCCGAAGGTCGCCGACACGCTCGCCGACAACCTCGGCAATCCGTTCGCGCGGATGCTCTACGGCATCAGCTGCCTGCACTGCGTGCCGCAGTCGATCGCGCAGGGCGGGCCGGGGCTGGGCGCCTGCTGGGGCCCGGCGCGCGCCGCCGCACGGGCCCGCGACGCGGGCTTCGGGCACTTCGCGCCGCTGCCGGTCCGCAGCCCGGCGCTCGCGTTCTACGAGGCCCGGGTGGGGTGACGCGACCGCGGCGGCTCGCCGTGGAGCCGTCGCGACCCGCGTCGCCGTTGCCGCGGGCGGGGTGATGTTTCCGCGCAGGCCGTGTGAAAACGCGCCTGCGGCACGACCGGACGCGACCGCCCGGTCGGCCCGAACGCGACCGGCGTGTCGGCGCCGACCCGGCTCGCCGCGTTCGGAACGGCAGGCGCGCCGTGCCGGTGACGCGCGCCGTGCGCTGCGGCACAGTGGGGCGCACGTCGCCGCGCCACGGTGACGGCGGACCGAGGAGACACCATGACCGACCCCGCCTGGCTGTCCGGCAAGCAGCTCGCCTCGAAGATCCGGCGCGGCGAACTGTCCGCCGTGGAGGCGCTCGACACCTTCGCCGAGCGCATCCGCCGCCTGAACCCCGCGATCAACGCGGTCGTCGCGACCGACCTGCCGCGCGCGCGGCGCCGCGCCGCCGCCGCGGACCGCGCCCGCGCGAAGGGCGCGCCGCTCGGCCCGCTGCACGGCGTGCCGATGACGGTCAAGGAGTCGTTCGACGTGCCGGGCCTCGCGACCACGGTCGGCTTCGAGGCGCAGCGCACCAACCTGCCGACCGAGCCCGCGGTCGTCGTCGAGCGGCTCGAGGCGGCCGGCGCGATCGTGTTCGGCAAGACCAACCTGCCGGTCGCGATGGCCGACTGGCAGTCGTTCAACCCGGTGTACGGCACGACGAACAACCCGTGGAACGTCGAGCGCGTGCCCGGCGGATCGTCGGGCGGCTCGGCGGCCGCGCTCGCCGCGGGCCTGACGCCGCTCGAATACGGCTCGGACATCGGCGCGTCGATCCGCAACCCGGCGCACTACTGCGGCGTCTTCGGGCACAAGCCGACGATCGACGTCGTGCCGATGCGCGGCCAGGGCCTGCCGCCGTACGCGCACGGCAAGGACATCGCGGTCGTCGGCCCGCTCGCGCGCACCGCCGCCGACCTCGAGCTGCTGCTGAAGCTGACCGCGGGCGCGGACCCGCGGTGGGACGCGGGGTGGCGCGTCGCGCTGCGCCCGTCGTCGCGGCGCACGCTGAAGGGCTTGCGCGTCGGCGTGCTGCCCTCGGCGCCGACCGCCGAGGTCGATCGCGCGGTGCAGGACGGCATCGGGCGCGTGGCCCGGGCACTGAAGTCGGCGGGCGCGAAGGTCGCCGCCGAGGCCGCGTTGCCCTTCGACCTCGACGACGCGCACAACACCTACCTGATGCTGCTGCGCGCGGCGACCGCGGCCGGCGTCACCGACGCGCAGTTCGCCGACGCGACCGCGCGCCGCGCGACGGTCCGCGACGACGACTGGGACTACGGCGCGATGCTGGTCCGCGCGTGGACGATGCCGCACCGCGACTGGCATGCGTGGAACGCGCGCCGGATGGCGATCTGCGAGGGCTGGCGCACGTGGTTCGAGCGCTTCGACGTGCTGCTGTGCCCGACCGCGGCGACCACCGCCTTCCCGCACATGCAGCAGGGCGAGCGCTGGGAGCGGATGCTCGACGTGAACGGCACCCCGCAGCCCACGACGACGCAGATGTTCTGGGCCGGCCTCGGCGGCGTGGCCGGGCTGCCCTCGACGGTGATCCCCGCGGGGCTCGCCGACGACGGGCTGCCGACCGGCGCGCAGCTGATCGGTGCGCGCGGCGCGGACCTCGAGCTGCTCGCGGTCGCGAAGCTGCTCGAGCGCGAGGGTTTCGCGTTCCGCGCGCCGCCCGGATACGACTGACACGCGCGCCGCACGCAACCGCGCAACGTACGACCCGCACGAGGAGACCCGCCGATGCCGACCGACCCGACCCGATCGCGACGACGCGCGCTGCGCGGCCTCGCGGGGCTCGCGCTCTCGACGGGCGCCGCGGGCGCGGCCCGCGCACAGGGTGCGGCGCCGCCCGCGTCAGGGCGCGTCGTGCGCATCCTCGTCGGCTTCCCGCCGGGCCAGGCGACCGACCAGGTCGCGCGGATGCTCGCCGAGCGCCTCGCCGGCACGCTCGGCCAGCCGGTGATCGTCGACAACCGGCCCGGGCAGGGCGGCAGCCTCGTGCTCGCGCAGCTCGCGCGCGCGCCCGCCGACGGCAGCGTGCTGACGCTGTCCGCGCTCGCCGCGTACTCGGTCAATCCGTACCTGTACCCGTCGGTCGGCTACGACAGCGTGCGCGACTTCGACCCGATCGGCCTGGTCGCGGACCTGCCGCTCGCGCTCGTCGTGCATCCGTCGGTGCCCGCGACGACGTTGAAGGGGCTCGTCGAGCACGCGAAGGCGAACCCCGACGCGCTGAGCCACATGTCGGCCGGCAGCGGCACGCTGTCGCACCTGATGATGGAGGACTTCAAGCAGCGCGCCGGCATCCGGATCCTGCACGTGCCGTACAAGGGCAGCCCGCCGGCGCTGGTCGACCTGATCGGCGGCACGGTGCAGGTGGGTCTCGACACCGTCGTCGTCACGCAGCCGCACGTGCGCTCGGGCAAGCTGCGGCTGCTCGCCGTCGGCACGCGCGAGCGGCTGCCCGCGTTCCCCGACGCGCCGACGATCGCCGAGTCCGGCTATCCGGGCTTCGAGGCGGTCGCGTGGATCGCGCTCGCCGCGCCGAAGGGCACGCCGCGAGAGCTGCGCGAGCGGATCAACGCCGACGTGACGGCCGCGCTGCGCGACCCGGCGTTCGCCGAGCGCATGCGCGGGATCGGGGCCCAGCCGCGCGGCAGCACGGTCGACGAGTTCGGCACGTTCCTCGCGGCCGAGCAGCAGCGCTGGAAGGCGATCGTCGAGCGGACCGGCGCGAAGGCCGAGTGAGCGGCGCGGGTCAGCGCGACGCCGACGTCGCGGCGAGGCCGAGCACGTCGGCGCGCAGCCGCTCGCTCTCCGCGGCGAACGCGGCGACGTAGCGGCGCGTCGCGTCGAGGTCGGCGGGGACCGCGTCGGCGCCGATCGCCGCGAGCCGCGCCTGCAACTCGGGACGGCGGAGCACGACGTTGACGGCGTCGTTGAGCCGGGCGCGCACCGCCTCGGGCGTGCCGCCCGGCGCCCACAGGCAGATGCCGCCGTTGAACACGTACCCGGGCAGACCCTGCTCGACGGCGGTCGGCACGTCGGGCGCGGCGCCGAGGCGCTCGGACGACAGCACCGCGATCGCCTTCAGCCTGCCGGCCTTCACCAGCGGCATCGCGCTCACCGACGGGTATACGCCGTAGGCGAGCCGCCCGGCAGCCAGGTCCGCCATCGGCGAGTCGCGGTAGGGCACGTGCAGCGCCTTGAAGCCGAGCGCACGTGCGAGCCGCTCGGCCTGCAGGTGGGGCGTGGTGCCCTCGCCGGGCGACGGATACGCGAGCGGGTCGGTTGCCGCGCGACCACCCGCCGCGAGGCGCTCGAGCGTCGTCGCGGGGGCGTCGGCAGGCACGACGACCAGCCAGTGGTCGCGCAGCATCCGCGCGACCGGAGCGAGGTCCTCGAAGAGCTTCAGCGGCGGGCGGCCCTGCGCGACGAACGCGTGGACGATCGAGTCCCCGGAGCAGCCGCTCGCCTTCAGCACGTGGCCGTCGGCCGGCGATCCGGCGACGGCGGTGGTGGCAAGCGTGCCGCCCGCCCCCGGGCGGTTCTCGACGACGACGGGTTGCCCGAGCTCCGGCGCCATCGCCTCGCCGATCGCGCGCGCGGCGACGTCCGGCTGCGAGCCGGGCGCGGAGCCGACGACGATCCTCACCGGCTTGGAGGGGAACGGCTGCGCGGCGGCCGCGCCGGCGCCGAGCGCGAGGACGAGGGCGGCGGCGATCGGGGCGCTCCGCGCGAGCCGAGCGGCCCGTGCGGATCCGACGGACTTCGCGAGGCGGATGCGGTGCGAGGGGTGGACGTGCATGCGTGTGTGCTCCGGGATGATGTGCACGACTGTACGGACCGTGTTGCCGGACGGGAACCGGTGGACGGAGGGCTCACAGATGAACGACATTCACGAATCGGCCGACCTGGCCGCCCGGATGCCGCCTGCCCATGGACCGACTCCGAAGTCTCGGCATGATGGTCGCCGCCGCCGACTCCGGCAGCTTCGCGCGTGCCGCCGCGAAGCTGCTGGTGACGCCGTCGGCGGTGAGCCACGCGATCTCGCAGCTCGAGCGCGAACTCGGGATGACGCTGTTCTACCGCACGACCCGACAGCTGCGCCTGAGCCCCGACGGCGTCGCGGTGCTGCGCCACGCCCGCGAGATGCTCGCGAGCGCCGCAGAGCTCGACGCGCTGGCGGCGGGCCAGCGCGACCGTGTCGCCGGCACCCTGCGCGTCGGTGTCCCGAACGGCGTCGCGGTGCACCTGCTGATGCCGCTGCTCGCGCGCTTCCAGGAGCGCTACCCCGAGGTACGCGTCGAGATGCGGGCCGGTGGCGGTGTCGCGGACATCAACGCGGGCGGCCTCGACGCTGGGATCCGCTTCGGGCCGCTGCCCGACAGCGAACTGGTCGCGCGTCCGCTCGGGCGGCTGCGCTTCGGCGTCTACGGCTCGCCCGCGTACCTCGGCCGGCACGGCACGCCGCGGCATCCGCGCGAACTCGCGTCGCACCGCATCCTCGTGCACAAGCCGCCGCTGTCGACGACGATCTCGCCGTGGGATCGCTGGGAGTACGTGCGCGGGGACGAGCGCGGCGTCGTCGAGGTCGGGCACCACCTCGTCACCGACGAGCGCGAGGCGCTGCTCGCCGCGTCGCTCGCCGGCGCGGGGCTGTTCCGGATCGGGTTCTTCTCGCCCGAGCTGCTGCGCTCGGGGCGGCTGGTGC
The DNA here is from genome assembly GCA_044371545.1 of Burkholderiaceae bacterium. Taxonomy (GTDB): domain Bacteria; phylum Pseudomonadota; class Gammaproteobacteria; order Burkholderiales; family Burkholderiaceae_E; genus UBA4615. Next base: position 9,899 of record JBILTM010000148.1, read on the forward strand.
GCGTGCTTGCCGACTGGAGCTGGCCCGGGGGTCCGGCGCTGTCGCTGCTGCACCGGCGCACCGCCCGGCTGCCGCGCCGGGTCGCCGCGTTCGTCGAATTCGTCGTCGAGTCGATGGCGCACTTCGATCCGGATCGGGAGACCTTCGAGGCCGAAGCGCCGATGCCGCGGCCCGATCGTCACCGGACTTGACGCCGCTCAAGGCCCCGGCGCCGCCGGCGTAGGAGCATGATCCGTCGGGGCGATTCCCGCCCGCACAGGACACCGCCATGCTCAGACTCGTGATCGCCGTCGACGGCTCCGAACCCTCGCTGCGCGCGATCGACGCCGCGGCGCGCCTCGCGAAGGACGCCGAGGTCGAGGCCGTGCTGCTCAACGTCCGGCCCGGCCCCTCGTATCACGGCGACATCTCGCCGCGCGACTACGAGCGCATCGGCGAGCAGGAGCGCGCCCACCAGGACAAGGTGCTCGCCGCCGCGCTCACCCACGCGCGGCTCGTCGGGCTCGAGCGCGCGATCGGGCAGGCCGAGACCGGCACGCCCGAGGTCGACGTGCCGCGCGTGGCGACCGAGCGGCAAGCCGACCTGATCGTGATGGGGACGCGCGGCCTGAGCTCGCTCGGCGGGCTGCTGCTCGGCTCGGTCGCGCAGCGCGTGGTGCACCACGCGACGGTGCCGGTGCTGCTGGTGAAGTGAACGCGCGGCCCGGCGCGCGCCGGGCCGCGGTGCGCAGCGACGCTCAGGCCGTCGCCGCCACCCCGCGCCGCGCGAGCACGCCGACCAGGTGCGCGCGGTAGGCTGCGCTCGCGTGCAGGTCGGCGTTCAGCCCGCCGGCGTCCTGCGCGACGCCCGCGATCGCCGTGGCCGACCACTCGCGCGCGAGCGCCTGCTCGAACGCGGTCGCGCGGAACGCGCACGAGGCCGCGCCGGTGACCGCGACGCGCACGCCGGCCGGCCCCTTCGAGACGAACACGCCGACCAGCGAGAAGCGCGATGCGGGCTGCTTGAACTTCTGCCACGACGCGCGCTCGGGCACCGGGAAGGCGACCTCGACGATCAGCTCGCCCGGCTCGAGCGCGGTCTCGTACATCGCGGTGAAGAAGTCGTCGGCGGCGATCTCGCGCCGGTCGGTGCGGACCGTCGCGCCGAGGCCGAGCACGCCGGCCGGGTAGCAGGCGGCCGGGTCGTTCAGCGCGAGGCTGCCGCCGAGCGTGCCGGCCGAGCGCACGGAGGGGTCGCCGATCAGCTCGGCGAGGTGCGCGAGCGCGGGGATCGCGCGGCGGATCTCGGCGCTCGCGGCGACGTCGGCGTGCGAGGTGCCGGCGCCGATCGTCACGGTGCCGCGCTCGACGCGGATGCCCTTCAACTGCGGGATCCGCGTGACCTCGACGAGGTCGCTCGGCGCCGACAGGCCCATCTTCATCGCCGGCAGCAGCGACTGGCCGCCGGCGAGGTAGCGGCCGTCGGCGGCGGCGCCGAGGAGGCGGGTCGCATCGGCGACGGTCGCGGGACGGTGGTACTCGAAGTCGTTCATCGCATCAGGCTCCGTGCAGCGCGCGCCAGACGGTCTCGGGCACGAGGGGCATCTGCATCGCTTCGGCGCGTGCGGCAGGCGCGCCGCCGCGCACCAGCGCGTCGACGACCGCGTTGACCACGCAGGGCGTCGCGCCGATCGTGCCGAGCTCGCCGACGCCCTTGACGCCCAGCGGGTTGTTGACCGAGGGCACCGACTGGTCGAGCTCGGTGCGTAACGCGCGGACGAGGTCCGCGCGCGGCAGCGCGTAGTCGGACAGAGAGCCGGTCAGCAGCTGCCCGCTCTCGGCGTCGTAGACGATCCGCTCGCACAGCGCCTGGCCGAGGCCCTGCACCGCGCCGCCGTCGAGCTGGCCGACGACGATCATCGGGTTGACGACGCGGCCGACGTCGTTCATCGACGCGTACGACACGACCTCGACCTCGCCGGTGTCGGGATCGACCTCGACCTCGCAGACGTGGCAGCCGTTCGGCCAGGTCGGGCCCGAGACGGTGCTGGTCGAGTCGACGTAGACGCGCTTCGCGGGCTGCCTCGCGGCGAGCTCGAACAGGCCGATGCGCCGGTCGGTGCCGACGATCGAGAACGTGCCCGCGGTGTACTCGATGTCCTTGGGCGAGGCCTCGAGCGCGTCGGCCGCGAGCGACTTCGCCTCGTCGACGGTGCGCTGCGAGGCGACCCGCACCGCCGAGCCGCCGGTGAACAGCGACCTCGAGCCCGCGCTGCCGAAGCCCTGACCGCGGTCGGTGTCGCCCTGCACGATCCGCACGCGCTCGATCGGCACGCCGAACACGTCGACCGCGAGCTGCGCGTAGCTGGTCGCGATGCCCTGGCCCATCGCCTGCGTCGCGGTGTAGATCTCGATGAAGCCGTCGGCCGACACGTCGACCGTCACGCGCTCCTCGAACTGGTTGCCGCCGGTCCACTCGAGGAAGGTCGCGAGGCCGAGGCCGCGCAGCCTGCCGCGCGCCTTCGATGCGGCCGCGCGTGCCTCGAAGCCCGCCCAGTCGGCGAGCGCGAGGCCCTGCTTCGCGATGGAGGGGAAGTTCCCGGTGTCGTAGGTCTGCGCCATCGGGTTGGTGTACGGCATCTGCTCCGGGCGGATCATGTTCCGCAGCCGCAGCTCGGCCGGATCGAGCTTCATCCGGCGCGCCGCCGCGTCCATCAGCCGCTCGATGATGTAGATCGCCTCCGGGCGCCCGGCGCCGCGGTAGGCGCCGACCGGTGCGGTGTGCGTCATCACCGCGCGCAGGTCGAAGTCGATCACCGGGATGTCGTAGATGCTGGTCGACACCCACGGGCCGATCAGCAGCTGGATCACGACGGCGGTGGTGGTCGCGTAGGCGCCGACGTTCGCATCGGTGCGGATCCGCAGCGCGAGCACGCGGCCGTTCGCGTCGAGCGCGAGCTCGGCCTTCGACGCGCAGTCGCGGCCGGCGCGGCCGGCGAGGAACTCCTCGCCGCGCTCGGCGGCCCACTTGACCGGGCGGTTCAGCGCCTTCGCGCAGAAGCCGACGACCACGTCCTCCTGGTAGGCGCCGGTCTTCATGCCGAAGCCGCCGCCGACGTCGCCCACCACCACGCGCGCCTGGTCCTTGGCGAGGCCGAGCGCGTCGGCGATGGTGTCGCGCGCGCCCGAGGGCATCTGCGAGGACAGCCGCAGCGTCAGCTTGCCGGTCTCGGCGTCGGGGTAGGCCAGGATGCCGCGCGGCTCCATCGCGACCGCGGCCAGGCGCTGGTTGACCAGCTCGAGCGAGACGACGTGGGCGGCCTTCGCGAACGCGTCGGCGGCCTTCGCGGCGTCGCCGTGGCGGGCCTGCGCCACCCAGTTGTCGCCCGCCTCGGGGCACACCAGCGGCGCGCCGGCGGCCAGCGCCGCGTCGATCGTGACGACCGAGGGCAGGTCCTCGTACTCGACCATCACCGCGTCGCGCGCGTCGCGGGCGGCCTCGCGCGTCTCGGC
>JBILTM010000149.1:0-13346 GCA_044371545.1 Burkholderiaceae bacterium
CGCGGCCCTGTGAAGAAGGGAGTCTCGAGAATGACACGACGTTTCGACGGCCGCGTGGCCGTGGTGTTCGGCGCCGGCTCGGTCGGTCCGGGCTGGGGCAACGGCAAGGCGGCCGCGGTGCAATACGCGCGCGACGGCGCGACGGTCGCGGCGGTGGACATCGTGCTCGACGCGGCGAACGAGACGGTCGGCATCATCCGCGGCGAGGGCGGCACCGCCGAGGGCTGGCGCTGCGACGTGACGAAGCGCGAGGAGATCCGCGCGGTCGTCGACGCGGTCGTCGCGAAGTGGGGCCGCATCGACGTGCTGCACAACAACGTCGGCCTGCCGGCGATGGGCACCACCGAAACGCTGACCGAGGCCGAGTGGGACCTCGCGATGGACGTGAACCTGAAGAGCGTGTTCCTCACCTGCCAGGCGGTGATCCCGCACATGGTGAAACAGGGCAAGGGCGCGATCGTCAACATCTCGTCGATCGCCGCGGTGCGCTACACTGGCTATCCGTACCCCGCCTACTACGCGAGCAAGGCGGGCCTCAATCACCTGACCGCGTCGATCGCGCTCGAGTATGCGAAGAAGGGCGTCCGCGCGAACGCGATCATGCCGGGGATGATGCACACGCCGCACATCGAGAAGGCGATCGTCGGGCAGTACGCGTCCGAGGCCGAGATGATCGAGAAGCGCAACGCGCTGTGCCCGACCGGCCGGATGGGCACCGGCTGGGACATCGCGAAGGCCGCGGCCTTCCTCGCCTCGGACGAGGCCGAATACATCACCGGGCAGGTGCTGGCGGTCGACGGCGGGATCTCGATCCGCTGCTGAGCCGCAGACAGTACCCGCGGGGCCCCGATTAGAGGGGATCCTCGACGGCCGAGGTTTCGGCGGCCCCGCGACCGGAGTACAAGGAGAGGCATGAACGCCACCGTCTCCCGCCCCATCGAGTTCGACTACGTGATCGTCGGCGCCGGCTCGGCCGGCTGCGTGCTCGCCGCGCGGCTGTCCGAGGACCCGGGCGTCTCGGTCGCGCTGCTCGAGGCCGGCCCGCCCGACTCGAGCGTGCTGATCCACTGCCCCGCGGGCCTCGCGCTGCTCGCGAAGAACGGCCAGGCCAACTGGGCGCTCGAGACCGTGCCGCAGTCCGGGCTCGGCGGCCGGCGCGGCTACCAGCCGCGCGGCAAGGTGCTCGGCGGCTCGAGTTCGATCAACGCGATGATCTATGCGCGTGGCGTGCCCTCGGACTACGACCAATGGGCCGCGCAGGGCAACCCCGGCTGGGCCTGGGACGACGTGCTGCCGCTGTTCCGGCGCGCCGAGCACAACGAGCGCGGCGCCGACGCGCTGCACGGCACCGGCGGGCCGCTGAACGTCGCCGACCTGCGCGCGCCGAACCCGTATGCGCGCGCCTTCATCGAGGCCGGCGTGCAGGCGGGGCTGCCCGAGAACGCCGACTTCAACGGCCCGACGCAGGAAGGCGTCGGCTGGTACCAGGTCACGCATCGCAACGGCGAGCGCTGCAGCGCGGCCAAGGCCTACCTCGCGCCGGCCCTCGGCCGCCCGAACCTCGCGGTGATCACCGGCGCGCACGCGACGCGGCTGGTGCTCGACGGCCGTCGTGCGAGCGGCGTCGAGTACCGCCTCGCCGACGGCTCGACCGCGCGGGCGCTCGCGCGCCGCGAGGTGCTGCTGGCCTCGGGGGCGTTCGGCTCGCCGCAGCTGCTGATGCTGTCGGGCATCGGCCCGGGGGCGCACCTGCGCGAGCTGGGCATTCCGGTGGTGCACGACCTGCCGGGCGTCGGCGAGTCGCTGCACGACCATCCGGACGTCGTCCAAGTGGTGGACCTGCCGGGTGCCACCGAGCTCTTCGGCCTGTCGCTCGCCGGGCTGCCGCGGCTGCTGCGCGGGGTCGGCGAGTGGCGCCGCGCGCGCACCGGGCCGCTCACGACGAACTTCGCCGAGGCGGGCGCGTTCCTGCGCACCCGGCCCGAGGAGCCCGAGCCCGACGTGCAGCTGCACTTCGTGATCGGCAAGCTCGTCGACCACGGCCGCAAGACGGTGTTCGGCCACGGCTACTCCTGCCACGTGTGCCTGCTGCGGCCGAAGAGCCGCGGCCGCGTGCGGCTCGCGAGCGCCGACCCGATGGCCGCGCCCGCGATCGACCCGGCCTTCCTCGCCGAGCGCGACGACGTCGACGCGATGGTGCGCGGCTTCAAGGCGATGCGGCAGGTGCTGTCGCAGCCGGCGCTCGCGCGCTTCGGCGGCCGCGAGCTCGCGGCCTCGGCCGGCGTGCGCACCGACGCGCAGATCGAGGCGTTCATGCGCGAGCGCGTCGACACGATCTACCACCCGGTGGGCAGCTGCCGGATGGGGCCGGGCGAGCGCGACGTGGTCGACGCGTCGCTGCGGGTGCACGGCGTCGCTGGGCTGCGCGTCGTCGATGCGTCGATCATGCCGCGCATCGTCGGCGGCAACACCAACGCGCCGACGATCATGATCGCGGAGAAGGCGGTCGAGCTGATCCGCGCGTCGGCGCGGGTCGGGTCGGCGGGCGAGGCGCTCGCGGCCTGAGGGGCGGCGGCCGGCCGCGGCCCGCGGGCGAGCCGCTCGGGCGCGCCGCGGGGCGCGCGTCAGCGCTGCTGGATGCGGTTCAGGTAGTCGACCAGCAGCGTGATCTTCATGCGCGCCGCCGCTTCGGGCGGCAGCCCGGCGGTGCTCGGATCGCCCTTGGCCTGCATCGCGTAGGCGGTGCCCCAGATCGGCATCTCGCCGGCGCGGCCGTGGCCCGAGACGGTGTTCCGTCCGTCGATCGCCTGCATCACGCGCTGGGCGGGGAACACGCCCCCGTTGTTCCGCGAGAGCACGGTCAGGTCCGCGGGCGGCCGGTTCAGGTACTCGCGGAAGTGCCCGTCGCCGCGGGCCATGGCGCCGTGGCAGCCGCTGCAGCTCGCCGCGAACTCCGCCTGGCCGTAGTCGATCGACTGGGCGCCGGCGGGGGCGGACACGATCGCCGCGGCGGCGATCGCGAGTGCGTGCAAGGTCTTCATGGTCGTCTCCTCGTGCGTGGGCACGTCGACAGCGTGCTCCCTGCGCCGGCCGAGGGGCTTGCGTCAGATCAAGCGCGCGACGGGCGGTCGGCGCTGCGCGGCAGGGGCCGCGCGTTCAGGCGCGCCGCGCCTTCGCCGCGATCGCGTCGTGCCGCGCGAGCAGCCGCCGCGCCCGGTCGACCACCGGCAGGTCCACCATCCGGCCCTTCCACGCGAACGCCGCACGGCCCGCGCCCACCTCGCGCTCGAAGGCCTCGACCATCTCGCGCGCGGTCGCGACGTCCGCCGGGTCGGGCGAGAACGCCTCGTTGCAGATCGCGACCTGCGTCGGGTGGATGCAGAACGCGCCCTCGAAGCCGAGCCTGCGCGCGCGCACGATCCGCGCGCGGTACGCGTCGACGTCGCGGTAGTCGGCGACCGAGCCGACGAAGCCGATCGGCAGCACGCCGGCGCGGCGCGCGGCGCGCACGTTGTCGATGTTCGGCACGTACATCGCGTCGTCGTCGACGGTCGAGCCGAGCGACACCGACAGGTCCTCGCCGCCGACGATCTGGCCCACGACGCGCGAATGCGCGGCGGCGATGTCGTCCAGGTGCGCGAGCCCTTCGGCGTCCTCGACCATCGTGATCACGCGGGTGTGGCCGACCGGCAGGCCGCGCTCGCGCTCGAGCTCGGCGAGCACGCCGGCGAGCTCGCGCACGAACGCGGCGTCGGGCACCTTCGGCATCGCGATCGCACGCACCGATGCGCGTACCGTCGCCTCGAGGTCGCGCACCAGCATCCGCCACGGACGGTTCACGCGGACGGTCACGTCCCGGCCCGCGGCGGCGAAGCGGTCCGCGATCGCGGCCACGCGCGCGCGCGCCTCGTCCTTCTGCGCGGGGCCGATGCTGTCCTCGAGGTCGATCTGCAGCGCGTCGGCGTCGCCCTTCAGCGCACTGTCCACGAACCGGTCGCTGACGGCGGGGACGAACAGGATCGAGCGCCAGACGGGCAGCTCGCGGGGCGAGTCGGACAGGTGCACGGGCGCAGTCCTCCGGAGGTCAGGGCAGTCGGTCGAGCTCGGCGAGGATCTCGTCGGTGTGCTCGCCGAGCTCGGGCGCGGGGCGGCGGAAGCCGCCGGGGCTGCCGGTCAGCCGCGGCACGACGTTGTGCATCGGCAGCGCGCCGAGCTCGCGGTCCTCGACGTCGACGATCGCCTCGCGGCCGCGGGTGTACGGATGGTGCAGCAGCTCGCGCATGTCGCAGACCGGCCCGACCGTGACGGCGGCGGCCTCGAACAGCGCGAGGTTCTCGATGGTGGTTCGCTCGACGATGAAGCCGGCGAGGATCGCGTCGAGCGCGTCGCGGTTCGCGACCCGCGCGGTGTTGTCGTGGAAGCGCGGGTCGGTCTTCAGCTCGGGGCGCCCGATCGTGTCGAAGATCCGCATCGCCATCGACTGCATCGAGCCCGACAGCGCCACGTACCCGCCGTCCGAGCACGCATAGACGTTGCGAGGCGCCGCGTGCGTCGACTGGTTGCCGGCGCGCAGCGTCGCCTCGCCGGTGAGATGCGTCTTGGCGGCCTCGGAGGCGATCGTCGAGAAGATCGGCTCGAACAGCGACAGGTCGATCACCTGGCCCGCGCCGCCGCGCTCGACGACACGCAGCGCGGTCATCGTCGCGAACGCGCCCTGGATGCCGGCGATCATGTCGGCGAGCGCGAGCGGCGGCAGCGCCGGCGGCCGGTCGGGGAAGCCGTTGAGGTGCGCGAAGCCGCTCATCGCCTCGACCAGCGTGCCGAAGCCGGGCTTGTGCGAGTACGGGCCGGTCTGGCCCCAGCCGGAGATCCGCACGATCACCAGCGACGGGTTCTCGGCGAGCAGCGTCGCGGGCGCGAGGCCCATCTTCTCGAGCCCGCCCGGCACGAAGTTCTCGACCAGCACCTGCGCGTGGCGCAGCAGCTTGCGCAGCCGCGCGAGGCTGGTCTCGCTCCTCATGTCGAGCGTCATCGATCGCTTGTTGCGGCCGTAGACCTTCCAGTAGATCGGCTGGCCGGCCTCGCGCCAGCGGCGCAGGTCGTCGCCCTCGCCGGGGCGCTCGACCTTGATCACGTCGGCGCCGAAATCGGCGAGCTGCAGCGTCAGCATGTTGCCGGCGACGAGGCGCGACAGGTCGACGACCCGGACACCGTCGAGCGGGCCGCGGGCGGTGGGGTCGAAGCGGATCATCGGGGTGTTCAGACCGCGAGTCGCCGACGCACCGCCTCGTGGTGGTCGCCCCGTCCGGCGCGGCCCACCAGCACCAGCGTCGGCGTGCGCGACAGCAGGTCCCGCGCGGCCGCCACCAGTGCGTCCGCGCCGATCGACATGGTCGTCGCGATCCGTTCGTCGGGCGACAGCACTCGGCCGTGGACCAGCAGGTCGCGTGCGATGGTCTCGGCGAGCTCCATCGGCCGCTCGAGGCTGCGCGCGAGGTGGGTCGCCTGCTGGTTGCGCGTGCGCTCGAGGTCCTCGGGCGCGATCTCCTTCGTCAGCGCCGCGAGCTCGTCGCAGACCACGTCGAAGAACACGCGCAGGTTGCGCGGCGCGACGCCGGCGGTCACCTGCAGCGTGCCGCAGTCGTCGTGGCCCTCGGTCCAGGCGTCGATCTGGTAGGCGAGGCCGCGCTGCTCGCGCACCGACTGGAACAGCGGCGAGGACATGCCGCCGCCGAGCAGCTCGCCGAGCAGCTCGTAGACCGGGTACGAGGGGTCGGTGCGCGCCGGCACCGGCCAGCCGAGCGCGATCGAGGTCTGCTCGTAGTCGTCATCGACGTGCCGGTAGCCGCCGACGTAGCGCGCGAGCTCGCGCTCGGCGGGCATGCCGGCGGACATGTCGCCGAAGCGGCGCTCGACCTCCTCGGCGAAGCGCGCGTGGTCGACGTCGCCGGCGGCCGCGACGACCATGTTCGACGCGGCATAGTGGGTGCCGAGGTAGCCGAGGAAGTCGTCGCGCGTGACGCGCTTGACGAAGCGCGGGCTGCCGAGGATCGGCCGCCCGAACGACTGCTTCGGGAAGGCCTTCAGGTCGAACTCGTCCTGCGCGATCGACTCGGGGTCGTCGGCGGCGTCACCGAGCTCCTGCAGGATCACCTGCCGCTCGCGGTCGATCTCCTCGGCGGGGAAGGTCGAGCGGCGGATCACGTCGGCGAGCACGTCGAGCGCGACCGGCATGTGCTCGGCGAGCAGCACCGTGTGGTAGGCGGTGTGGTCCTTGGCGGTGTAGGCGTTCATCGACGCGCCCACCCGCTCGATCTCGAGCGAGATGCGCCGCGCGTCGCGGGTCTCGGTGCCCTTGAACGCCATGTGCTCGAGGAAATGCGAGATGCCGTTCAGGTGCGAGGGCTCGTCGCGCGAGCCGACGCGCACGAACGCGCCGATCGCCGCGGTGCGGAAGCCGGGCAGCCGCACCGACGCGATCGTCAGCCCGTTGGGCAGCACGCGGGTGCGCAGGTCCATCGGCGACGGGCCGGTCGCGGTGCCGGCGCGCGGCTGGGCGCGGCCGATCGTCACGATCGTGCCTTCTTCCACGCCTCGTAGCGCGCGCGCTGCTCGGCGTTCGGCGGATAGAGGCCCGGCAGCGGCGCGCCGGCCTCGACCTCGCCCATGATCCAGGTCTCGAGCCGCTCCTGCTCGGGCGCGGCCTCGGCGATCCTCGCGGCGAGCGCCGCGGGCACCACGACCGCGCCGTCGCCGTCGACGACGATCCAGTCTTCGGGGAACACCGCGACGCCGCCGCAGCCGACCGGCTGCTGCCAGGCGACGAAGGTCAGGCCGGCGACCGACGGTGGCGCCGCCGCGCCACGGCACCAGACCGGCAGCCCGGTGCCGAGCACGCCCGCGACGTCGCGCACGACGCCGTCGGTGACCAGCGCGGCCACGCCGCGCTTCGCCATCCGCGCGCACAGGATGTCGCCGAAGATGCCGGCGTCGGTCGTGCCCATCGCGTCGACCACCGCGATGCAGCCGGCGGGCATCGCCTCGATCGCGGCGCGCGTCGAGATCGGCGAGGACCAGGACTCCGGCGTCGCGAGGTCCTCTCGGGCGGGCACGAAGCGCAGCGTGAACGCGCGGCCGACGAGGCGCGGCAGCCCGGCGCGCAGCGGGGTGGCGCCGCGGATCCAGGTGTTGCGCAGCCCGTGCTTGAGCAGCAGCGTGGTCAGCGTGGCGGTGGTGACGCCGCGCAGGGCGTCGGCGATCGCGTCGTCGGTCATTCGGGTCGGGGGCGGTCCGGAAACGGCGGACTCGACCGGGCAGTCTACACGGGGCGCAGGCGGAGTCGCGCGCGGTGCGGGCGGGCGGTGCGGGCATCCTGGCGCCGCGATCAGGCACCCGGGCGGGGTGGGTCGTACGTCCGCGCCCGACCGCCACCCGGCCGGCCTTGCGCTCGGCGGGCAGGCAGGGGTCGCATCCGGCGCACGCTCAGCCGGGTCCGCCCGCTCCCGGCGTCGAGCGGACCAGCGCGACGATCTCGCGCGCGAGCTCCGGGCCGGCGTCCTCCTGCACGAAGTGGCCGGCGCCCCGGATCCGCCGGTGCGCCGGCCCGCGTGCGCCCGGGACCGCGTCCTGCCACGCCCGCTCGCCGCCGCGGGTGATCGGGTCGCGGGTCGAGAACAGCGTGAGGAACGGCTTGTCCCAGGCCCGGAAGGTCGCCCAGGCGTGCTCGTTCGCGTCGCGCTCCGGGTCGTCGGGCCGGTCGGGCACCAGCGCGGGCATCGCGCGCGGGCCGGCGGCGTACCGGCGCCCGGGGAAGGGCGCGTCGTAGGCGGCGCGCTCGCGGGCCCCGAGCCCCCGCGCGCATCCGGCCGCGACGATCCGCCCGATCGGGAACCACGGGCTGTGCCGCGCGAACGCGCGCCAGACGCGGAAGGCGGGCGGCATCGGCGTCGCGCCGGTCGGCAGTCCGCCGTTGGACAGCACGATGCGGTCGAAGCGCTCCGGCGCCCCGGCCGCCATCCGCAGCCCGATGAGCGAGCCCCAGTCCTGGCAGAACAGCGTGACGCCGCGCAGCTCGCGCGCGGCCAGCCAGGCCGACATCCACGCGACGTGCCGGCCGTAGCTGTGGTCGGCGGCGCGCGCGGGCTTGTCGGAGCGGCCGAAGCCGACCAGGTCCGGCGCGACCGCGCGCAGCCCGGCGTCGACGAGCGTCGGGATCATCGTCCGGTACAGGTACGACCAGGTGGGCTCGCCGTGCATCAGCAGGACGACCGGCGCGTCCGGCGGGCCCACGTCGACGCTCGCGATCCGCAGCCCGCCGACCTCGTCGAGGCGCGGCGTCCACGGGAAGTCCGGCAGTCCGTCGAAGCACGCGTCGGGCGTGCGCAGCACCTCGGCGATCGCGGGCAGCGGAGCCGTCACCGCAGCGCTCCGAAGCGCGTGCCGATGCGGATCTCGCGGCTGCCGGCGGGCAGGCTCACGAAGTCGCCGTCGCGGCCGACGCGCAGCGGCCCGCCGAAGATCCGTGGCGCGTCGCCGAGGAAGACCGGCTCCAGCGCGTCGAGCGGCAGCGGCGGCACGACGTGGTTGAGCAGCAGCGCGCCGACGCCGGCGTCGCGGGCGATCGTCGCCGCGTCCTCGGGCGACGCGTGGTAGCCGACGATGTCGTGCAGGATCCGGCGCAGCGGGCCGCGGCCGGTCGCGGCGGCCGCCTCGTCGAGCACCGCGAGCAGCCGCTCCGACAGGGCCTCGTGGACCAGCAGGTCCGCGCCGCGCGCCTCTCGAGCGACCGCGTCGCTGCGCCGCGTGTCGCCGCTCAGCACGACGACGCGGTCGCGATAGCGGATCCGGTAGCCGTAGGCCGGGTGCGCCGGTGCGTGGTCGACCTCGAACGCGACCACCTCGAGCGCGCCGTCGGCGATCACCGTCGCCCTGCGCCCGCTGCCGGTCGACACCGGCAGCGGGACACCGCCCGCGCCGCTCGGTGGCACCACATCGGGGCCGTGGTGCGCGATCCGGTAGCCGCGGTCGGGGGCGTACGCTCGCGCGAGCCCGGCGAGCACCTCCTCGACGCCGGGCGGGCCGTGCACCGGCACCGGCGCGGTCCGCGTCCCGGCGACCCAGCGCTGCAGCAGCAGCTCGCCGAGGCCGTCGAAGTGGTCCGAGTGCAGGTGCGTCAGCAGGATCGCGTCGATCCGGCCGGTGTCGAAACCCATCCGGCCGATCGTGCGCGTCGCGCCCGAGCCGGCGTCGAACACCAGCAGCGTACGGCCGGCGAGCACCAGCGTGCACGGGCCGCCGCGGCGCGGATCGGGGAACGGCGAGCCCGCGCCGCACAGCCCGACGTGCAGCCCGTCGGGCAGCTCGGCCGCGGGGTCGGCGGAGAGCTGCGCGAGCGCGGCGCGCTTGACCAGCGCGATCGCGATCTCGCCGCGCTGCCACCATGCGAGGACCGCGGCCGCGACGAGCACGAACGCGGCCACGAGCGCGACGCGGCGCGTGCGTCGGCTCATCTCGAGGCACCCGCGGGCGGGGCGGCGCGGCGCCGTCGGCGCAGCACGAGCGCCGCGGCGACGGCGAGCGCGAGCGCGCCGCCGATCGGCGCGTAGGCCGGGAGCCAGTAGTCGAGCACGCTGTTGATCGTGACCTGACGGGAGGCGTCGTAGCCGGCGGGCATCGGCAGCACGCCGTGCTCGCGCGCCCAGGCGTCGTACTCGGCGGCGAGGCGCGCGACGAGCTCGGGCCGCTCGCGCGCGAGGTCGCGCGTCTCGCCCGGGTCGGCGGCGATGTCGAAGAGCCGCCAGCGCCCGTCGCCGAGCGGCGGCAGGCCACGGCTCAGCTTCAGGTCGCCGCGGTAGAGCGCCTCGTCGCCGGACAGCTCGTAGCCGATCGTGTCGTCCGGTCCCCGCACGCGCACGCCAGGGTCGCGCAGCGCGGGCACCAGGCTGCGGCCCGCCAGGGGCTTCACCGGGCGGCCGTCGCCGGCCGCGCCGGCCGCGGGCAGGCCTGCCAGCTCGAGCAGCGTCGGCACGATGTCGGTGACGTGCGCGAGGCCGTGGTGCAGGCCGCCGGCCCGCGTGCCCGGCGCGCCCGCGACGATCAGCGGCACGCGCGTGCCGCCTTCGCCGCCGATGAACTTGTAGCCCGACAGCGGCGAGGCCGCCGCGCTCGCCCAGCCCGGGCCCATGATCGCGTAGGCCCCGGGGCCGCCGAGCCGGTCGATCGACTGCGTGTACTGCGTCCAGAGCCAGGGCTGCGCGTTGCGGTAGTCCGAGCCCTCCGGGCCGTTGTCCGACAGGAACACGAAGACCGTGTCGTCGAGCCGGCCCTCGGCGCGAAGGAACTCGACGAGGCGCCCGACGTGGTGGTCCATCGCCTCGGCCATCGCGGCGTAGACCTGCATGCGCTTCGCCTGGTAGCGGCGGTCCTCGGCCGACAGCGCGTTCCAGTCGGGCGTCGTCGGCACCGACGCGAGCGCCGTGCCCGGGGGCACCACGCCGAGCGCCGCGGCGCGGTCGCGGCGCGCGCGGCGCAGCGCGTCCCAGCCGTCCTCGTAGCGGCCGGCGTGCCGCTCGACGAACTCGCGCGGCGCCTGCAGCGGCGCGTGGTTCGCCTGGAAGCCGAGCAGCGCGAAGAACGGCCGGTCGCGATCGGGTGCGTCGCGCAGGAAGCCGATCAGCCGGTCGACGAACCACTCCGACGAGTAGAACGTCGCGGGCATCCTCGCCGGTCGGCCGTCCTCGAACCACTGCACCGATGCCGAGTGCGGCAGGTAGCGCTGCGTCGGCACCCAGTTGTCCGAGCCGGTGTCGCCCTGCACGATCGAGCGGTCGAAGCCGCGGCGGTCGGGCAGGTTGTGCGGCTCGGTGCCGACGTTCCACTTGCCCGACGCGTAGGTGCGCCAGCCGGCCGCCTGCAGCCGCGACGACACGGTGACCACGTCCGGCGCGAGCGAGCCGAGGTAGCCCGGGCGGCCGCGGTGCGCGCGCGGCATCGATTCGTGCAGGTTGCCGACGCCGGCGAGGTGGTGCTCGACGCCGGTCAGCAGCATCGCCCGCGTCGGCGCGCACGAGGCCGCGGCGTGGAAGTTGGTGAAGCGGGTGCCGCGCGCGGCGAGCGCGTCGAGGTGCGGCGTCGGGATCTCGCCGCCGAACGCGCCGACGTCGGTGAAGCCCCAGTCGTCGGCGACGATGACGACGAAGTTCGGGCGGGGTGGGGCGGCTTGGACGGGGAGGACGGCGAGCGCGGCGAGCGCGGCGAGGAGGGGCGCGAGGAGGCCGAGGGCGAGTCGACGAGCGGCTCGTGCAGGACGTCTCATCGCGGCGCTCCCGTGTGCGGTGTGTCGGCGCGCAGCGCGTCGCGGATCGTCCACAGCCGGTCCTGGCCCCACGCCGCGACGTCGCCGACCGCGAACGACGGCACGCCCCAGAGCCCGCGCTCGAACAGCGCCATGCGGTCGCGCTCGGCCTCGGCGCGCCAGCCCGGGTCGCCGAGCGCGTCGCGGCAGTCGGCCCACGCGAGGCCGGCGCGCTCGGCCATCCGGCGCAGGCCTCGGTCGGAGCCGGCGTCGAGGCCGTCGGCCCAGATGCCCTGCATCAGCGACGCGAGCATCGCCTCGCCGAGGCCCTCGCGGCGCGCCCGCGCCAGCACCGCGAGCCCGCGCTCGGCCGGGCGGCCGACCGGGTCGACGAGCCGCCCGAACGGCACGCCGTGCAGCCGCGCCTCGCGGGCGGCGTCGGCGGCGATGTAGCGGCGCTTCTCGGGCGGCACCGGCAGGCCGCGCATCACCATCGGCAGCAGCGGGCGCAGGCGCAGCGTCGCGCCGTGCCGGCGCGCGAGCCGCATCGCGCGCGGCGCGACGATCGCCGAGTAGGGGCTGCGCAGCGAGAACCAGAAGTCGACGGTTCGGGGCGCGCCCGGGGGCGCCTCGGGCGCGCCGTCGTCGGTGTCGAGGTCGGGCGGGCACAGGATCGCGTCGGCCCCGTCGCGCGCCGCGCCGAGCGCCTGCAGGCGCCGCTCGAGGTGGTGCAGCCGGTCGACGCCCCAGTACCACTCGCCGGCGTAGTGGAAGGTCGCGCCGAGGTAGTGGCCGAGCCCGCGCCGGAGCGTCGCGGCGCGGGCCAGGTGCGCGGCCGCGGCAGGCGAGGGCGCCGGCGCCGGAGCGTCGCCGGCGGCGTCGCGCGGCGCCCGCCACGCGTCGAGCGTGATCGCCGCTGCGGCGTCCGCGAAGCGGCCGCCGTCCGCGGCCTCGACGAGCCGCTCGGTGACATCCCGCAGCGCGGCCGGCGACGGCGGCGCGCCGCGGTCCTCGAAGGCGAGGCCGTGGCGGCGCGCGAGCCTCGCCGCGTCGACGCGCGACCACGCCGCGAGCCGGGCGCGCTCGGGCGCGGCGCCGTCGTCGGGCGGACCGACCACGTGCGGCTCGAGCACGACGTCGTAGCGGCGGAGCAGTCCGGGCAGCACCGCCGCGGCGAGCACCGAGTACGGGTCGTCCGGCTGGTGGAAGTAGGTCACCCGGTGCGGCTCGCCGCGCGCGCGGCGCGTGCGTTCCGCCCGGTCGCGCTGCCGCTGCAGCCGCGGCGCACCGAGCATCCAGGCCGACACCGGCGGCGACAGCCAGCCCTTCAGCGACACGGCGGTCTCCGGCACGGCGCGCTTTCGCGGCGCGCTGGCCGCCGGCGCGCGGCCTCCGTACACTGATGCATGGACGGCGGGCGCCCGGCGGACGGCCCCGCGCACCCCGCCGCCGCCATGCGGCCCGATCGGAGCGAACCGTGATCTCTCGGACCCCGGACCGCGGCCCCGCCGCGAAGCGACGCGCGCGCGCGCCGGCGCAGCGCGACGACGCCGCGCGGCTCGGCCGCGACGACTGGCTCGACGCCGCCCGCGACGCGGTCGTCGCCGGCGGCTTCGACGCGGTCCGCGTGCTGTCGCTCGCCGATGCGCTCGGCATCACCCGGGGCAGCTTCTACTGGCACTTCGCCGACCACGCCGAGCTTCTGTCGGCGCTGATCGCGCGCTGGCGCGAGCGCGAGCTCGAGGCCGACCGCGCGCTCGAGGCACGCGCGAGCGACGATCCGGTCGCGGACCTGCTGCGGCTGCTCGACGCCGCGCTCGCACGGGGCGGTCGCAACCTCGAGGCGATGCGCTTCGAGCTCGCGCTGCGCGAACTCGGCCGTCAGGACCGCTCGGTCGCGGCGATGCTCGCCGAGGTCGACGGCGTACGCATGGCGGTGCTGACCGCGAAGTTCGAGCGGCTCGTCGGCGACACCGACGAGGCGCGCGAGCTGGCGGCGCTGCTCTACGTCGCGGTCGCGGGCGCGCACCAGGCGCTCGCCCGGCCGGCGGCC